>CANHFH010000200.1 GCA_947459825.1 Pseudomonadota bacterium | reverse complement strand
TGGCGTAGTGGTCGGCGAGGTCGCCGAGCTCGGTCGGGCAGACGAAGGTGAAGTCGGCGGGATAGAAGAACACCACGGACCACTTGCCCTTGAGGGTCTGGTCGGTGACTTCGACGAACTTGCCGTTGTGGTAGGCGGTGGCCTTGAACGGCTTGATGACGGTGTTGATGAGGGACATGTGGCTTCCTGGCGATGGATGGAACGGGGGGATGAGGCGTCGCGCTCCTGCGACGCGGGCGCAGATTGCCTTCCCGCAGCCTATAGTTCCAATCGTCAGTTCCGATGCCTCCGATAGACGCCGTCGATGATGCTTGCAGCTCGGCGGTCAGGCAGAATCGGGGGGCGGGGATCCGACCTTCAACCCAAGCTGGGTGAGCGACCATGATGCGACTCCAAGTCAACGGCAAGGAACTGACGATCGACGGGGTGGCGGAAGACACGCCGCTGCTCTGGGTGCTGCGCGATGAGCTCAAGCTCGTCGGCACCAAGTTCGGCTGCGGCATCGCGCAGTGCGGCGCCTGTACCGTGCACCTCGATGGTCAGCCCGTCCGTTCCTGTCAGATCCCGGTCAGCGCGGTCTCCGGGATGAAGGTCACCACGGTGGAGGGCTTGGCCGAGGGCGAACAGCTCTCCGCGCTGCAGCAGGCCTGGATCGACCACGATGTCGCGCAGTGCGGGTACTGCCAGTCGGGACAACTGATGTCGGCCACGGCGCTGCTCGCGACCAACCCCGCCCCGACCGACGCGCAGATCGACAGCGCCATGGCCGGCAACATCTGCCGCTGCGGCACCTACGGTCGGATCAAGAAGGCGATCAAGGCCGCCGCCCAGGCTGGCAAGGGGAAAGCGTGATGGACGGCGAGCAGTTCAACCAGATGATGCTCGGCGCCGTCGCGGGCGCGGGCGCGGATGTCGCCCCCGGGATGCTCCCCAATCTGAGCCGTCGCGGCTTCATCAAGGTGGCGGGCGGGGCCGCGGGCGGTCTCGTGCTGGGGCTGTCCATGGGTATGCCGAACCTCGCGCAGGCGCAGTCGGGTCCGCCGCCGCGACCGTTCGCGCCCGGCGCGTTCGTGCGCATCGCGCCGGACGGCAAGATCACGCTCATCTCGAAGAACCCGGAGATCGGGCAGGGCATCAAGACCGGCTTCGGCGTGATCCTCGCCGAAGAGCTCGACGCGAAGTGGTCCGATGTCACCGTCGAGCAGGCCGAGGTCAACGCGGCCGTGTACGGCACGCAGATCGCCGGTGGCTCGATGTCGATCCCGCGCGGCTGGGACGAGCTGCGCTACGCCGGCGCCGGCGCGCGAGCGATGCTCATCGCGGCCGCGGCACAGCGATGGGGCGTACCGGTCGGCGAGCTCACCACCGCAGACAGCACGGTGATCCACGCTGCGAGCGGCCGGAAAGCCAGCTACGGGTCGTTGGCGACAGCCGCCGCCGCGCTGCCGGTGCCCGACATCCAGGCGCTCAAGCTCAAGGCACGCAAGGACTACAAGCTCATCGGCAAGCGCTTCACGGGCGTCGACAACGCGGCGCTCGTCCGGGGCCAGCCGCTGTTCGCGCTCGATGTGCAGCTGCCGGGGATGAAGTACGCGAGCATCGAGAAATGCCCCGCGGTCGGCGGCAAGGCCAAGAGCTTCAACGCCGATGAGATCAAGAAGCTGCCGGGTATCCTCGACGCGTTCATCGTCGAAGGCACGCCGCCGGTCGCGGATGTGATGAAGACGGGTGTGTTGCCCGGCGTCGCGATCATCGGCAAGAACACCTGGGCGGTGCTCTCCGCGCGCAAGGCGCTGAAGGTGGAGTGGGATACCGGCACCGCCTCGAAGGACAGCTGGACGGATTTCGTGAAGCAGGCCGGCGTGTTGGCGTCGAAGACGCAGGGCGAGACGGTCGTCAAGGCGAAGGGCGATGTGGACAAGGCGCTGGCCGCAGGCGAGGGCAAGACCAAGACCGTCGAGGCCTTCTACCGGTTCGGCTTCGTCTCGCACGCGCAGCTCGAGCCGCAGAACACGGTCGCGTGGTTCAAGGACCGCGCGGTCGAACTTTGGGCCCCGATGCAGCTGCCGGACCCGGCGCTGGTCGCTGCGGCCGCCGGTGTCCCTGCGGACAAGGTCAAGCTCAACCAGATGCGCGTCGGCGGCGGTTTCGGTCGCCGTCTGATGAACGATTTCGTCTGCGAGGCCGCTCACCTCTCGCGCAAGGTCGACGGCCCGGTGCAGGTCGTGTGGACCCGCGAGGACGACATGCGCCACGACGCTTACCGTGTCGGCGGCTTCATGGGATATCGAGCGGGTATCGATGCGCAGGGCAAGCTCGCCGCGTTCGATGCCCACATGGTCACCTTCAAGGACACGGCGTCGGGCAAGGTCTCGAAGGGCGGCGGCATCTCGCCGAATGAGTTCCCCGCGGACTATGTCGACGACTACCGCGCCTCGCAGTCGTTCTTGCCGCTGTCGACGCCGGTGGTCTGGTGGCGCGCGCCGGGTGCGAGCACGATGGCGTGGGTGCAGCAGTCGTTCTTGCACGAGGTCGCCGTCGCCGCCGGACGCGACCATGTGGAGTTTCTGGTCGAGCTGTTCGATCGTAAGTCCGGCACGGGCGCGGCGCCCAACCGCGGGCTCGATCCCGACCGCGCGATCGGTGTGATCAAGCTCGCCGCGGAGAAGGCCGGCTGGGGCAAGCGCTTGCCGAAGGGCCACCACCACGGTCTCGCGTTCTACTTCAGCCACCTCGGTCACATCGCCGAGGTCGCCGAGGTCAGCGTCGATGCGTCCAAGAAGGTCACGGTGCACAAGGTGACCGTCGCCGCCGATGTCGGTCCGGTGATCAACCTCTCGGCCGCCGAGAACCAGTGCGAGGGCAGCGTGGTCGATGCGGTCGGCACCCTGGCGCTCGAGGTCACCATCGAGGGTGGCGCTGCGCAGCAGACGAACTTCGACCGCTACCCGCTGCCGCGCATGGCGGTGACGCCGAAGGTCGATGTGCACTTCGTGCAGAGCGAGCACTCACCGACCGGTCT
>CANHFH010000199.1 GCA_947459825.1 Pseudomonadota bacterium | reverse complement strand
TGGTGCACGCGGGGCAGCACGGCCGCATAGCCCACACGCTCGAGGAAGATGCGCTTCGCCTCGACGCCGTTATCGGCGCCGAGGACGGGCGGATCGCCGTCCGGCAAGGCTGCGAGCGTGGCCTTCAGCAGGGCGTCGTACTGCAGCCAGCCGGCTTCCTGGATGCCGTACTGGTACCAGAGCGCCCGCCAGTCCTTGCAGAAGCCGGACAGCACGCGCCGGTACTCCGCGGCTTGCGCGGGGTCGTTGTCCGGCCGTGCCGAGAGGTCGCGGATGAGGTCGCCGACGAGGTGGTCGACCTCGCCCGGGGACATCACGGTCTGCTGGCTGTAGCGCTCGGTGCGGACCTGCGCCTGCAGGCCCTCGATGTACGGGACGAAGCGGGGTTCGAGCGGTCGTCCCGCGCGCTCCGCGGCCAGCGCCTGCGAAGCCATCTCCCAGAAGCGCGAGGAACCCGCGGTGTCGATCACGAGATGCGTGCGTGAGCGCTGTCCACGGTTCTCGACGCGGTGCAGCCGCCAGGTGTCGAAGATCCAGCATTCGCCGGCCGCCATGTGCCGATGCTGGCCGCCGCAGTGGAAGGTCACATCGGGGTTGGTCACCACGGGCACATGGACGCGCACCCGGTTGAACCAGTGGTGGTGCACATCGACATGCTCGCTCACATCGCATCCCGGAGCGAGCCGCATCAGCCGCGAGCGGCCGAACACCTCGTCGAAGCTCGCGATCACCTGTCTCAGGTAGGGCGAGTGCTCGAGGTGCGGGGTGGGGCGCATGTCGCCTGTGGCGTCGTCGTTGTCGCCGCCGTCGGCCGAGATCAGCGGCAGCGCGGAGTTGCCGTCGGTCTTGTCGGGGTGCTGGCGCCACGGTACGGATTCGAGCAGCGACAGCTCGTGGGCGAGCCGTTCGGCATCGAACCGCAACGGCAGCTTGATGAACGGCGCCTCGAGCTTCATGTCAGCTTCCCATGGCAGGCCTTGAAGCGCCGGCCGGACCCGCAGGGGCAGGGTGAGTTGCGGCCGACATCGCCCATCTCGCTGTGCAGGTCGTAGGTCTGCTCGATCTCCTCGGGCGATGCATCGACGGCATCGGCCGGGGGAGCGTCCGCATCGAGCGGCGGCGTCCCGGCGTCGAGCGCGGCGTTCAGCCGATGGATGAGCGGCGAGATCTGCGGCCACAGGCGGTGCATCGAACCGCCATGCCGTCGCCATTTGTCGGCTTGCGGCGCGTGCAGCGTATACATGGACAGCGGCAACGGCTGCAGCAATCCCGTCGCGAACTTGTCGTCCATCGGGATGTCGATGAAGCGGCACAGGCGCTCCGCCAGCGCCCGCGGATCCGCGAGCAGCTCCGAGGCGTTCACGGTGCAGCGCCGCTCGCGCGGGATCGTGGCGAGGTCGTCGAGGATGTGCTGGTTCGCGGACCGCCACTGGAAGGCGGCCACCTCCGGCAGCGGCGCTTGGAGTTGATCACGCCAACCGGGCGGCAGCAGCAGCGACCAGGGGCCGTTGGCGGTGGCGATGGTCGGGTAGGTGACGAACCGCCGTGACCGCCAGGCGTCGATGATGCTGGCGATGTTCTCCTTGGGGTCGCGCACCAGATGGATGAACAGCGCGTCCGGATACAGCGCCGCGAGGAACGGGATCCGCAGCGCGTTCTTCGGCGTCTTCTCCAGCAACCGTACGCTCCCCTCGGGCGGCGGACGCGCGCCGTCGCGGTCGCGCAGGTTCAGGGCGAACGCGCGGCGCAGGCTGCGTCCCAGCTCTTCGCCGATCGCGCCCTGCAAGGGCTCGGCCGTCACCCGGTTCGAATCGGCTTCGGCCAGCGGGTTAAGCGGCGGGAACTGCTCGATGAGCTGATGGCTCTCGTCGCCGATGGACCAGAGATGCGCGCTGCGCGACATCGTCTCGAACAGCAAGGTGCTGCAGGAGCGTGGGGCGGCCATGATGAAGACGGGACGGTCGATGAGCAGGGGCATGGAGGCTCGGAGCGGCTGCGACCGCCGAATCTTACCGCGGGACAGGGGTGTCGGGCGTCGCGTGCTAGAGTGCCCCATGACCTCGACGCCCGATGGGCAACCCTTCGCGCGGCTCTCCCCCGACGAGGTGCTGGCGGCCGCCGAGCGGCTCGGCATCGACTGCGACGGTCGGCTGTTCGCCCTCAACTCCTACGAGAACCGCGTCTATCAGCTGGGCTCGTCCTCGCACGGCATGCTGGTGCTGAAGTTCTACCGGCCGGGCCGCTGGAGCGACGCGCAGATCCTCGAGGAGCACTCGTTCACGGCCGAGCTCGCCGCCGCGGACCTGCCGGTGGCGGCGCCGATCGTCTTCGAGGGCGCAACCTTGTCCCGTCATGCGGGGCTGCGTTACGCCGTGTTCCCGCGGCTCGCGGCGCGCGCGGTGGAGATCGACGCGCGCGGGTCTTTGGAGCTCATCGGTCGCACCCTCGGGCGCATGCATGCCATCGGCGCGCGGCAGCGCTTCCAGCACCGGGTGGCGCTCACCAGCGAGCGGCTCGGCTGGCAGGCGCGCGATGCGTTGTTGGCGTCGCCGCTGCTCGAAGACACCATGGCCGACAAGTACGAAGAGGTCTCCGGCGCGCTGCTCGAGGCGGCGGACGAGGCGATCGATGCGGTCGGGCCCGTGTCGCGCATCCGTCTGCACGGCGACTGCCATCTCGGCAACATCCTGTGGAACGAGCAGGGGCCGGTGTTCGTGGACCTCGACGACTGCATGACCGGGCCGCGCATCCAGGATCTTTGGATGTTCCTCTCGGGGTCGCAGGACGAGCGCGAGGGGCAGTGGCGGGAGCTCGTGGGCGGCTACCGCCAGTTCCACGACATCGAGGAGCACGAGCGCGATCTCGTCGAACCGCTGCGCGCGCTGCGCATGGTGCACCACGCGGCGTGGATCGCGGCGCGTTGGGATGACCCGGCGTTCCCCCGCGCATTCCCGTGGTTCACGAGCCCGCGCTTCTGGCAGGAGCACCTGAGCGACCTGTGGCAGCAGCTCGCGGAGCTGCGGGGCGGCT
>CANHFH010000198.1 GCA_947459825.1 Pseudomonadota bacterium | reverse complement strand
GGAAGATGTTGTCGACGTTCTGGAGGCAGTCTTCGACGGTGATGCGAGCCATGGGATGCGCCTTTCGGGGCTATCGGACGAGGTCGTCCATCATAGCCGAGGAGGGGGTTCTCCGCCACCCGACGGGGCCGCCGAGGGGGCCGCCAGCAGGTCCGCCAGCAGCGGCGCGAGCGCCCTGCGCCCGCTGCGGAGCGCATCGCCGCGTCCGGCGAGGATCTCCTGCAGCTCGGCGACCGCCTGTCCGAAGTCGTCGTTGACGACCACGAAGTCGAACTCCGCGTGGTGGGTCATGTCATCCACCGCGTCGGCGAGCCGCCGGGCGATCACCGCCGCGTCATCGGTGCCGCGGCCGCGCAGGCGCTGCGCCAACGCCGCGCGCGAGGGCGGCAGGATGAAGATGCCGGTGCAGCCGGGCAGACCCGTCACATGGTCGTGGGTGCGCTCGCGCACCTGCTGTGCGCCCTGCCAGTCGATCTCGAGGATGACGTCGTGGCCGGCGCCGAAGGCGGCCGCGAGCGCACCGCGGCTCGTGCCGTAGTAGTTGTCGAAGACCTTGGCCCATTCGAGGAAGCCGTCGGCGGCGACCAAGGCCTCGAACGCGGGCACCGTGACGAAGTGGTAGTCGCGGCCGTCGACCTCGTTCGGCCGCTGCTTGCGCGTGGTGTGAGAGACGCAGACGCGCAGGTTCGGCTCGCGCGCGAGCAGTTCGCGCACGAGGCTGGTCTTGCCCGCGCCCGAGGGCGCGGCGATCACGAACAGGCGGGGGCGGGCGGAGGGAGCGCGTGTCGTCACCGGCGCAATATGCCGGAGGGTGGCGCTAAACGGAACCGGTGGCGTCGTCGTCGATCGCCCTGAGGATCTGAGCATGAGGGGCGTGCTGATCAAAAAGCAGTCGTGGCTGCAGACCGAGCGGCCAGACACCCAAGACGAAGAGGGCGACGGCCGAGCGGCACACCACGAACGCGGCGAGCGCCGTCAGCGACCGCTTGATCGGTGTGTGGCACGACGGGTGTCGACGCAGCGTGGCCAACGTCGCGAGATACGCCAGCCCTCCGGCCAAAAACAAAAGGTAGAGCGTGATGGCGGTCGGTACGGATTCGGAATCGTGTGTCGGCTGATCCCAAGGCACGAGCCCCGTGTGGTACGCGAGCAGCGGGAGCACAGCAAGCAACAGCAGAGCCATCAACGGGTCGTGGTCGTTGCGCGCGGTGGGCGCCGTCGCGGCGTCATCCCTGCCCCACCAGAAAGATAACGCAAGGGTCGGGAACAGCAGCATCACAGCGCCGGCCATCAATGATGCGAACGCCAAGATCACCGAAAACGCCGCCAACTCGAACAAGGCTCCGAGCCAAGACGACGGCGCCGCGTCGGCTCCTGTCAGAACGGGGTGGAGTGCACTGCCGACGTTCCACAGCAGCATCATCGGCAACGGCAATGTCGGAGTGGGGCCCGTCACCGACACGGCTACCGGCGTCAGCAGCGCCATCGCAAAACACATCAGCCGAAGTCGGCTATGACGAGCCCAGGGAAGCTTCCAGAGGAACATCAACAACATCAACGTCCACGCCGCAGCGGAGACGATATAGCCAGGTGGATCACCGATCAGGAAGGACAAAAACCACCTTTGTTGCGGAACGATTCCCGCATCTCTTGATCTAGCGCGTCCATTAATCCGCGACCGAGTGTCGCGTTGATGAAATCAAACGCATTGAAACCGGTACCACGAGTGTACATCCAAATACGGCCGTCGAAACCGCTATAGGGCTCGCGATGAACCTGATTGCAATACGGAGGTGCGCCTCGACCGGCGTTTGCTACGGCTCTTGGACAATATGGCCAGGGGAGTGTCGGGGGCACTCCGACCGATCCGTGCATCCAGTGACCCGGAAGAGTGATTTGAGCGATCGCATTCGGATGCAATCCCCCCTGCGCTCCGACTGCTGTCTTGATCGGATTTCTACCTTCAAGACTAAAGAACTGAAACGGACTACCCGTCAGATAGGAAACCTCACCGTGTCTTACCTGCCGCCCGTAACCGCCGATCTTTCCCGGCGCGTGGAAGACGCGACCCCAGCAGGCGACATTTTCCAACGAGCAACCCGGCTCTCCCGGCGTGCATATGGGGTTGTCAGTGAAATAATCGTGTCCGCTCCCTGGCACAGGGATTCCGTACCGGTTAAACACGCCGTTTCCCAATGCCTCCAAAAAACTGGTGATTAACCACTTTATGCATAAGCCGCTCTGAACCGGCGTTGAAACAAAATCTCCCCGCCCGTGCCGAAGCCAACCGGGGGGGGGAGGGGAATGGATGTTTTGGAGCACGGGTGCGGAAAATCATCACGGTACTTCGGCTCGCTCCATGCTCCCGAGCTGTCGAACCCGAACATCGGGACCCCGAACTCATGTTTAAAAAGATCCGATAGTTTCCGGAGGTCAGCGAGCGACGCCGTATCCGCGGTGAGGGTCGTCTCGATGTAGCCCGCAATAACGATTGCGGTGACTTGCTGGCTGGTCCACGGGCGGTTCTGCGGCTCTGGGTTATGACCTTGAGGCTTATCACGCCCAGGCGGGTTTTGCCAGTCCGGGCTTGCGGGGCCGCCAGGAGGCCGCTGATGAGGGTAGTTGCGCCAAAACCCCGGCCAATTGCATACCGGCATGCCGTCCGGCCCGCGATAACAACCCTCCTGCGTCCTGTCAATTGGTTCTGCCACTCTGTTGAAATAGGTTCCGTCGCTCATCCAGTTGCGGAGCTGTGCCACGGTTCCAATGAGTTCCGGAGTCAGGACCTTGATTCCCTGAGGGCGGCCTTTGTTCGCTTGCGCTCCCGGGGCGAAAACGACCACCTCGGGTATGAATTTGGACCCCGGGATGATGTGGTCGACCTGGCCATCCGCGTTGAGATCGACGAATTCGACGATGACTGTCAACGCCGATTTAAATCTGACCCACCTTTCGTTCTGTTCGCCGATTGAAAACTGATCCACCCTCCCGTTGGTCAGGTCGTCTGAACGAGGCGGGCGTCAGCCCGCCGAGTCAGACGAAACTCCCTGCCTGATCCTCTGCTTCGGC
>CANHFH010000197.1 GCA_947459825.1 Pseudomonadota bacterium | reverse complement strand
AGGTAGGCGGCCATCTCGCGCGGTGTGCGCAGGTGGTCGGCGACGTCGTAGGGCGTGGTCTTGGTTCTGTGCATGGTGACTATCTGCGCCCTACTTGTCAGATGACGCGGGGCGTCGAGCTTTGCCGCTAGGAGTGTAGCCACAAGGCTACACCCGGTCAACGGACGGTCGTGCCCCGGGGTTCATATCGGAGACACCAGGACCCGTTGTGGCTGCTTCCGCGCTTTCTCCATCACGAGAGCAGTGCCAGCGATGTCACACCACCTCGAGCAGCGCCTTCGGATGTTTGGCTGCGACGAGCAGCAGGGTGCGCGCAGCACCGGACGGCGCGCGGCGCCCCTGTTCCCAGTCCTGCAGCGTGCGCACCGAGACGCCGAGCAGGCGCGCGAACTGCGACTGCGAGAGACCGGTACGTTCGCGGATGGCGGAGATGGCCGGGACCGTCGTGACGCGACCGGTCTCGCCGCGCTTGAGTTCGCGCAGCCCCTCGAGAATCTCGGTGCCGATCTGCCTAGGGCGAGCCATCCAGTTCCTCTTTGATCTTTCTGAGCGTGGATACCGGGATCGAGTCGCGGACGTTCTTCGGGTACACCGTCAGGAGCCAAATCTGCCCTTGCTGCGTGCGGAGGTAGTAGATGACCCGCAGCCCACCGCGCTTGCCGCGGCCCGTGCCAGCCCATCGCATCTTCCGCACGCCGCCGGATCCTTGGATGACGTCGCCGGATTCGGGATGCACCGCGAGATGGCACTGGAGCGCGGCGTAGTCGTCGTCGGTCATGTAGTCGACGATCAGCCGGGAGAACAGCTTGGTCTCGATGAATGTGTACATCGCGAATGTACGGCACTGCCGTATGGACGTCAATGCGGGAGGCGGGTGGTGGCCCATCCTCCCCCCTCCCCACCCCCTCCAGCGAGCGGGAAATCGGGTGCGTTCATGTAGATACGCGCGGTCGGTCCTACTGCAGCTGCTTGGGGTTGAGCGCGATGCCGTAGCGCGGGTCGTCGTCGCCGGCCTCGGCGAAGGGGCGGAGGTGCGCGGCCTGCACCATCACCTTGCAAGGACAGGAGCCAAAACCCCCGCTGTCCACCTTGATATGCTGCACGGCTGGAGATCGGTGGAGACATGAGACTGTTTTTCTCGACGATCGCTACTTTGATGCTCGCCACATCGGTGCAGGCCGGTGTGGTGCGGATCGAAGCGCATTTGTCGGACGACGCCAAGTCGCTGGAACTGCGCTACCAAGCGCCGCGAGGTGTACGGGAGTTGCCGCTTTTAGGGCAAGTCGAGGCGGTACAGGCGTGGTGGGCGCAGCAAGCGCAGGCGGCGGATGATTGCACGATCTTGAAGCCCGGCATGCTGCAGCTGCGTCAGGGCTGCACCGAAGCCCGGGTGCGCGTCGCGCTCGCCACCCTTGGAGCGCAGGCACACTACGAACCGGCGCAACCGTTGGGTGACTCCGCAAGCGATGGAGGCGTCGTCAGTTATGTGGGCTATTGGCTCACCGCCGTGGCGGGACACGGATTGCGGGTGACGCTGATCCCGCCGCCGCGGGGGCACGTGCTCTGGCAGGGACGATGGACCGGTCGGGCGGTGCATTGGGCGCTCAAGGCCGACGAGGTCACCGCCGCTCTCGCGCCGGATGATCAGGAAGATACTGCGCGTCCGTCACTTGGCCATCACCAGACGATCTACCTCGGCCGTGCGCCCTCGCGTGCGTTGCCGGGTGGCTGGCGCTTGGTGTTCGACGCCCGACTGCCCGCAGCGGTGGTGGACACCGTCGAGGCAACGCTCAAAGATACGATCGATCTGCTCACCGACGCTTTCGGCGAGGGACCCGGCGGCCCTGTCGGCGTGATGATGGTGCAGATTTCCGGCGACCGCTTCATCGGCAATGTCAGCGGCGGTCGCAGCATGACGCTGAACATCATCGGCAGCGGCGCGGATCGACCGGGCGTCCGTGGTCAGATCCAGCGATTCGTGCGCCATGAGGCGACCCATTGGTGGGATGCCGGCGTCCGGCAGAGCGACCCGCAGGCGTCGTGGCTCGGGGAGGGCAATGCCGAATGGTGGGCGTTGCGGCTCGGAGTAGCGCAGGGTGCGAGCCTCGACGGTGCGCGGTCGGAGCTCGAAGCCGCGCTCAATAGCTGCCTGCAGATGGCGACCTCGTTGCCTCCCAAGTTGCGCGACTGGCGCGGGTATCCACCCGCCATGTATCCCTGCGGCATGAGCCTGATGGCGCTCGCGCAAGGACTGCGGCGCCCGCAAGGCATGGCATTTCGGGAGCTCGCGGATCTGTTCCCGAAGAACTCCGTACTCACCCCCGATGGCGTCGCGGCCTGGGCCGGCGCGGGTTTCGCTCGGGTGCTCGATGCACCCTCGTTCACGACGGCGCTCGCCGCAGCGTACCGCGACAAGGGCTGGGCGCAGGACGAGCCGCTCGAGGATACGGCCACAGGCTCACCACGGCGCGCCTCGTGGATGGCCGCGTCGTTTTGGCTGGGAGAGTTGATGCGGGCTGATTGCAACAACATCAGCGTATCGCCGGCGCCCGATCGGGTGGAGATTGTCGCCGTCGACGGGCAGCAGTGCCGCAGTTGGCCGACCCGCGGTGAGGTGGTGAGCATCGAGGGCGTAGCGGCTATCGCGCGTCCGAAGACGGCGCAGACGGCGCTTGCATCGGCCTGTGCTCCCGGCGCGGCGGGTCGCTATCGGCTTGGGCTCTCTGATGGTACAGAGGTGCTCGTGGACTGTCCCTCTCGGCTGCCGAGTCCGCCAAGCCGGCTTCGGCTCGTACCAGAGCGCGTCGCGTTCTTGTTCACACCGCCTTCAGCACTAACTTCACACCCAAGCTCTGCAGCACCTTGAGCACGGTGTCGTAGCGCGGTTTGGCGCCGGGTGCGAGTGCCTTGTATAGGCTCTCGCGGCCGAGGCCGGTGCGGTCGGCGATGCGGGCCATACCCCGGGCTTTGGCCACCTGCCCGATCGCGGTCAGGAAGACATCGGGGTCGGACTCCTCGAGCGCTGCGGTGAGGTACTCAGCGATGATCTCGTCATCGTCGAGGAAGTCGCTGGTGTCGAAAGACCGCGTGCGGGGTTTGGGCATGGGTCATCCT
>CANHFH010000196.1 GCA_947459825.1 Pseudomonadota bacterium | reverse complement strand
GGGCTGCGGCCCGGGGCGCCTGCCGAGCGCGAGGCGCGTCCGCCGTTGCGCGCGCTGATGCAGGAGGGCGTCGCCGCGGCACGCCGCAATCCGCGCATCTGGTTCGCCTTCATGCTGCAGTTCGTTTCCTTCGCCGACCGCATCGTCATAGGTACCTTCTTCACGCTGCGTCTGCAGCAGTCGGCCATCGAGCGCGGACTGTCGGTGACCGAAGCGGCGTCCGCAGCGCGCATACCCTATGTGACCGCGCAGGCGGCGGCGCTGCTGGTGGCCATCGGCTTCGGTCTGCTGCTCGACCGCATCGATCGCATCAAGGTCGGTGTGATCGCGATGGCGGTCGCCGGCCTCGGCTACTTCGCGGGCGGCTTCGTCGGCGACCCGCTGAGCTCGTGGATCCTGCCGGTGGCGGCGCTGCTCGGTGCCGGGCAGGTCTGCGCCATCCTCGCCAGCCAGACCGTGCTCGGACAGGAGGCGCCGCCCGCGGTGCGCGGCGCGGTGTTCGGGCTCGCCGGCATCTGCGCGTCCGCAGGCATCCTGTTCACCAACATCTTCGGCGGTACGCTCTTCGACCTCGTAGGCAAGGGCGCGCCGTTCTTCCTCATCGGCGCGGTCAACGCCGGCATCATGCTGTTCGGCCTGCTGTTGCTGCGGCGCGGAAGCATCGCCGGGAGCGCGGCATGAACTCGGCGCGCCGGCTGCGCATCGCGACCTGCCGTCCGCTGCCGGAGGTCGATCCGGACGAGGATCTGTTGCTCGACGCCTTCCGTGACGCAGGCATCGCAGCGGAGATGGTGGCGTGGCAGCATCCCGACGCGTGGCGTGCGCCGACCCCGACGCTGGTGCGATCGACCTGGGACTACATCCACGCGCTCGAAGATTTCGACGCCTGGATCGACCGCGCCGCTGCCGCGGCGCCGCTCTGGAACCCGCCTGAGGTGCTGCGCTGGAGCCTGCGCAAGCGGTATCTCCTCGAGCTCGAGGCGCGCGGCGTGCCGGTGACGCCGACGGTGCTGCTGCCGCGCGGCGATGCGCGCACGCTGTCGGCGGTGGCGGCGGAGCGCGGCTGGCGCGATGTGGTCGTGAAACCGGAGGTCGGCGCAGCGTCCTTCGAGACGCATCGGCTGCAGGCCGGCCCGCGCGAAAGCGATGCTTTGTGCGCCCGCCTGGTGGCGGAGCGCGATGTGCTGGTGCAGCCCTATCTGCCCTCGGTCGAGGGCCACGGTGAGCGCGCGCTGGTGTGGGTCGACGGCGTGTTCACGCACGCGGTGCGCAAGACCCCGCGGTTCGCGGGGGGTGTCGAACAGGTGTCGGATGCGCTGCCCATCTCGGCGGCGGAGCTCGCCACGGGCACGGCTGCGCTCGCCGGATTCGGTGATGAGATGCTCTACGCGCGGGTCGATGTCGCGCCCGGCACGGACGGCGTGCCGGTGGTGATGGAGCTCGAGCTCGTCGAGCCGTCGCTGTTCCTGCTGCAGTCGCCGCAAGCGCTCGCGCGCCTGGTCGCGGCGGTGGCGCGCCGGCTTTGAGTGCAAGCGTCTAAGCGCGGCTGACGACGACCCAGAACCCTTGGCCCATCGTCCGATGGTGCTGGAGCTGGTGGATGTGGAACCGCTCGCAGAGCTTCGGGAGCCACCATCGAGCGGGCTGCTGGATCAAGTGTGCGTTTCGGCCGTCGGTCAGGACCTTGCCTGCCGGCCCGGTATGGATGCTGAAGAAGCCGATCCGGGGCGTGATCCGGGCAAGTTCATCCAAGACCACATCCAATCGGTCGGGTTCGATATGCTCAAGCACATCGATGCAACAGACCATGTCAGCCGCACGCGGCTCCCCATACTCCGGGAAGGCCGGATCGTACGGGTAGTAGTCGAAGGTCAGTCCTGCGCCCTGCAGGGCCGTCTGAAGATGTTTCTTGCCGGCGCCGTAGTCGCTGATCGACTTGATCGCATTGCTTTCCACCAGCTTGGCGACGATGGGGGCGAAGGCGAGGGAAGCCACCCCGTAGTTGGGGTTCTTGTGGAGTTCTTTCTGCTGGTCCCGGTAGGTATCAGAGATGGTGTCCATGGACATAGTCTAACCTGCTGCGATCCTGCCCAGCGCTGGTCAGCGCTTGGTCGCGAGCACCTTGTCGATCGCGTTGCCGTCCATGTCCATCACCTCGAACTTCCAGCCGGCCCACTCCACGCTGTCGCCCTCGCGCGGCACCGAGCCGCGCAGCAGCAGGTCCGTCGACCGCGACAGCAGATGCACGAAGGGACGGGTCGCCACCGAGAGCCAGGAGATGGGCCGTGAGATGAGGCGCGCCATTGAGAACGATGAGGCCGACCAGAAAGGCTATCTCCATAAAGGCGGGCGGTGCCCTCCGTGCCGCCAAGGGGACGAGGAGTGTGGCGCGGGCGTGCGCGGGCGCGCGTCAGGGCAGCAGCGGCGTGCCTTCGGGAGCGTCCTGACGACGGTCGACCCGGGGGCAGACGATCGCCGGACGGTCGAGGAGGCCGGGGTCGTGCAGCGCCATCGGCAGGCCGCCCGCCTCGAAGCGCTGGCAGCGCCAGTGGACCGGCGCCGTCCCCGGCGCGGCCTCGCGGGCGCCGAGCAGCTTCCAGAACCGCAATCCGAGACCGATGTCGGCCGCCGGCAGACTCAGGAACGACCCGCCCGACGGCGCGGCCCTAGGCGCATCGGTCGCATCGGTCGCATCGGTCGCATCGGCCGCATCGGCGGGCGGCGGTCCGTCATGGGTCGGCGCCTCGAGCAGCGTGACCATGTGGCCGTGCGGGTCGCGGAAGCCGAATTCATTGAAGACGCCGGGGCCGGTCTTGGCGAAGGCGATGACCATGCCGGCATGGCGGTGTGCCGTGAGCGCTGCGAGGACGTCGGGATGCACGCAGGTCACGGACGGCGAGGGGAAGCGGTACTGGTGCAGGCCGAGCGTGACCGCGCCGTCGGTGAGCGCCGCATAGGGGTGAGGCCAGACGGCGCGCACCGGTACCTGATGCCAGCCCAGCGCCTCGTAGAAGGCGACCGATGCCGCAAGGTCAGGCACGCTGATGCTGACCTCGTGGAACATCCCGAGCGGCAGGGTGTCGGCGTCGTCCATGACCGGGTCCTTCACGGCGGCGCTCCGCT
>CANHFH010000195.1 GCA_947459825.1 Pseudomonadota bacterium | reverse complement strand
CCGAGGGCATACGGATGAACACCGAGCGGTCCGAGCCGCCGTACTCGAGCAGCAGAACGCGGTTCGCAGGGTCCTCCGTCAGGCGCGCCGCGAGCACGCAGCCCGCGGAGCCGGCGCCGATGATGATGTAGTCGTACTCGTCCTTCGTCACGCCCATGTCCCCGCTCCGCGCCCGATCAATAAGGCGAGTCGATGCCACCCTTGGCGACGTAGACGCTCTTGAGCTGGGTGTAGTACTCCATCGTGATGCGGCCGTTCTCGCGGCCGATGCCCGAGTGCTTGTAGCCGCCGAACGGCAGCTCCATCGGGCAGATGTTGTAGTGGTTGATCCAGCAGCTGCCGGCCTGCAGCTGACCGATGACCCGGTGCGCGCGGTTGAGGTCCTGCGTGAACACGCCCGCCGAGAGACCGAAGTGCGTCGCATTGGCGCGCGCGACGGCCTCCGCCTCGTCGTCGAAGTCGAGCACCATCATCACCGGCCCGAAGATCTCCTCGCGCACGATGGCCATGTCGTCGTGGCACTGGTCGAAGACGGTCGGTGTGACGAAGAAGCCGCGCGCGAGCGCGCCCTCCGTCAGCCGCTTGCCGCCGATCAGCATCCGCGCGCCCTCGGCCTTGCCGCGCTCGATGTACGACATGACCTTGCGCAGATGCTCCTCGGAGATGAGCGAACCGACCTGTGTGGCCGGGTCGGCCGGGTCGCCGATGGTCATCTTCTCGACCCGCGCGAGCAGACGCTTGATGAACTCCTGCTTGATCGAGCGGTGGACGAACACGCGCGTCGCGTTCGAACAGACCTCGCCCGCCGAGTAGAAGTTGGCGAGCAGCGCACCGGACACCGCGTTGTCGAGGTCGGCGTCGGGGAAGATCAGCAGCGGCGACTTGCCGCCGAGCTCGAGCGTGACATGCTTGAGCGTCGGCGCTGCGGCGCCCATCACCGCGCGGCCCGTCTCGACCGCGCCCGTCAGCGACACCTTGGAGATGCCGGGATGGCCGACCAACAGCCGACCGGTGTCGACATCGCCCTGCACCACCTGGAAGATGCCGTCCGGCACCCCCGCCTCCTTCATGAGAGCGGGCATCTCGGCGGCGCTGAGCGGCGTGAGCTCGGCGGGCTTGAAGATCATCGCATTGCCGAAAGCGAGCGCCGGCGCGGTCTTCCAGCAGCAGGTCTGCATGGGATAGTTCCAGGCGCCGATGCCGCCCACCACGCCGAGCGGCTCGCGCCGCGTGTAACCGAATCCCGCCGTGCCGAGATCGATGTGCTCACCCGCGGCGCCGGTCGCCATCGACGCGAAGTACTCGAAGCACTCCGCGCCCGAGACGATATCGACGACCTTGGTCTCCTGGATGGGCTTGCCGGTATCCCGCATCTCGATGAGCGAGAGCCGGTCGTTGTGCTCGCGCAGCAGATCGGACACGCGGCGCAGCACCCGCGAGCGCTCGGTGCCGCTCAACGCCGCCCAAGCGGGCTGCGCGGCGCGTGCGCGCCGTACGGCCTCGTCGATCTCCTCCGCGCCGGCGACGGGCAGCTCGGCGAGCAGTTCGCCGGTGGCCGGGTTGTAGCTCGGGAGCAGACCGTTGCGCACGGGGGAGGCTTTACGGCGCACCGGGGTCGAGACCGCCCCAGGACCCGCGGCCGCCGTCGCTTCGGCTGCGACGGCATCCGCAGCGGACTGGCCGATCGCCGCATAGACCATCGACAACACACGCTCACATATCGCGCGGCTGTCGCCGGCCGGACGCGGCGACAAGGCCGCCTGCAACCACGCGCCGTCGATCAGCGCGGCGATGTTGGCGGCATGGCTGGCGAGCGCCACCTGCGGCACCAAAGGCCGCAGCGCGGCGCGCAGATTGGATTGGATGCGGCGTTGGTAGATGCGCTGGATGCGGGCGATGCCGGGCGACGAGTGCACCTGGCTCCAATAGGCGAGCCAGGCGCGGCTGTCGGCCGAACGCAGGCACTCGGGGGACAGACTGGCCTCGATGTAGGCACGCAGACGGTCGAGCGGACTGCCGGCGGCGGTGAGCCGCCAACGGGTCTGCTCCCGCAGCCGGGTCAGCAGCTCGCGGAACGCGGCCTGCAGCAGCCCGTCCTTGTCGACGAAGTAGTGCGCCACCAGCCCCGGCGAGACATCCGCCTTGCCCGCGATCTGTGCGAGAGTCGTGCCTTGGATGCCCACTTCTGCGAGACTTTCGAGGGTGACCTCGATGAGCTGCTGACGGCGGGTCGCGTCGCCGCCGCGGGCCGACGCGCCGATAGCGGGATTTTTTGTGTCGTTCAAAGTGGTCGCCCTCGGGCTGGAGAGGCCGAATTTTGGGCCCCGAGTCCATGGTTGATTATTGAAAAATAATTAATATAAAAACAATAACTTACGATGGTTTGTAGAGGTCGAATCCGCATGTTTGAATTCCTGTTCAATCAGCGGCCGGCAGCACCAGATGTTGCCGCGCAACGCCCGCGTCGGTCAAGAGCCGTCGCCGCCCTCTGCGGTCTGCTGACCGGCCTGACCTACGCCGCGCCCGCACCCGGCCCCGCGGCTGCGACATCGTCCCCGACGGTCGAGCCCGGCAGTTGCCGCGTCGTCCGCATGTCAGACATCGGCTGGACGGATGTCACCGCGACCACGGGCTTCGCGAGCCATGTGTTGCGTCAAATCGGCTATGAACCCAAGGTCACGGTGCTTTCCTTGCCCGTCACCTTCGCCTCCCTGCGCAACCGCGACATCGATGTCTTCCTCGGCAACTGGATGCCCTCCCAGAAAGCCGATCGCCAGCCCTACCTCGACGACGGCTCGATCGAGGTCGTGCGCGCCAACATGACCGAGGCGAAGTACACCCTCGCCGTGCCGGCCTATCTCTACGAGCAGGGGCTGCGCGATTTCGCGGACATCGCGAAGTTCGCAGAACCGCTCAAGCGCAAGATGTACGGCATCGAGCCCGGCAACGACGGCAACCGGATGATGATCGAGCTCATCGAAGCGGACCGCTTCGGGCTCGGTGGCTTCACGCTGGTCGAGTCGAGCGAACAGGGCATGCTGGCGCAGGTCGAGCGCTCCTACAACGCACGCGAACCCATCGTGTTCTTCGGCTGGCAGCCGCACCCGATGAACAAACGCTACGACATGCGT
>CANHFH010000194.1 GCA_947459825.1 Pseudomonadota bacterium | reverse complement strand
CGCGCCGCGCCATAGAGCGCGTCCGGCAGCGGGATGCCGGGATGGGCGAGGGCGTCGCCGAGCGCGGCGAGCTGCGACTCCGGGTCCGCGACCACCTGTTCGACCGGGACGCTCGCGTCCATGAAGCGGTTCACGAACGAGGTGTTCGCGCCGTTCTCGAGCAGCCGACGCACCAGGTAGGCGAGGAGGTCGGCATGCGGTCCGACCGGCGCATAGGCGCGGACCGGCGGGAAGCCGGCGATGCTGCGTTGCGCCTCGTCGTACAACAGGCCGCCCATGCCGTGCAGGCGTTGGAACTCCATCGGCACGCCCGCTGGCCGGATCGCGAGGATCGCGCCGATGCCGTGTGCGTTGTGGGTGGCGAACTGCGGGTAGATCAGCGGCGCTGCGGCGAAGAGGCGCCTCGCGCAGGCGAGCCAAGCGACATCGGTCGAGACCTTGCGCGTGTAGACCGGATAGCCTGCAAGACCGCGTTCCTGCGCACGCTTGACCTCGCTGTCCCAGTACGCGCCTTTGACGAGCCGCACCGCGAGCGGCCGGCGCAGGTCGCGCGCGAGCCCGATGAGATGGTCGATGACGGCCGGGGCGCGGCGCCCGTAGGCCTGGACGGCGAGTCCGAGTCCCGGCCGATCGCGGGTCGCGGGGTCGCGCAGCAGCGCCTCGATGAGCTCGAGCGAGAGTTCGAGCCGGTCCTGCTCTTCGGCGTCGATGGTGAGACCGAGGCCGCGCGCTGCGGCGAGCCGCGCGAGTTCCTGCACCCGCGGCAGCAGCCGCGCCAGCGTGCGCCCGCGCTGCAGCGCCGAGTAACGCGGGTCCAGCGCCGAGAGCTTGATGGAGATGGTGTGGCGGGCATGGACATCGCCGCTCGGGCCGTTCGAGCGCGCGATCGCCTCGATGGCCGAGGCGTAGGCGTCGGCGTAGCGGGCTGCGTCGGCATCGGTGCGCGCGCCTTCGCCCAACATGTCGAAGGAGCACAGCGCGAGCGCGGGCTCGCGACGGCAGCGCGCGAGCGCCTCGCCGATGTCGCGGCCGACCACGAACTCGCCGCCGATGATCTTCATGGCGCGGCGCAGCGCCTGCCGGACGATGGGCTCGCTGGCGCGCTGTGTGAGGCCGCGCAGCCAGCCGCCGGTGTCGCCGCTCTGCAGTTGACCTGGCAGGTCCACCAGGCGTCCGGTGAGCATCAGGCCCCAGGTCGAGGCGTTGACGAACAGCGAGTTCGAGCGGCCCGAGTGCGAGTCCCAGTCGCCGGCGGCGAGCTTCTCGGCGATCAACTGGTCGGCGGTGTCGTCGTCCGGGATGCGCAACAGCGCCTCGGCGAGGCACATCAGTGCGATGCCCTCCTGGTTGGAGAGGCCGAACTCCTGCAGGAAGGCGTCCAGGTAGGGTCGCTCGTCGGCGCGGGAGCGGGCGCCGGAGACGAGCGCCTGTCCCGTCGCGAGCGCAGTGTCGCGTTCAGCGGGGGTCAGGACGGGGAGCAGGGCGCGGACATCGGTCGCTTCGTCCCGCTCGGGGGGGGAGATGAAGGTCATCCCCGTATTTTACCTGTCACCGTGCCCGGCTGGACGATGCGCTATGATTGCGGGACGAATGCCGGTCCGAATCCGGCATCAAGAGGCCAACTCGATGCAATCACTGGGTCCCCCGCAAGCCGATCCTTCGACGACCGTCAGCCGCAAGGCGCTGCTGCTCGCCTTCGAGAACGCCGGCACCCTGCGGCCCCTCGCCGCGCTCGCCTTCGACCTCGCGCTGTTCGCGGGCGGGGTGGCGTTGGTGTTGGCCTCCACGCCCGTGTGGTTGAAGGTCCTCGGTTCGCTCGTGGTCACCGCCGGCATCGTGCGCCTGTTCCTGATCGGCCACGACGCTTGCCACGGGTCGTTCTTCAAGAACCCCTTGCTCAACGATATCTTCGGTCGGGTCGCCTTCCTGCCGTCGATGACCGCGTTCAGCCTTTGGGATGTCGGCCACAACGTCGCGCACCACGGCTTCAACAACCTCAAGGGCCGCGATCAGGTCTGGGCACCCTTCTCCAAGGAGGAGTACGACGCGCTGCCGGCGCATCGCCGCGTCCTGGAGCGCATCTACCGCAGCGGCGCGGGTTGGGGCCTCTACTACTTCCTCGAGCTGTGGTGGAAGAAGCTCTATTTCGCCACCAAGAAACAGATCGGTGCGAGCCGCGCCAAGTACCAGTGGGACAGCGTGCTGGTCACGGCCGGCATGATCGGCTGGGTCGCGCTCGTGGTGTTCACGGCGCACGAGACCGGCCAGAACGTCTGGCTGCTGCTGACGCTCGGTATCATCGTGCCGTTCGCGTTGTGGAACGCGATCATGGGCTTCGTGGTGTTCGTCCACCACACCCATCCCAAGATCGCCTGGTTCCAGAAGCGCCACGATTGGCAGCGCCACCGGGCCTATCTGTCCTCCACCGTGCGCGTGCGCTTCCCGTTCGGCATCGATCGCCTGATGCACAACATCATGGAGCACAACGCCCACCACCTGAATCCGCGCATCCCGATGTATTCGCTGCGTCGGGCGCAGGCCCTGCTCGAGGAGCGGTTCTCGGACTCGTTCCAGGCCTATCGGATGACCTGGCAGTCGTATCGGGATTGCGTGCAGCGTTGCAAGTTGTACGACTTCGCGAACCATGCCTGGCTCGACTTCCGCGGTCAGGTCACCTCGCGTGTGCCGTTGGAAGAGTCGCCGCCGGCCGCTGCGGCCGCCTGACGCGTCTCCAGCACCTCGACCTCGTCACCGACCCTCAGCACCGCATCGGCGCCGGCTGAGACCTCGGCGTTCCAGCCGAACGTCACACCTTTGTGCGCGCTGTCCCAGCGGAAGCGGCGCAGTGTCGGCAGCGGATCGACACCCGGCTCGCCGCTGACCTGATCGAGGCTGGTGATCACGCAGCGCGTGCATGGCTTCACGAGCCGCAGGCGCGCAGCGCCGATGCGGATCACCGAGACGCCGTCCTCCGCCCAAGGTTCCCAGCCCTCGACGACGATGTTCGGCCGGAAGCGCGCCATCGGGATCGGCGCGGGCAGCCGCGCGACCAGGTCCGCGAGCGACGCGGCGTTGCAGATGAGCAGCGGATAGCCGTCGGGGAAGGTCGCGTCGAGCGCCGCGACGATGCGT
>CANHFH010000193.1 GCA_947459825.1 Pseudomonadota bacterium | reverse complement strand
GGTGAGGTGACCACGCGCAGCGATCCGCAGGGCCGTCCTACGGTCTTCGACCGTCTGCCACCGCCCCCCAGCGGGCGCTGGATCGTGGTCGGGCGGCTCGACTTCAACACCAGCGGGCTGCTCCTCTTCACCAACGATGGCGATCTGGCGCATCGGCTGATGCATCCGTCGTCGGAGGTGCCCCGCGAGTACCGCGTGCGCGTCGCCGGTCAGCCGTCGGCGGCGACGCTGGCACGGCTGTCGCGCGGCATCGAGCTGGACGACGGTCCGGCACGCTTCGATCGGCTCGAGCCCGTGGCGACCAGCGGGGCGGCGGAGTTCCGTGTCACGCTGCACGAGGGCCGCAACCGCGAGGTGCGGCGCATGTGGGGCGCGGTCGGTCACGATGTGCTGCGGCTCGCGAGGCTGCGCTTCGGACCGGTGAGCCTGCCCGAGGATCTGCGCCCGGGTCAGGCGCGCTTGTTGCCGCCTGAGTTGGTCGCGGCGCTCGTCGAGGCCGCGGGGCGCGGTCCGCAGGCGATCCCCTCTTCAGGTCTTTGACTGCAGGCCGGTCCGCAGCCGCTTGAGGACCAGCACCGCCCCGAGCGCTACTGCGCCCGCGGCTGCGCCGACCGCGAGATCGGTCAACAGCGCGAGCGCGAGGTTCGGCGGCACGAGATGCAGCGCGTGCGTCAGGATGCCGCCGCCGACCAGGAACATCGCCACGGTGCCGGCGACGCCGAGGAACTTCATCAAGCGCGGCGCCGCGCCCAGCAGGCCGCGACCGAGCGCACGCAACGCGCCGTCGAGCGCGCCGTCGCCGCGGCGCGACGCGAGGTGCAGCCCGGCGTCGTCGAGCTTCACGATGCCGGCGACGAGGCCATACACGCCGACCGTCATCAGCAGCGCGATCGCCGAGAGCGTGCCCAGACGCGTGGCGAAGGGCGCCGCACCCACCACGCCCAGCGTGATGACGATGATCTCGGCCGACAGGATGAAATCGGTGCGGATCGCACCCTTGATCTTGTCGCGCTCCCAGGCGACGAGATCGACCGCGGGGTCGGCCGCCGCAGCCGTCACCGCGGCGCGCGCCGCGGCGTCGTCCCCCGCGGAGTGCAAGAAGCGGTGCGCGACCTTCTCGAAGCCTTCATAACAAAGAAAAAGCCCGCCGAGCACCATCAGCGGCGTCACCGCCCAGGGCGCGAACTGGCTGACGAGCAGCGCCGCAGGCACGAGGATGACCTTGTTGACGAGCGAGCCTTTGGCGACCGCCCAGACCACCGGCAGTTCGCGTTTCGCCTGCACGCCCGAGACCTGTTCGGCGTTGACCGCGAGGTCGTCGCCGAGCACGCCCGCGCTCTTCTTCGCCGCCACCTTCGAGAGCACGGCGACATCGTCGAGCACGGTCGCGATGTCGTCGAGGAGAGCGAGCAGACTGGCTCCGGCCATGGCGCCGCGCTCAGCGGAACTTGTCGGGGCGCAGCACTTCGACGTCCTGCACCCACATGACGATGGCGTAGTTCGCGTAGTACTTCTCGCGCAGCCGCGTGAGCACCCGCTCGGCGAGCGGCGTGTCGCAGACCACCTCGACGCGGATGTTGGCGCTGTGGCCCCAGTGCGAGGCGCGCACGCCCTTGTCGCCGCGGCCGCGCGCGTCGCTGATGGTCCAGCCGCCCGCGCCGAGCGCCTCGAGCTCGCGCTCGAGGTCGCGCTCCAGCGTCGATTCGGTGATGACGGTGACGAGTTTGCGGTGCGATTCGGCGACGCCGGTCATGGGAACCTCAAGCGGGCAGCAGCCAGTCGACCAGCCGTTGATAGAGCGGCAGGCCGACCAGGATGTTGAAGGGGAAAGTCAGTGCGAGCGATGCGGTGAGCGACAGCGCCGGGTTGGCTTCGGGCACAGCCTGGCGCATGGCGGCCGGCGCCGCGATGTAGGAAGCGCTCGCCGCCAAGGTGGCGAGCAGGATGGCCCCGCCCGGCGACAGGCCCATGAGGGCCGCGAACCCGATGCCGATCACCGCGAAGAGCGGGGGTATCAGCAGCGCGAAGGCGACCATGAAAAGGCCGTGTCGGCGGAAGCCGCCGAAGTGATCTGCGGCGATCAGGCCCATTTCTAGCAGGAAAATCGCCAAAATACCCTTGAAAAGGTCGAAAAACAGCGGCTTGACGGGTTCCAGTCCCTCGGCACCGGCCACGGTGCCGATGAGCAGGCCACCGAGCAGCAACAGGACGCTGCGTCCGAGCAGGACCTCGTGCGCGATCTCGCCCCAGGGGGTGTCCGAGCGCAGACCCTTGGCCAGCAGGATGCCGATCACGATGGCGGGGATCTCCAGCAGGACCAGCAACAAGGGCATGGTCGGCTCGTAGGGGATGGCGGCCCTCGTCAAGAACGCCACGCCCACCGCGAAGGTGGCCACGCTCACCGAGCCGTAGTGGGCGGCCACTGCGGCCGCGTTCACACGGTCGAGCCGGCCGACGCCCCGCAGGATGAAAAAAGCGAGGAAAGTCAGCAGGATGCCCAAGACCAGCGTCAGCGCGATCTGCAGCGGCAGCCCGCCGCCACCGCCCGCCGCCAATTCGATGCCACCCTTCATGCCGATCGAGAGCAGCAACAAAGTGCTGACGAACTCGTAGATGGCGGGCGGCAGCCGCAGGTCGGCCTTGAGCGCCCCCGCCAGCAGGCCGAGGCCGAAGAACATCACGATCGGATCGAGACCACCGGGCATCCTTCCCCCTACGCGCCAGGCCGGCGCTTCGCTCATCCCGCAGAATCATCACCCCGAACGCCGTTGACACCCCTCGGCCACCCACGCACAATAGGCGGCTCGTTTCACGCGGAGGGGTACCCAAGCGGCCAACGGGAGCAGACTGTAAATCTGCCGGCTTACGCCTTCGTAGGTTCGAATCCTACCCCCTCCACCAAACGAGCGGGAATCCTCTCGCGAGGCGGGTGTAGTTCAATGGCAGAACCTCAGCCTTCCAAGCTGATGACGTGGGTTCGATTCCCACTACCCGCTCCAAGAGGTCCAGGGACAAGGTTTTTTGTTCGGCTCACGTAGCTCAGTCGGTAGAGCACGTCATTGGTAAGGACGAGGTCACCGGTTCGATTCCGGTCGTGAGCTCCAGTCGATTTCGGGAACCGGTTTTTTTGAAGCATTAGCACTCAGGAGAT
>CANHFH010000192.1 GCA_947459825.1 Pseudomonadota bacterium | reverse complement strand
CAACATCTGCCCGATGGAGCTGCCGTTCGGCGGCTACAAGCACTCGGGCATCGGCCGCGAGAACGGCCGCATCACGATGGAGTACTACACCCAGCTCAAGAGCGTCTATGTCGCCAAGGGCGGCATCGACGCGCCGTACTGAGCGGGAGGGGCGCGGGATGGGCAGCAGGACGGACGAGTACGACTACATCATCGTCGGCGCCGGATCCGCGGGCTGCGTGCTCGCGGCGCGCCTGACGGAGGACCCTGCGAACCGCGTTCTGCTGCTCGAGTACGGCGGCTCGGACCGCTCGGTGTTCATCCGTATGCCCTCGGCGCTCGCGATCCCGATGAACCGGAAGCGCTACAACTGGTTCTATCACACGGAACCGGAGCCCGGCCTCGGTGGGCGGAGCCTCCACACGCCGCGCGGCAAGGTGCTCGGCGGCTCGTCCTCGATCAACGGCATGGTGTACATCCGCGGCAACCCCTTCGACTTCGAGCGTTGACAGGAGGAAGGGGCGCGCGGTTGGGGTTATCCCGATGTGCTGCCGTATTTCCGGCGCGCCGAGACCCGAGACGAGGGCGGGAACGCGTACCGGGGCGGCTCGGGTCCGCTGCAGACGCGCTACGGCAGCCTCGAGAACCCGCTGCATGCGGCGTGGCTCGCCGCCGGTAAAGAGGCGGGCTATCCGCTCACGGACGACATCAACGGCTTCCAGCAGGAGGGGTTCGGGCGCTTCGATATGACCGTGGGTCGCGGCCAGCGCTGCAGCGCGGCCGTGGCCTATCTGCACCCGGCACGCTCCCGGCCCAATCTCACGGTGCTGAGCGGCTCGCTCGCGACCCGCATCCTGCTCGAAGGCGGTCGGGCCGTCGGCGTCGAGTTCCATCGCGGCGGTGCGCTGCACACCGTGCGGGCGCGACGCGAGGTCATCGTCAGCGGCGGTCCGATCAACTCACCGCAACTGCTGAAGCTGTCCGGCATCGGTCCCGCAGCGGAGCTCGAGTCCCACGGCATCGCCGTGCGGCATGCGCTGCCCGGCGTCGGCGAGAACCTGCAGGATCATCTCGAGTTCTATTTCCAGATGGCCTGCCGCGAGCCGGTGTCGCTCTACTCGGTGATGAACCCGTTGGCGAAGGGCTGGATCGGCGCGCGCTGGCTTCTGACCCGCACCGGGCTCGGCGCGACCAACCACTTCGAGACCGGCGGCTTCATCCGCAGCCGCGCCGGTGTGCGCTACCCCGACATCCAGTACCACTTCCTGCCGCTCGCGGTGGCCTACGACGGCTCGAGCGGCGCCTCCGAGCACGGCTTCCAGGCGCATGTGGGGCCGATGCGTACCAACAGCCGCGGCTGGGTGCGCCTGCGTTCCGCGGACCCCCGCGATCCGCCGCGCATCCTGTTCAACTATCTGAGCACGCCCGAGGACATGCAGGAGATGCGCGCCTGCGTGCGCCTGACGCGCGAGATCTTCGCGCAGCCCGCGTTCGCGCGTTGGCGCGGCCGCGAGATCCAGCCGGGCGAGGGCGTGACGGGCGACGCCGACATCGACGCCTTCGTGCGCCGGCATGTCGAGAGCGCCTATCACCCCTGCGGCACCTGCCGCATGGGCGGCGTCGACGACGCCATGGCGGTGGTCGATCCGGAGACGCGGGTGCGCGGACTCGAGGGGCTGCGCGTGGTGGATTCATCAATCATGCCGTCGGTGACCACCGGCAACCTCAACGCGCCGACCATCATGCTGGCGGAGAAGGCCGCGGATCATATCCTCGGCCGACCGATGCTCGAGCGTGCGACGGTGGATTGGTACGAAGCGCCGGATTGGCGCAGCGCGCAGCGCTGAGGCGGATCAGCCCTCGCGGACGGTGAAGTCCTGCATGGACTCGGTGAGCCAGCGCTGCAGGTAGTCCGCGAACGAGCGCCACACCTCGATGTGGAAGTCATCCGTGCCTCGGCGCCATAGCACGATGTCGGTCTTGTTGAAGAGCGTGCGGGTGCCGCTGCCCACCGGGAAGCGGGCGGGGTCGAGGTCGAGGGGGCAGCCGCAGTTGAGCAGGTCCGCGGCGAACGGCGTGGTCAGGCGCAAGCCGACCTGACGCTGCGTCACATCCACCAAAGAATGGGCATGGCCGGTGAGGGCGGCCGCCAACCGCGCACCGAGCGTCGATGCGTCGTCCCGCCACGAGAGCAGCAGCCGCTCGTCCGGCCCGAGCCAGATCAGCGTCGTGGCCTCGTCGCCCGTCGTGCGCCCGGCGGTGTCCGGGTCGGGGATGCCGAGCGCCGCCGCGGCGGCGGCGAGCGCCGCAGGGCTGCCCTGCAGCACGAAGCGCGCGGCGACCGCGACCGGCTGCAGCCAAGCGACGCCCGGTGATACGGTCGACGGAACGGTCGGCAGGCGGGTGAGCGTCTCAGACATTCAGGCGCGCTCCCTTCGGGTCGTAGAACACCGGCGCGCAGACCTCGACCGGGATCTCGCCGCCCGGCATGGGCACATGCAGCGTCTGGCCGACGCGGGCGCGTCCGCCGGCGACCACCGCCAGCGCGATGGAGCGGCCGAGCGTGGCGCTGGCGTAGGAGGAGGTGACATGGCCGATGAGCTTCATCGGCGGCGCCTGCCCCGGCACATCGACGATCTGCGCGCCTTCCTCGAGCACCACTCGCGGATCGCGGGTCAGAAGACCCACGAGCTGCTTGCGGTCCGGCGACAGCATCGAGGGGCGGGCGAGGGCGCGCTTGCCGACGAAGTCCGGCTTGGCCTTGCCGATGGCCCAGGACAAGCCGACATCGTCCGGGGTCACCGTACCGTCGGTGTCCTGGCCGATGATGATGAAACCCTTCTCGGCGCGCAGCACATGCATGGTCTCCGTGCCGTAGGGCGTGAGCCCGTGGGCCTTGCCGGCCTCGCAGATCGCCTCGAGCGCCGCCGCACCGCGATCGGCCGGCACATTGACCTCGAAGCCGAGCTCGCCCGTGAAGCTGACACGGAACAGCATCATCGGGATGCCGCGCAGCGTGCCATGCACCACCGCCATGTGCGGCAGCGCCGCGGCGGAGATGTCGAGGCCGTCGACGAGCGGCGCCAGCAGCTCACGGGCACGCGGACCCTGCACCGCGATGACCGCCCACTGCTCGGTGGTGGAGGTGAGCCAGACATCGAGGTCGGTCCACTCGGTCTGCCGGTAGTCCTCCATCAT
>CANHFH010000191.1 GCA_947459825.1 Pseudomonadota bacterium | reverse complement strand
GGTGCCGGAGATGGTCGACTTCGGTTCGATGAGATCGGCGGGCGAGTAGGTCGCACCGCAGACCTCGCAGGAATCGCCGTACTGGTCGACCGCTTTGCAGCGCGGGCAGGTGCCGCGGACATAGCGATCCGGCAGGAACATGCCGGCCTGTTCGTCGTAGGCCTGGCGCACGCTGCGCTGGGTGATGTGGCCCGCGGACTTCAGGCGCCCGAACATGAGGTCCGTGAAGTGGCGGTTCTCGGCGCTGTGCGTGCTGTGGAACTGGTCGTGGCCGATCAGGAAGCCCTGGTAGTCGGCGCGATGGTCGGCCGCGACCCGGGCGATCAGCGTTTCGGGCGTGATGCCCTCGGACTGCGCCTTGATCATGATCGGCGTGCCGTGCGTGTCCTCGGCGCAGACATACAGGCACTCGTTGCCGCGCAGACGCTGGAAGCGGACCCAGACATCGGTCTGGACCGCCTCGATGATGTGGCCGAAATGCAGCGGCCCATTGGCGTAGGGCAGCGCGCTGGTGACGAGGATGCGACGGGACATGGCGGGATTATCGCACGGGGTGTCCCGGCCGGGGCCGGGCGGCCGCGCCCATGGGGCCGATGAACGGCTAGAATGTCGCCATGCCCCCGACTCCAGACGAGGCCGCCATCGCGGCCCGGCTCGGCGCCTTCGTCGAGCCTAATCTCAGACAGTCCCTCACCGAGGCCCGTGCGCTGCGCGAGTGCCGCCTCGATGGCGGCACGACCCCGTCCCGGCTGCGCGTCGCGCTCGAGCTCGGCATCCCGACGGGCGGATACCACGAAGAGCTCGCCGCAGCGCTGACCGCCCATCTCGCGTCGCTCTACGGCGACGCGCCCGCCGCCATGCCGGTGCTGGAGCTCGCGCTGACCTCGCGCATCACCGCCCACGCCGTGCAGCGCGGCCTCACGCCGCTGCCCGGCATCGGCAATGTGGTGGCGGTGGCCTCGGGCAAGGGCGGTGTCGGCAAGTCCACGGTCGCCGTCAACCTCGCGCTCGCTTGGGCCGCGCAGGGCGCGCGGGTGGGGCTGCTCGACGCCGATGTCTACGGGCCGAGCCAGCCCATCATGCTCGGCCTGCAGGGCGAGCGACCGACCTCCGTCGACGGCAAGCGCATCAAGCCGCTTCGCGCGCATGGGGTCGCGGCGATGTCGATCGGCTTCCTGGTCGATGTCGAGCAGCCGATGGCCTGGCGCGGCCCGATGGTCACCTCGGCCCTCAACCAGCTGCTCGCCGACACCGAGTGGGGCGAGCTCGATTATCTCGTCGTCGACATGCCGCCCGGCACCGGCGACATCCAGTTGACCCTGGCGCAGCGCGTGCCGGTGGCGGGCGCCGTGATCGTCACCACGCCGCAGGACATCGCACTCGCCGATGCCCGTAAGGGCCTGCGGATGTTCGAGAAGGTGCATGTGCCGGTGCTCGGTATCGTCGAGAACATGGCGACGCATGTCTGCAGCCGCTGCGGACACGCCGAGCACATCTTCGGTGAGGGCGGCGGATCCCGCATGGCCGCCGACTACGGCGTGCAGCTGCTCGGCTCGTTGCCGCTCGACGCGCGGATCCGTGCCGAGGCCGACGGCGGCAAGCCGAGCGTCGTCGCGGATCCCGCGAGCCCGCGCGCCGCGGCCTACCATTCGCTCGCGCGTCGCGCGGCCGGCGAGCTCGCGCGCCGCGGTCGCGACCGCAGCGCTCTCTTCCCCAAGATCGTCGTCGAGGACACATGAGCATCAAGTCCGACCACTGGATCCGCCGCATGGCGGAGTCGCAGGGCATGATCGAACCCTTCGAGCCGGGGCAGGTGCGCTCCGTCGACGGCCGGCGCATCGTGTCCTATGGCACCTCGAGCTACGGCTACGATGTGCGTTGCGCCCGCGAGTTCAAGGTGTTCACCAACATCAACTCGACCATCGTCGACCCGAAGGCCTTCGACGAGAAGAGCTTCGTCGACATCGATTCCGATGTCTGCATCATCCCGCCGAACTCCTTCGCGCTCGCGCGCACCGTGGAGTATTTCCGCGTGCCGCGCAGCGTGCTCGTCGTCTGTCTCGGGAAATCCACCTACGCGCGCTGCGGCATCATCGTCAATGTGACGCCGCTCGAGCCGGAGTGGGAGGGGCATGTCACGCTCGAGTTCTCGAACACCACGCCGCTGCCGGCGAAGATCTACGCCAACGAGGGCGTGGCGCAGATGCTGTTCTTCGAGAGCGATGAGGTCTGTTCGACCTCGTACAAGGACCGTGGCGGCAAGTACCAGGGGCAGAAGGGCGTGACGCTGCCGCGGACCTGACCGGTCAGCGCTGCAGCGACTTCAGCCGCATCGTCCACTCGACCTTGTCGCCGCGGCGGCGCTCGGCCTGCACCGGCGTATGGCCGAGGGCGGTCGCGTACCACACCCGCGTGACGCGGTCGGAGGTCGGCCGCCGGCTCGACCAGATGACGGCGTCGAGTTCGCCGGCCGCGGTCTTGATGCGCGCGGTGCCTTCCTGCTCGTAGACGTATTCCTTGATCTCGTCCTTGTCGATGAGGAAGAACCGTTTCGGTCGTTCGCCGGCCGCAAGCGCGCGCATCAGGGCGATCTGCACCGACATGCCGTCCTGCAGGCCGTCGCGCACCGCCAGGTCGACGGGTTGCGCCTCGGCGGTGCCGCGCACGCGCCCCGCCTTCCAATCGAAATCGAGGCGGATGTCGCGCTTGATGTCCTCGGTGCCGTCGTCCGCCACATAGCGGATCGGGCGCGGACCGGACGCGCCGAGCGTGAACTGGCTGGTCTGACGGATCTCGCCGGAGAGCACGAGCCGGAACACGCCTCGCGCGTTGGCGCGCGAGACATATCGCCAGCGATCGCCGCCTTCCGGTGACAGCTCCAGCGTGGTCGTGCCGGCGTTCATGCCGCGGTAGACGACCTCGAAGGTGGCGGTGAAGGGCTTCAACGCGTCCTGGGCGCGCGCAGCGGGCGCCAGCCAGGGCGCGGCGAGCAGGCCGCAGAGAGCGAACAGGGCCAGAGGTCTGGCGGTCATGCGAGGCTCCCATCGTCGATCAGCGGAGCGGTCAGCGGACGCCCGTCGAGCATCGGCACGCCATCGGGACAGCGTAGCCGACCCGCGGCGATCCAGCCGATGACCTTGGGGTAGATGACATGCTCGCGGGCAAGCACCCGCGCTGCGAGCGCGGTCTCGTCATCGCGCG
>CANHFH010000190.1 GCA_947459825.1 Pseudomonadota bacterium | reverse complement strand
GCGGTGGTAGACCGCGCGATCGCCGCGCTGCGCGCCGAGGACACCCACTACACCACCGCCCGGGGACGCGAGACGCTGCGACGCGCCATCGCGCAGCTGCACGAGCGGCGCTCGGGACAGACTGTGGACGAGGACGAGATCGTCGTCACCGCGGGCGCCCAGAACGCCCTGCTCACCGCAGCGATGTGCATCAGCGGCGAAGGCGACGAGGTGCTGACCTTCGACCCGTTCTACGCCACCTATCCTGGGACGCTCAAATCCTCGGGCGCGCATCTGGTGCCGGTGCCGCTGCGCGCGCAGAACGGCTTCCGGCTGGACCCCGCCGACCTCGAGGCTGCGATCACGCCGCGCTCGCGAGCGCTGTTCCTCGCCAACCCCGGCAATCCCACCGGCATCATCCTCTCGGCTGAGGAATGGGCTGCGATCGGCGATATCGCGCATCGGCACGACCTGTGGATCGTCGCCGACGAGGTCTACGCCGGCCTCGCCCCGGGCGGTCGGGTGCCGGGCCTCGCGAAGACGATGCCGGAGCGGGTGATCACCCTCGGCAGCCTTTCGAAGACCCACGCCATGTGCGGCTGGCGCGCCGGCTGGATGGTCGGCCCCAAGACGCTGATGGACCACGCCGAGAACCTGCTCATCAGCATGCTGTACGGACTGCCGGGGTTCATCCAGGAGGCGGCGCTCGTCGCGCTCGACATGACCGACGAGTCGGAGCGCAAGACCCGCGATTACTGCGAGCTGCGGTCGAAGCTCATGGTGGAGCATCTGCGCGGCGTACCGGGCACCGCCGTGCTCGTGCCGCAAGCCGGCATGTTCCTGCTGCTCGACATCCGTGGCACCGGTCTCGACAGCACGGCGTTCACCGAACAGCTGTTCCGGACGCACGGCGTCGCGGTGATGGATGGCCTCGCTTTCGGAGAGCAGACCCGCGGCTTCGTACGCTTGAGCTTCGCCATCGATGAAGCGTCCATCGTCGAAGCTTGCCGACGCATCCGTCTCTTCTGCGAGAGGCTCGCAACGGCGCCCTAGCGGACCGTGCGCTCGCGATACATCCGGCACAGCACCGGCTCCGGGGACGGGACCAGCTCCGAGGTCGCATCGAACCGCAGCACCCTGCGGAGCGCTGCGCTTCCATAGGGCCACCACTGCGGCTCCGCACCGCGCACATGCGGCGCGCCGGAGGGATCCGGCGATCCGGTGGCGGCGAAGCGTACCCACGCCTGCATCATCTCGCGGGTCAGCCGCTCATCATCGGCCGATGTCGGCAACCACGCGTCGTGCGTACCGAAGACATAGGGCAGCTCCGCGCCATGGTAGGCGCGCAGCTCGGCCGCGGCCGCGCCCTCGCGGACCCGCGAGAACAGGTACATCCACACCGGGCGTCCACCGCCGGCGACCTCTGAGGCCAGCTGCTGCGCCGGGCAGAGCATCGAATCGGCGGTGGCGAGCCGGTCGATGGCATCGGCCGCGTCCGGCGTCGAGCGGAGCGCCGCGCGGACCTCGGCGGTCTTCAGCACCTCGGCTGCCGCCACCGCGGCGTCGATGGCGGCAGCGCCCGCGCCGCGCTGATCCGCCGAGTAGTACTCGTTGGCGTTGGTGCCGATCAGCAGCTGCTGCACAGGCCAGTCGCCCGCGGCGAGCTGCTCGCGGAGCTGACCCGTCACGACCACGCCGTCGACCACCGGAGCGTGGTAATGCTTGCTGAACACACGCTCGCCGACCTCGAGCAAGCGCGTCGCATCGATGCGTCGCAGCGCCTCGATATCGGGTGGTCGCTCCGCATCGAAGGCGCGCGCGAGCTCGAGCCCGCGCTGCTGCTCGGCCTCGAGCGTGCGGATGCCGGGCCAGCCGAAATCGCCGCCGCTCTGGATGATGGCGCGATGCATCAGACCGCGCGCCGCCGGCGACAGCATGAGCGCGGCGATGTCACCGCCGCCCGCCGACTCGCCGAACAGCGTGATGCGGTCCGGATCGCCGCCGAAAGCCGCGATGTGCCGCTGTAGCCAACGCAGCGCGGCGAGCTGGTCCCAGAGACCGAAGTTCGCCTGTGCGCCACGCTCGCCCGCGAGCTGCGGGTGCGAAAAGAACCCGAACACGCCGAGGCGGTAGGCGATCGTGACCACCACCGCGCCCTCAGCCGCGAGCCGATGACCGTGGTAGTTCGGCTCGTAGGACCAGCCGCTGCGGTTGCTGCCACCGTGGAAGAACACCATCACCGGCAGCGGACCCTGGCCCCGCTGCCGCGGCACCCAGACATTGAGATACAGGCAGTCCTCGCTGATGGCGAGGTCGGGGAACACCGAGCGCTCGGCGCCGAAACGCTCGGCCATGCCGCGATACCAGTCGAGGATGCGCATGCTCTGCATGCAGGCGGGCGCGAACGCCGTGGCCGTACGGGTCACGCCCCGGCCCACGAAGTCCACGGGCGCGCGCCAACGCAGTCCGCCGACGGGCGGCTCAGCGAACGGCAAGCCGAGGTAGGCGTCGATGCCAGGCGTGGGCGACGGTGCCCCGACCACCGTCTCGCCGTTGACCTGCAGACGGGGCGCCCCGGCCGGCGGGGTCGCCGCGTCCGCCGTGACCGCACCGCAACAGAACACCAGCAGACCGGCCAGCCGCCCGGATATCCGAAGCATCGCGCGTCGCATGGATGGAAACCGCCCCCGTTACCCCGAGACCCGCAGCTATAATCCGCGCCCTTCTCCGCCCCCGCAAGGACCGCCCCCATGCCGGCAAGCCTGTTCGCCAGCACCTGGCCGTTGCTGCTCGGCATGGGCATCCTGATGCTCGGCGCCGGCCTGCAGTCGACCCTGCTCGGCGTGCGCGCGCAGACCGAGGGCTTCGCCACCTCGGCGATCGGCATCGTGATGTCCTGCTACTACGTGGGCTTCCTCGTCGGCACATCGCTCGCGCCGCGGATGATCCGCGGCGTCGGCCACGTGCGGGTGTTCTCGGCTTTCGCGGCGGTGGCTGCCGCTTCCACGCTGGTCCAAGCCGTCTTCGTCACGCCCGTGGTCTGGGGCGCGATGCGCCTCGTCACCGGCATCTGCCTCGCAGGCATCTATGTCGTGGCAGAGAGTTGGCTCAACGACCGCGCGACGCAGGAGACGCGCTCCCGTCTGCTCGCGCTCTACATGGTCGTGCTCTACGGCGGTCTCGGCGCCGCGCAGTTCCTCTTGCTGGTATCGGACCCGAGCAGCGACACGCCG
>CANHFH010000189.1 GCA_947459825.1 Pseudomonadota bacterium | reverse complement strand
TTGCTCGTCGCCACCGGCGCCTGCGCGATGCATTGCCGCTACTGCTTCCGCCGCGAGTTCCCGTACGACGAACAAGGGGACACCGGCCGTTGGCAGGAAGCGATCGCCACCCTCGCCGCGGACCCGACGATCGAGGAGCTGATCCTGAGCGGTGGCGATCCGCTGTCGCTCGGCAACGCGCGCCTGCAGTCGCTGAGCCGGGCGCTCGCGGACATCCCGCATCTGCGTTCGCTGCGGCTGCACACCCGCAACGCGGTCGTGCTGCCCTCGCGTGTCGATGCCGCACTCGTCGAGTGGATCAAGGGTCTGTCTTGGCGCGTGACGGTGGTGCTGCATGTGAACCACGCGCAGGAACTCGAGGGCGACGCCGTCGAGGCTATCGCACGGCTGCGCGGCACGGGTGCGCTGCTGCTCAACCAGAGCGTGCTGCTGCGCGGCATCAACGACGATGCGGCGACGCTCACCGCGCTCTCGAAGCGGCTGCATTCGCTCGGCGTGCTGCCCTATTACCTTCATCTGACGGACGCCGTGAACGGCACGGCGCACTTCGATGTCGACGAAGCGCGCGGCCGCGCGCTCGTCGACGCGCTCGCCCGCGAGCTCCCGGGTTATCTCGTGCCGCGCTTGGTGCGCGAGGTCCCGGGCGAGGACGCCAAAGTGGTGCTGACGGCGGGCTTGGACGCGGGCTGAAGCAGCTTCTCCTGCAACCAGACCTTGATCAGGGACTGGTACGGGACATCCCTGGAATTCGCGGCGGTCTTGATGGCTTCCAACAGATGCCGCGGCAGCCTCAACGAGATCGTCTTCGTGGACGGCTTGAGGTTGGGGAACACGGCGCGGGTCGCCTGACTCCAGTCGAGATACTCGGAGGAATCACGGGCGTCGGTCTCCCAGAACGCGCGCTCTTGGCCTTCGTCGTCCAACTTCGGAACGCGTTTCAGGCGCTTGCCGGTCCGCTTATCCGTCATTCGCTTGTCCATAGATGGTCCGCTCCTTGCGGTGCATGTCACGCGCCGAGATGACCCTCACCCTCGTGCTGCGTTCGCGCAGCGTGAAGGTGATGTGCAACAGACGCCCCGCGTGGGTGGCGCCCAATGCGTGGAACCTCGGTTCGGCCTCGCTGTGCCGGTGATCGGCAAGCAGCAGCAGGGGCTGGTTGAAGAAGACCTCCTCGGCCTCGAACGCGCCCACGCCGTGCCGGTCGTTCTTGCGGCTGTTCCCGTCATCCCAATCGAAGGCGAGCGGCTCGGGCAATTCGATCATCCATGTATATGTCCACAATATACATTGTCCCGTCCATCTCCATAACTCGGCGGTTTTCGGGAAATACCCGGCGACCGGCCGCGGCGAATCCGAGCAAGTTAGCAACTGCTAACGACTCGGCCGCCCTCATTCGTTAGCGGTTGATTAAATATCTGCTAACGGCTACCCTTCCGACCGTCGCAGGGGTACTGCGCGGTGGCGTCATGCAAGACATCCTCTCGAGGCGCGTGCAGAACCTGCGGGTGCTGGTCAGCCAGCACGGCGGCACGAGTTCGCTGGCCAAGAAAGTGCAGCTGTCAGGCCCCTCCTACATCAGCCAGATCCTCTCGGGCGTCCGACCCCTGACCGAGAAGACCGCCCGCAAGTTCGAGGCCCAGCTCGGGCTCGCCCTGGGCTGGTTGGACGATGAACACATCGGATCACAGGCCGCACGCCCGCCCTACACCGACCACGCCCCCGTCACGATCAAGGAAAACCGGTCCATCCCCATGAACACCTCCCTCGTCCTCGTCCTGCGCTGCCCCGATGCCAAGGGCATCGTCGCCGCCGTCGCCACCTGCCTCGCCGACCACGACGCGTCCATCGTCGAATCGGCGCAGTTCAACGACCCCGAGACCGACATGTTCTACATGCGCGTGGTGTTCGGCGCCGCGGGTCAGCGCTTCCCGGGCCTCGAGGGGCTGCGCGCTGCGTTCGCACCGGTGGCGTCGCGCTTCGCGATGAAATGGCAGCTGCACGACATGGCGCGCCGGCCGAAGGTGCTGGTCGCGGTGTCGAAGTTCGGGCACTGCCTCTACGACCTCATCCACCGCTGGCGCGGCGGCCAGCTGCCGGCGGACATCGTGGGCGTGGTCTCGAACCACGACGACATGCGCGAGTTCGTGGAGTTCAACCGTCTGCCCTACCACCACCTGCCGGTGAGCGCGGCGAACCGCGTCGCGCAGGAAGGCCGGATCGAGACGATCATGCAGGACGCGGGCGCGGAGCTGCTCGTGCTCGCGCGCTACATGCAGATCCTGACGCCCGCCTTCAGCGCGCGGCTCGCGGGACGCTGCATCAACATCCACCACTCGTTCCTGCCGGGCTTCAAGGGCGCCAAGCCCTACGCGCAGGCGCATGCGCGCGGCGTGAAGATCATCGGCGCCACCGCGCACTATGTGACGGACGACCTCGACGAAGGCCCGATCATCGAGCAGTCGGTGGAACGCGTGACGCACGCGCATTCGCCGGCGGCGCTGGAGGCCATCGGCCGCGACATCGAGAGCGCGGTGCTGTCGCGGGCGGTCACCTGGCATGTCGAGCACCGCGTGGTGCTCAACGACAACAAGACCGTCGTCTTCAACTGACCTCGAGCCGGGTCACCGCGCGCCAGCCGCGGGTGAGCACGGCGCCGCGCTGCGCGCGCGATCCGGTCCAGTCCTTGAGCTCGGCGAAGCTGTAGTCGCGGGCCTTGTCGCCGTTCCAGACCTTGAGCGTGCCGCCGGGCGGCACCACGGCGATGCCCGCCACCACCTCGGCGCGCTCCTTGGCGAGCCCGGAGGGGATGTTGAAGAGCTTGTTGCCCTTGCCGCGCGGCATCTCGGGCACCTCGGACACCGGGAACGCGAGCAGCCGGCCGTTCTCGCCGTCGCCGTCGACCACCGCGATGCAGACCAGCGCCTTGTCGGAGGTCACCGCCGAGGGCGGCAGCGCCAGCGCGCCATCAGGCACGCTCAGCACGGCCTTGCCGGCCTTGCGGTCGGTGATGAGGTCCTCGAGCCGCGCCGTGAAGCCGTAGGCAGCGTCCGAGGCGAGCAGCCATAGGCTCTTCGGTTCGCCCATCATCAGCCCCGTGAACTTGGCGCCGTCGGGCGGGTTGAGCCGCCCCGAGAGCGGCTCGCCGAGCCCGCGCGCCGAGGGCAAGGAATGCGCCGGCAGGCTGTAGGTGCGACCCGTGGTATCGAGGAAGGTGGCGAGCTGCAGCGACTGGCCGCGC
>CANHFH010000188.1 GCA_947459825.1 Pseudomonadota bacterium | reverse complement strand
TGCAGCAGCATGCGCGCGGTCGAGCCGTAGCCCGGATCGCGGTCGCCCGTGACCTTGGCGCGCAGCGCCTTGCCGTCCGCCGTGACCCCGTGCAGGCGCAGATCGAAGAAACCGGTGCGCTGCGCCTCGGGGCTCGGCCCTTCACCCGGCTTCGGCAGCACGAAGCGCTCGAGCAGCGAACGCAGCGGCCCGATCGACGCCGCCACCATGAACCCGCCGAGACCGAGCGCCGTGCCGAGCGCGACGAGCCGGCCGCGCAGGCCGCGACCCGTCAGCACGGCCTCGTCGTAGCGGAACTCGCGGCCGTAGCGCCAGCCCGAGACCGCGTTGGAGCGGTGCACGATGCGGGTGTTGATGCCGGCCATGACGAACGGCGCGACCCACGATCCGAACGCCTCGTCGTGCAGGGCGCCCGCCACATTCGGCTGGCGCGTCGTGGGCGCATCGACACCGACGCACAGCGAGTACGGGTTGGCGAGCTCGGCACGCAGCGACTTGTCGCGACCGACCTCCTTCAGGACATTGAGCAGGCTCGCCACCGTACCGCCCGAGGCGCCGCCGCGCATCGCCTTGACGCGCAGCCGGACGCGCGTGAGCGGCGCGCCGAAGCGGCGCTGCGCCTCGCGCTGCAGCACATGCACACCGAGGTCGGAGGGGATGGAATCGAAGCCGCAGCAGTGGACGATGCGCGCGCCGCTCGCTTTCGCGGCGGCCTCGTAACGCGTCACCATGCGGCGGATCCACTGCACCTCGCCGGTGAGGTCGCAGTAGTCTGTGCCGGTCTCGGCGCAGGCCTTCACGAGCGGCTCGCCGTAGAGCGCATACGGGCCGACCGTGGAGACCACCACCCGCGCGCCGCGGCACATCGCGCGCATCGCGTCCTCATCGGCGGCATCGGCGACGATGACGGGCAGCGCTGCGGCAGCGGGTCCGAGCGCGGCTTTGAGCTCGTCGAGCTTGGCGCGCGAGCGACCGGCGATGGCCCAGCGCAGCGCGCCGCCCGCGCCGCCCGACCCCTCGACCCCGAACTCCTCGAGCATGCGGTGCGCGAGGATCTGGCCCACGAAGCTCGTGGCGCCGAAGACGACGATGTCGTGCATGGTCCCCTCCCGGGGCAGGATCAGAAGTTGTTGAGCGCGGTCGCCTTGCCGTCGGCGCCGAACCAGACCCAGCCGCTGCCGAGCATGGCGCCCTCGTCGCGCACGAACATGTAGCGCGGCGTGCTGTCGAGGATGGCCTCGACGAACTTGGGCGTGAACACCGCGTCGTATACCGCGAGCAGGTCGTTGGGGCCCTTCAGCCGACGGACCTTGCCGTCGAGCGTCACCGCGGTCGGGTAGCGGACCTGCGCGGCGACGGTCGCACGGTCGCCTGCCTTCACGGCGCGCCAGAAACGCGCGGCGCCGCGGTGCACGACCTCGTCGTCGCGCACGCCTATGGCACCGTAACGATGGCGCAGGCTGCCCGAGGTGGCGCCCTCGGTCGCGAGATAGACCGTCAGGCGTTCGGTGGAACCGACCTTGCTCCAGCTGCCCATGATCACTTCGCAGGCGAGCTCGCTGTCGCCGTAGCGGCCCGTGGGGTCGCGTGTGATGAACTCGCCCTCGAAGCGGGCCGTGACGCGACCGGCGGCATCGAGCTCGTCGAGCACGACCGTCTTGCCGCCCTCGATGCGGCCGCGCAGGCGGATGTCGCGCAGTTGGCTGCGGTAGGTGTAGACGCCCTCGAGCTTCTCGCCCGAGAAGACGAGCGTCATGCGGACGGGGTACTTCTCGGCGATCCTGCCGTCGAAGTTCCAGAGATACCCGGGCTCGTTGCGGCTGCAGGCGGCCTGCGATGCAGGTGCCGCGAGCCCCGCGGCGACCAGCGCGAACGATGCCAAGAGGCGCAGGGCAAGACGGCTCATGGGAGGCTCAACCGAAGGGGTGGCGGCGGATGATGGTCTGGTCGCGGTCCGGGCCGGTCGAGATGACATCGATGGGCACGCCGACGATCTCCTCGATGCGGGCGAGATAGCGGCGTGCGGCCTCGGGCAGGTCCTGCTCGCGCGTCACACCGAGCGTCGGTGCGCTCCAACCGGGCAGTTCCTCATAGACCGGTTCGACATCGGCGAAGGCGTCGACGAAGAGCGGCGGCTCCGCGGACACCACACCCCCCGCACGGTAACCGGTGCAGAGCTTGATGGACTCGAAGCCGTCGAGCACATCGAGCTTGGTCATGCAGAGGCCCGATACGCTCGAGTGGATGACGGAGCGGCGCAGCGCGACCGCATCGAGCCAACCGCAGCGACGGCGGCGCCCGGTGACGGCGCCGAACTCCTTGCCGACGCTCTGCAAGCGCTCGCCGGTGGCGTCGAAGAGCTCGGTGGGGAACGGACCGGCGCCGACGCGCGTGGTGTAGGCCTTCACGATGCCTAGCACATAGTCGAAGTTGCGCGGCCCGATGCCGGTGCCGGTGCCGGCGTAGCCCGCGGTGGTGTTCGAGGAGGTGACGAACGGATAGGTGCCGAGGTCGACATCGAGCATCGCGCCCTGCGCGCCCTCGAACATGACATTCGCCCCGCGCGTGCGCAGCCGATGCAGCTCGAGCGTGACATCCACCACCAGCGGCTTGATCCGCTCGGCCATGGCGAGATGCTCGTCGAGCACGCGCGCACGGTCGACGCCCGGCAGGCCGAAGCGCTGCTGCAGCTCGAAGTCGTGGTGATCGAGGATCTCGGCGAGCTTCGCCGCGAAGCGTCCGGGCTGGAACAGGTCCGCGATGCGCAGCGCGCGCCGCGAGACCTTGTCCTCGTAGGCCGGACCGATGCCGCGACCGGTGGTGCCGATGGCGTTGACACCGCGCGCCTGCTCACGCGCTTTGTCGACCGCGGCGTGCGAGGGCAGGATCAGCGGACAGTTCGGCGCGACGCGCAGCTGGTCGAACACCGGCACGCCGCGCGCCGCCAGCATGTCGGCCTCCCGCAGCAGCGCCTCGGGCGACACCACCACACCGTTGCCGATGTAGCACATGACCTGCGGCCGCAGCACCCCCGAGGGGATCAGCGACAGCACGGTCTTCTCGCCGCCGACGATCAGCGTGTGGCCGGCGTTGTGGCCGCCCTGGAAGCGCGCCACCGCCGACGCCCGCTCGGTCAGCAGATCGACGATCTTGCCTTTGCCCTCGTCACCCCACTGGGTGCCGATGACGACGACGAAGCGCCCGGAGGACACGCGCGCGGCCGGGCGTCAGCGGTTGCCGGCGCCGCCGGGTCCGCGCATGTAGCGGAAGAAGTCGCTGTCCGGCGAGACGACCATGATGTCGCCTTCCTTGCCGAGCG
>CANHFH010000187.1 GCA_947459825.1 Pseudomonadota bacterium | reverse complement strand
TCGAGGTCAGGATCCTGCCCCGACTCGAAGGCGAGCTCGGAGAGCATGCGCTGCGAGAAGCCGTGGATGGTCGAGATGGCCGCGAGGTCGAAGTCGCGCAGCGCGATGCGCAGATGGGCGGTCATCTGCTCGCGGCTCGGCTGCGCAAGGCCGAGCAGGTGCTCGACGAAGGCGTCGTCGCGGTCGGCCGACCCGCGCTCGACCGCGATGAGCGCGCTCGACAGACGCTTGCGCACGCGATCACGCAGCTCGGCGGTGGCGGCGTTGGTGAAGGTGATGGCGAGGATACGGTCGATGCGCAGGCCGTATTCAGCCACCAGCCGCAGCACGAGTCCCGCGATCTGGTAGGTCTTGCCGGTGCCGGCGCTGGCCTCGAGCAGCCAAGCCGCGCCTGCGGGCAACGCTTCAGAGGCCTTCCACGGGGTGAAACTCATCGCTTCTTCCCCTTGGTGCCCTTCTTCTCCTTCTTTTCAGTGGCGGCGACCAGCGGGGACCAGACCGTCTGCGCCAGCGCGACGAGTCCGTCCGCACGCGCCTCGAGATCTTCTTCGGTCCAGCCGCCGAAGAGCGCGCGCGCCGCGTCGTCCTTCATCGCCGTATCCGTGCCGTCGTCCTCGAACCACGCACCGACACCTTGCCGCACGAGGGACCGCGGCGACGGATCGGGGGCATCCTCGGCAAGGTCGGCCAAGGTCCGGCTGAACTGCGGAACGAGCGGCACAGGCTGGCGACGCGTCTGCCACCACAAGCCCACGCACCCCTCGAGCACACGCAGCGCGGTATCCCGATCCGGTGCGTTGAAGACCGGCTTGCCCTTGCGGGCGATCAGATGCGCCGCGACGACCGGTGCATCCGCGACCTGCGCGACCAGCATCGAGAGCCAGACCTCGAGCTTGAGCTTGTCCTTCGGCTTGCTGCTCGCGGTGGTCCAGACATGACGGTGCGCACCACCCTCCTCCCGCACACCGGGGACCACGGCGGTGACGGTGAGCGCTGCGCAACCGGGCGCGGTGATCGTGCAGACATAGGACGCTGCAGCGATGGGCGTGCCGGGGACTTTGCGCGTGCCCGCGACGATCTCGCGCGCTTTCGAGAGCTCATCCGACAACACGGCTTCGCCGCCCGCCTCGAAAGGGATGGCGCCCTCGCCCTGCTGACGCATCAGCAGCCGCCCCACATCGGCGCTACCCGAACCCTCCGCATCGTCCGCCGCGACGATGTCGATGAGCGCGTTGCAGAGTTTCCAAGCCTCAAGATCATCGAGCTCGATCGGCTCACGGTCCGAGAGGTTGCGCTCGTAGTCCGTCATCGAGATGCCGAGCGTCTGTTCGAGGAAAGCCTTCGGGGCGTTCTCGAGCGCGCGGGCGAGCGCGCGCACCGTGAGCGTTGTGGGCGGCTCGGCCTCTTCGGGCCAACGGGCATCGGTGGGCGTCGCTGCGAGTCCCGCGAGCTTGGGTTCGCCGAGCCGCGCGAGGGCGGCTGCGGCCCAGGTCGCGTCGTAAGGGAGGCGGGACCCGTCCTCGAAAGCCTTGAGGCTCCAGGGCTGCAGCGGGTGGACGCGCAGCAGGTCACGCGGTTTCTCGATGCCGAGGGCCTGCGCGAGCAGGTCGGCGACCTCCTCGACCACGACCGAGAGCGGAACTTCCTCGCCGCGCGCGCCCTCGAAGCCGCGACCATATACAAGGAGTGCGTCACGCGCGCAGAGCACGGATTCGAGGAACAGGTGCCGATCGAGGCTGCGGCGGTCGTGCTCCTGCGGCTTCGGGGTCGCGAAGGGGTCCCAGGCCGTGGGCCGGGACGGCCGCGGAAAGCTGTCGTCGTCCATGCCGATCATCGCGACGACGCGGAACGGCACGGAGCGCATCGGCTCCATCGAGCAGACGGTGACCGCGCCGGTGTTGGGGCGGTCGCCGCCGCGTGGGAGCGTGAAGGCGTCGCGCAACATCGCGCTGATGCTGGCAGGGTCGAACTCGAGCGCGGACTCCGCCGCGTCCGGGGCCTCATCGCCGAGCAGCTCCTGAAGCGTGGTCGAGACGCGCACGCGCTGCCATGCGCGGGACTCGGGCAGTGCACAGAGCGTATCCATCACGCGCTCGAGGCGCTCCCGCCAGACTTCGGCGGTCGCGGGCGTCGCGAGTGTCTGCTGCAGACGCTGCAGATGGTCGCAGACCTCGGCCAGCACACCGAAGCGCAGCGCCTGGTCGCGGCCCGGCAGATCGACGGGCACCGCGGGCCCGAGGCCGTGCGCGGCAGGCACGACCTCGACGCCGCCCGGATCCGGCATCAACACACCGAGCGCGAGCCGCTCGAGCGCGAAGCGCACGGTGTTCTGGTCGACGGCGGGTTGGTCGTGGCGCGCGCGGTCCTCGGCATCCCAGGCCCAGCGAAGACCGGAAGCGATGATGAGATCCTTGAGCGCACCGAGATCGTCGTCGTCGATGCGGAACCGGGTGCGCAGCGGCTCGCGACCGAGCAGGTCGAGCAATCCAGACGCGGTGACGCGTGAACCGACGAGGCCGATGACATCGAGCAGCACGGCGGCGACCGGGTTGGTGTCGGTGAGGCCGAGGTCGGCGATGTGTACGGGGATCGCCGGGACGGCGTCACGCCCCTCGCGCCCGAACACCGCGGCGATGAGCGGTGCGTAGGTCGCGAGGTCGGGCGTCATCACCAGCACATGGCGCGGCTCGAGCGAGGGATCCGCAGCGAAGCGGCGCAGCAGGTCGTCGCGCAGCGCTTCGCATTGGCGCAGCGCGCCGTGGCAGGCATTGAGTTCGATGGAAGGCAGCGGGCCGGCATCGGCGGCGAGCAGCCCATTCGCTCGCAAGCGTTCGTGCAGGCCTGGTGCTTCTTCGGCAGCGTCGATCCAGCGCTGCAGCGCCTCGAGACGGTGCCGCGGCTCATCCGGTTCAGGGTCTTCGCCGACGGTCTGGTACCCGAGGTCCTCCAGCCACAGCTGCAGATCGCGGCTCGGCGCGCCGTGGGCCGCGAGCATCTGGTTGCTGCGCTCGAACTGCTGCAGCAAGGCGATCGTCTCGGCAGGCGTCTTCGCCGCGCGCAGCGCCGCACGCTCGTGGCTGCGCAGCCGGATGTCGGCCCACCACTCCGTCGAGGGCACGAGCATGAAGAGATGGATGTCCATGTGCCGCGCGAGCTCGGCGAGATGGACCTTGTCGCCGTTGCGCAGCGAGGAGAGGCCGAACACGAAGAGCGGCGCGTCGATGCGCTGCGTCGGCAGCTCCCGCAACCGCGCGAGACGCGCCGGCGGGTCGAGGGTGGTGGTGGTTTCTTTGAGGTCGGAGAGCAGCTGCGCGAGCCAGCGATGC
>CANHFH010000186.1 GCA_947459825.1 Pseudomonadota bacterium | reverse complement strand
TCGGTGGCGGGCGCCGTGACCCTGCCCTCGTGGCTCAGCCCTTGGATCGATGTCTCCACCTGGAACACCGCGGTACGCGCCGTCTCCGAGGCGATCAGCTCGGCGCAAGCGTCGTTGCCGGCGCTCGGCAGCGTGCTCGGCTGGCTGGTGCCCGCGGTCTGGGTGGTCTGGGGGCTCGGTCTCGCGCTGCTGCTTGCGCTCGCCGCAGGCGCCCACTGGCTCATCGGTCGTCGCTGATGACCGCGGTCTGAAATTCGTATTCGCAAGAGGAACCCGCCATGGTCCGCACCGCTTCCACCACCCTGCTCTGCGCCGCTTTGCTGATCGGACCGTCGATCGTCGGGTCGACCGCCGCTGCGGCACCCGCGGCCCAGCGCAGCATCAGCTTCGCCGACACCGTGCGCCCCGCGTCCGGGCCGCTCGTACTGCCGGTCGTCAAGGGCGGTTTGTTGAACGGGCTCGCCAAGGAGGCCGACGCGGCTGCCGGCGGCGCCATCGCCGAGGCCATCCGCCTCGCGAAGTTCTCCGGCGACCCGGGGAAGACGCTCGCGCTCTACGGTAAAGGACCCTACCCGTCGGTGCTGTTGATCGGCATCGGCGAGACCGTTAAGTCGGCGGTGGACCTGCGCCGTTACGGCGCGCTCGCCGGCAAGGGCAGCGGCGCTTGGCCGACTCCCGCACAGGTGGTGGTCCCCGATGCCGCGGATGTCGAGCACGACGCCGCCGAGGCCGCGCTCGGCGTGCGGCTCGGCGAGTACGACTTCGGGCGTTGGGGCGCCGCTCCGGCAGCCGAGGCCAAGCCTGCCGCTGGCATCACCTTCCTCGCACCCGACGCAGCGGCGGCGCTGACCGCGTTCCAGCGCGACGGCGAGGCCGCCGCAGCCGGCGTCCGCTTCGCGCGCGACCTCATCTCTACGCCGTCCAACATCAAGAGCCCCGAGTGGTTCGCCGCGGAAGTACGCCAAAGATTCAAGGGGGTGGCGAAGACGACGGTGACGGTGCTCGACGAGCGCCAGATCCAGGCGCTCGGCATGGGCGCGCTCTACGGGATCGGCCAGGGATCCACGCGGCCGCCGCGGCTGGTCGCGGTCGAGTACCGCGGCGGCGAACCCGGCGAGGCGCCGATCGCTTTCGTCGGCAAGGGCATCACCTTCGACACCGGCGGCATCTCCATCAAGCCGGCCGACGGCATGTGGCGCATGCGTTCGGACATGTCGGGCGCCGCCGCCACGGCCGGTGCCGTGCTGACTTTGGCGCTCCGCGAAGCGAAGGTGAACGCCGTCGCGGTGCTGGCGCTCGCCGAGAACATGCCGGACGGCAACGCCATCCGACCGGGCGATGTGCTCACCTCGATGAGCGGCAAGACCATCGAGGTCCTCAACACGGACGCCGAGGGGCGCGTGGTGCTCGCCGACGCGCTGTGGTGGGTGCAGGAGAAGCACTCGCCCCGGCTCGCGGTCACCATCGCGACGCTCACGGGCGCCGTGGTGCGCGCGCTGGGCCCGGATCTCGCGGGTCTTTTCACCTCCGACGATGCTCTCGCGGCGCGGTTCATCGCCGCGGGCGAAGCGGCCGGCGAGCCGCTGTGGCGTCTGCCCGTGACGACGGCGACCGTCGAGGCGCTCAAGAGCGACATCGCCGATGTCAGGAACGTCACCGAGGGCGGCAGCGCACCGGGCGCCTCCTTCGGCGCCGCCTTCATCATGGAGTGGGTGCAGCCCGGTACGCCGTTCGTGCACCTCGACATCGCCGGCACGGCCTGGGAGAACAGCGGCCGCCCGACCGAGCCCAAGGGCGCGGTGGGCTATGGTGTCCGCCTGTTCGATGAGGTGGTGCGGCGCGACGAGGCCGCGAGCGCGCAGCGCCCCTGACCGCGCCCCGTCCGGCGCCGGGTGGCCGGACCGTCAGGTCTTTGCTATGATGAATGAGAATCATTCGCATCTGGCAAAGCTTGAGAACGGAGTCCCATGAAGCCCATCCGTTTCCTGTCCGCGACGGTCGTCACCTTGTTGATGGTCGGCTGCAGTCGTCCCGACTCGCCGCCCTCGACCACGCCCGACACCGCTACTGCCCCTGCCGCGCCCGGCGGCGAGGTCGTGGTCTACACGGCGCGCAAGTACCAGCTGGTCGAGGACCTCTTCGCCGAGTACTCGAAGACCACAGGCACACAGGTCCGCGCCGTGACGGACGACGCGGGGCCGCTCATCCAACGGCTGCGCACCGAAGGCGCGGATACACCCGCCGATCTTCTGATCACCGTCGATGCCGGTGATCTTTGGTTCGCCGCCGACCAAGGGCTGCTCGCGCCGCTCGAGAACACCACGCTCGCGGCGAATGTGCCGGCGAACCTGCGCGACCCCGGCAACCGTTGGTATGGACTCGCGGTGCGCGCGCGGACGATCGCGTACTCGACGAAGGCCTACACGCCGGAGCGCTTCGCGGCCGAGGTGAAGGGCTACGCGGACCTCGCCGGCCCGGCGTGGAAGGGCAAGCTCTGCCTGCGCAGTTCGAAGCATGTCTACAACCGCTCGCTGGTGGCCGCGCTGATCGCGCGCTACGGCGAGCCGAAGACCGAGGAGATCGTGCGCGGTTGGATCGCCAACCTCGCCACCGAGCCGTTCTCGAGCGATACGCTGCTGCTCGAGGCCATCATCGCCGGCCAGTGCAGCGTCGGCATCGTCAACCACTATTACCTCGGCCGGATGATCGCCGAGAAGGGCGTGGTGCCGATCGCGATCCGCTGGCCGGATCAGGACGGCGCGGGCGTGCATGTGAACATCTCGGGCGCGGGTCTCACGACGCACGCCAAGAACCGCGACGGCGCCGTGAAGCTGCTCGAGTGGCTGTCCACGCCGGAAGTACAGGCGCGCTTCGCGGCTGCGAACCAGGAGTATCCGGCCAATCCGCAGGCCCAGCCCACCGACATCGTGCGCGGCTTCGGCACGCCGGTGCAGGATCCGATCGCCGTCGCCGAGGTCGGCAAGCTGCAACCGACGGCCGCCAAACTGATGGACCGGATCGGCTGGCGTTGACCGCGGCGGCGACACCCGCGAGCGACGGCCGGGCGATGGGCGTGCGTGTGCACCACGGACGAGGGCCGCTGCTCACCGCGGCGGCGATCGCCGCATTGCCGATCACGGTGCTCATCACGCTGGCTTGGGGCGCGTACGGCGCGCCGGCCGCCGATATGCAGCACCTTTTCGAGCATGTGGTGCCCGGCGTGCTGTTGAACACGCTGGTGCTGGTGGTGGGCGTCACGCTGCTCGCCGGGCTGCTCGGCACGGCGCTCGCCTGGATCGTCACGGCCTACGAGTTCCCGCTGCGATCCCTGTTCTCGTGGGCGCTGCTGCTGCCGATGGCGATCCCCGCCTATGTGCTGGCGTTCGTCGCCATCGCCGGGCTCGACTTCGCGGGGCCCGT
>CANHFH010000185.1 GCA_947459825.1 Pseudomonadota bacterium | reverse complement strand
CTGCGTGCCGAGTTCGCGCACCAGGGCGAGCGCACCGAGGCGCGCGTCGCCTACGGCCGCTCCGACCCCGCGTTCAACAACACCGCCGCGCCGCTCTCCGGCGGTCGTGAAGAGCTCTTCGCGCAGGCGGCGGTGCGGCTCGGTGAGCCTGTGCAGCTCTACGCCGACGGTTGGCGCAGCGAGGACCGCAACACCGGCGGCGGCGAACGCCAGTCGGCGGGCGTCGGCCTGATGTGGGACCTCACCAAGGCGCTGCGCTTCGATCTCGGCGTGCGTCGCCATGAAGAGGTGGTCGGCGCGCAGGGCAACGGCTTCCTCACCGTGCCCTTCGGCATGGGCGGCGGCCTCACCGGCAGCATCGCCAGCGGTTCGGCCGGCGGCGCGCTCGGCTTCGGCGCGCAGGTGCTCGATCCGGCCACCGGTCTGCCGGTGATCGTGCAGGGCGGACTGCCGCCGGCGGTGTCGACGCTGCCCGCAGGCACGCGGCTCGAGAGCGACACGGTGCGCCTCGGCGCGTCCTGGCGCATCGCCGAGCCGTTCCGTATCGGCGCCGAGTACGAGACCGACATCAACGGTGATGACCGCCGACGCGCCGCGATCGGCGCCGACTGGCAGTTCCTGCCGCGCACCCGGCTCTACGGCCGCTACGAGCAGCAGGACGGCTGGGTGCAGATGGCGGGCGTCACCGACACCGCGCGCGACGCCTCGGCGTTCGCGTTCGGCGTCGAGTCGACCTGGATCCGCGACACGCAGCTCTTCAGCGAGTACCGGCTGCGCGATGCCGTCTCGGGCCGCGACCTGCAGCTCGCCTCCGGCATCCAGCACGCTTGGGACCTGCGCGAGGGCCTGCGGCTCTCGGCGGGCTACGAGCAGATCGATGTGCTCTCGGGCGAGACCGCCAAGAGCAACGCCGCGGCGTTCGGCATCGACTGGACCTCGGCGGCGCTGTGGCGCGCCAGCACCCGCGTCGAGTTCCGCCAGAGCGGCGACATCGGCAGCACGCCGGACGACGACAGCCTCGACACCGTGCTGTGGCAGGCGACCATCGCCCGCAAGCTCGACCGCGACTGGACGCTGCTCGCCCGCAACTACCTGCTGCAGACGAAGTACGACCGCGGCGGCGAGGTCTTCCAGGACCGCGCGCAGCTCGGCCTCGCCTTCCGCGACACCGACACCAACCGCGTCAACGCGTTGGCGAAGGTCGAGTACAAGGTCGAGGAGGACTCGAGCAACGCGCTGCTCGGCGATCTGTCGAGCCGCGCCTGGATCGCCTCCGCGCACGCCGACTGGCACCCGTCGCGGCCGTGGTGGATCACCGGCCGCGTCGCGGGCAAGTGGCAGAAGGACCGCTTCGAGAACGGCGTGCGCGACGAGTTCCGCGCGCAGCTGGTCTCGGGCCGCGTCGTCTACGACCTGACCGAGGACTGGGATGTCGGCTTGCTCGCCGCCGGCCAGTTCGGCCAGCGCGGCGCCGTGCAGAAGGCGTTCGGCGTCGAGGTCGGCCGGCTGCTGCGCCAGAACCTCTGGCTGTCGGTGGGCGCCAACCTCACCGGCTTCGACGGCGACCGCGACCTCGCCGGCTACGAGTACACCCGCGAAGGCGTCTACATCCGCCTGCGCTTCAAGTTCGATGAGCACCTCTTCAAGGGCTCTGACCGCGAGATCAACCGGAGTCTCGACCGATGAAGACCAACTTTTCCCGCCCCGTCCCCACCGTCCTCGCCGTGACGGCGCTCGCCGCTGCTGCGCTCGCCGCCGCGTCGCTCAGCGCAGCCGCACAGGACACGAAGCTCGCGCCGCAACAGGCACGCATCTCCGACCCGGTGATCCAGGCGGACTACGACGGCTATCTCGCGCTGCAGGAGCGCATCAAGAAGCTGAACGACGGCGGCCGCCGCGTCGCGGACTACCATCTGAGCAAGGCGCAGTGCTGGCTCGATGTGAGCTTCCACGAGTACACGCGCAACGACCGCGGGCCGTTCCCGCAGGCCGCGCTGACCGAGAGCGAGAAGCTGGTCGTGGCGATGGAGCGCGGCGTGACGCCGCTTCCCACCGACACCCCGCTGGTCGGCGAAGCGGTGATGCTGCGGCCTGATCTTTGGGAGCGCGCCCGTGCGCTGCGCGGCGAAGGCGGCTTCGAGTGCGCGGCGCAGAAGACCGCCTGCGCCGAGGTCGAGCTGGTGCACGCCGGCAACGAGCACGCGCAGCAGCAGTGGCGCCACGCCAAGCCGTATGTGCAGAAGGCCGAGGACCTCATCGCACAGGCCTCGAGCGAAGCGTCGAGCTGCCGCGACGCGGCCGCGCGCGCGGCCGTCTTGCCGGCCGTGGTGCCCGCTGCGGGCGCGACCGTCGCCGCCCGCCAGCTGTGGCTCAGCGCCGAAGTGGTGTTCGAGTTCGACCGTTCGGGCGTCGCCGATATCCGCCCCGCGAGCCGCGCCCAGCTCGAGGGCCTCGCCGAGCGGTTGAAGCGCGAGGGCCTCGTGGTCGAGTCCATCGAACTCGTCGGCCATGCCGACCGCCTGAACCGCACCGGCAACGCGGCCTACAACCAGGCGCTCTCCGAGAAGCGCGTCGCCACGGTGCGCGACGAGCTGGTGCGCCTCGGCGTCGATCCTGCCCGCATCAGCACCAGCGCCCGCGGCGATGGCACGCCGGTGGTCGACTGCAGCGGCCGCGGCCTCTCGCAGGCCGCGCTGCGCGAGTGCCTGCTGCCGAACCGCCGCGTCGATGTGCAGGTGCTCACGGCTCCGCGTTGATGCCGGCGGAGACGATACGGACTGATCCGACGCTGCGACGCTTCGCGGCCGCGCTCGCGGTGCTCGGCTGGACCGCGCTCGTGCTGCAGGCGTGGATCAGCGTCAACCGCCATATCGCGCTCGGCAACGGCGCGGCCTATGGCGTGATGATGTACACCGGCTACTTCACGATCCTGACCAACGCGTTCTGCGCGATGGTCGCCACATCGCTGGCGCTCGGCCCGCAGGCCTCGGCGAACTGGCGCTGGTGGCGACGACCGGAGATGATCACCGCTGCAGCGGTGTCGATCCTGCTGGTGGGCGTCGTGTACCACCTCCTGCTGCGCGCCATCCATCATCCGACCGGCCTCGAGTACGCCTGCAACATCGCGCTGCACTACCTCGTGCCGCCGCTCTTCGTGCTGCTGTGGTGGCTCGTCGTGCCGCGCGGCATCCTGCAGTGGCGCGATGCCGCGGTCGCCTTCGCGTTCCCGGCCGCGTACGCCGTGTATGTGTTCGCGCGCGGCGAGATGGCCGGGGTATATCCCTACCCGTTCTTCGATGTGCTGAAGATCGGCTACGGGGCGGCGTTGCGGAACGCCGCCGGCCTTTCGGTCGCGTTCATCATCGTGGGCTTCGGGTTCGTGGCGCTGAAGCGGTCGGCGCCCCGGCGCGACGCCGCGTAGCAATCGCAGGCCGACGCCCCGAGCCCGGCGCGGTCGAGGATGGTGACGTGTCCG
>CANHFH010000184.1 GCA_947459825.1 Pseudomonadota bacterium | reverse complement strand
CTCGATGCCGTCGATGAACCCCGTGAGCGCGCCGGGCGCGATCCGCCCCTCCGCGAACAGCACCTGCAGCATCGACAACAGCATGAGCGCATCGGACCCGGGCGTGACGAAGAGATGGGTATCGGCGAGCTCCGCGGTCTCGGTGCGCCGCGGGTCCACGACGACCAACCGGCCGCCGCGGGCGCGGAGATCCTTGAGGCGGCGGGTGACATCGGGCGCCGTCATCAGGCTGCCGTTCGAGACCACCGGGTTGCCGCCGATCACCAGGAAGAACTGCGTGCGGTCGATGTCGGGCACCGGGATCATCAGCTGGTGCCCGTAGAGCAGATACGCCGAGAGGTGATGCGGCAGTTGATCGACCGAGGTCGCCGAGTACCGGTTGCGGCTGCGCAGCGCGCGCAGGAACTTCCCGCCGCCGAGCAGCCCCCCGTAGTTGTGTACCTGCGGGTTGCCGAGGTAGCTCGCCACCGCATCGGCGCCGTGCTCGCGCTGGAGGGCGACGATGCGCCGCGCGATCTCGTCGAGCGCCGCCTCCCAGGAGACCTCCTCCCAACCCGTCGCCGTGCGGCGCATCGGTCGGCGCAGGCGGTCGGGATCCTCATGGAAATCCTTGAGGCCGAGCGCCTTCGGGCAGATGTGGCCGCGGCTGAACGGATCCTGCTCGTCGCCGCGGATGGAGAGGATCTCCGTGCCGCGGACGCGGATCTCGACGCCGCAGATCGCCTCGCAGAGGTGACAGGTGCGGTGGTGGATGTGTTCTGCGGCGCTCATGGTCCGGTCCGGGGTGGCAGACCATCAGCATACACGCGTCCGTGGTGGGCCCAACGCCCGGGCCGTCGCGGTCTAACCGCGCAGGTCCTCGAACGGGTAACGGCTCAGGATCTCGTGACCGGTGTCGGTGATCAGCACCTGCTGCTCGAGCTTCACGCCGAAGGGTCCACCCCCCTCACCGATGTAGCTCTCGATGCAGAGCGTCATACCGGGTTCCATGATGCCGTCCTGGAACAGCGGGTCCCTCGGATCGATCAGCACCAGCGGCCACTCGTCGGCGAGTCCCACGCCGTGAGCCACCGCACCATAATTGAGCGCGTAGAAGCGGTCCGGGATGCGCCAGGCCCGCTCCGCGTACTCCCGGAACCCGAGGCCGGGCCGCAGCAGATCGCAGTTGTACTGCACCTGCTCCTGAGCGAGCGCGTAGAGGTCGCGCTGCGCGGCGGTCGGGCGCCCAGCCCCGCAGAAGAAGGTGCGACTGATGTCCGCGCAGTACCCATAGGGACCGATCAGGTCGGTATCGAAGCCGACGACATCGCCCGCCTGGATGATGCGGTCCGAGCACTCCTGGAACCACGGGTTGGTGCGCGGGCCGGAGGACAACAGGCGCGTCTCGATCCACTCACCGCCGAGCGCGATGTTCGCGTGGTGCAGCTCCGCCCAGAGCTCGTTCTCCGAGATGCCGGGCTGCAGCGCATCGGCCATGCGCGACATGCCGACCTCGCAGACCGCGATCGCGCGCCGCATGCACTGCAGCTCCTCGCGCGACTTGATGGAACGCGCAAGCTCCAGTATCCGTTGACCTTCGACGAGTTCGAGGCCGGCCTGCTCCAACGCACGCGCGCCGAGCAGGTCGGCACGGTCGATGGCGAGCCGCAGCCGGCCGCCGCCCGCCGCAGCCTTGACGAGGTCCGCGATCTCGGCCGCCCAAGCGCAGGCCACAGTCCAGGCGTGCTCGGCGGCATCGAAGAAGCTGTGGACCCGCGCCGGTCGCACCTCGCCGATGGCTGGCAGGCCCTCCGCCATGCCCTTGCAGTGATCCCGCGCGAACTCGAACAACACCGCTTGTCCGTGCGCCGGCACCACGCAGTATCGGGCCATGTTGTGCAGCGTCCAGACCGCCATGTTGCGGGAGTCGGTCGCGTAGCGGATGTTGAGCGGATCGATGAGGAGCGCGGCGGCGCAGTCCTCGGCGCGCAGCATCTCCTGCAGTCGGCGATAGCGGCCGACGCGCAAGGCGCCGAGCTCTGCGGGCGTCAGCTCAGGCGGCAGACCGAGGCCACGGATGGGCCGATCAGGCCGCGGTGCCGCCATCGAGTCCGCGCTCATCACCAGATCCGCACCCGCTGCTCGGGCGGCAGGTAGAGCTTGTAGAAGGTGCCCCAGCGCGTGCGGTCGGACGGCAACACTTCCCGCTGCATCCAACCGCCGCCCGAGTAGCGGAAGAAATCGTCGCCCGGGCGCACGGCCGCGTCCTTGCCGGCGGTGTCGAAACCCCAAGCGCCGATCTCCGGGGACTCGGCCTGCGCCGACACCGTCAACAGGCAGGAGGCGAGCGCCATCGGCAGCCATGCACGCAGAACGGGACGGACGGATGAAGTCATGGATCGGCTCCTCGTGAAGACACGATGGTATGGTGCGGTCGCCCACGAAACCCCGCAAGACCCACGGCGGGGCCGCTGCGGACGCGCCTCAATGACGGTCGTGGACCCACTGCAGCAGGGCATCCTGCAGCTCTTCACCCGGCCCGCGATGCGCCTCCGGCGCGTTGACCATCACCACGGCGAGGAAGCGCTGGCCGGACGCCGCGGTGACATAGCCGGCCACCGCCGAGACATCATCGAGCCGTCCGGTCTTGATGTGCATCCGGCCGGTCGCCGGGGAGTTGCGGAAGCGGTTGCGCATGGTGCCGTCGAGCCCGGCGATGGCGAGCGAGGACGCGTACTCGGGCATGTAGGGGCTGTTCCACGCGGCGCTCAATATCGCGGCCAACTGCCGCGCGGTGACGCGGCCCTCGCGGGAGAGACCGGCGCTGTTGGCGATCACGAGACCCCGCGTGTCGATGCCGCGCTCGCGCAGCACCTCGAGGATCGCGCGTTGGCCTTTGGCAGGCGTCGCGGGGCTGCCGTAACGCTCGCTGCCGAGTGCAAGCTCCAGATGCCGCGTCATGACGTTGTTGCTGGACTTGTTGACCGAACGGATGATGTCGCCCAGCGGCCGCGAGCGATGCACATGGAACGGCGCACCGATGTCCGTCGGCAGCACGCCGACGCGCCAGCCGCCCTTGAGCTCGCCGCCCTGCTGGCGCCACTGCAGATCGAAGAGCCCCCAGGCGTAGCTTTCCGGTCGCAGCACGGTGCGCGACAGCTCGTATTCCCGACATGCGGCGGGGAACCGACCGTCGAGCACTGCGGTGTCGCGCCGCACCTCATCGCGCGCCGCGAACACCACGCCGTTCTGGAAGCCGCCGCAGGCACCGGCACCGCGCTGCAGACGGTTGTCGATGCGCAGGTTCGGCAGGGCCGGTACGGCGGCCACATCGACGCCGCCTTGCGAGCGCGCCTGGATGCGGAAGCGCACCGCGTTGAAGTTGACCAGCAGCGGATGCGGTGTGATGTTGTAGATCCGGTCGGGCTGGCCGTCGAACGCACCCGGATCCTCGGGCGGCAGATCGAACCCCGACACATCGAAGACCAGACCGCGATCGATACGCGTGAGACCGCGCTCGCGCAACGCACCCAGCATCCTCCAGTG
>CANHFH010000183.1 GCA_947459825.1 Pseudomonadota bacterium | reverse complement strand
GAACGGCCCGGCGATGCGTCCGTCCTGCAGCAGCAGGCGCAGCGTGCCGTCGGCATCGCGCTCGAGCGCCGCGGGCGCGGCGTGGTCTAGGAAGCGCACGCCGTCGTCCTGCATGATCCGCCGCAGGCCTCCGCCCAGCATCGCCTCGAAGTGCCGCAGCAGCCGGTCACGGCGCAGCACCATCGTGACCTCGCTGCCGAGCGCGGCGAAGACCCCGGCGATCTCCACCGCGATGTAGCCGCTGCCGACGATGGCGATGCGCTGCGGCCGCGCATCGAGCTCGAAGAAACCGTCGGAGGTCAGACCGAACTCCGCGCCCGGGATCGGCGGTCGCGACGGTCGCCCGCCGGTGGCGATGACCACCTGCGGCGCCTCGAGCAGCCGGTCGCCCACCCGCACCTCGTTCGGACCGACGAACGCCGCGTGGCCGCGCAGCAGCTCGACCTTCTTGTTGGCGAGGTTGCGCTCGTAGATGCCGTTGAGACGCAGCACATAGGCGTCGCGCGCGGCGCGCAACGCCGCCCAGTCGTGGCCGCCGACCTTGAGGTCGAAGCCGTAATGCTCGGCATCATGGGCTGCATGCGCGATCTGCGCGGCGTTCCACATGACCTTCTTCGGCACGCAGCCGACATTGACGCAGGTGCCGCCGAGCCGCGCCGACTCCACCAAGGCCACCTTGGCGCCGTATTCCACGGCGCGCTGCGCACAGGCGAGGCCGCCGCTGCCGCCGCCGATCACCACCAGGTCGTATGTCGAGGCTGTCATGACGCCATCTTACCGCCTCGGACCCCCACGCCGACGCGCGGTCGTTTACCCTAGGGGCATGGGCACGCTGAGCATCGCCACCTGGAACGTGAACTCCCTGCGGGTACGGCTTCCGCAGCTCGCCGAGTGGCTGGCGACGGCGAAGCCCGATGTGGTCGCGCTGCAGGAGACCAAGACCACCGACGCCGATTTCCCGGCCGCCGAGATCGCGGCGCTCGGCTATCAGGTGGCCTTCGCGGGCCAACGCACCTACAACGGCGTGGCGGTGCTGTCGCGCGAGCCGTTGCGCGTGCTCGCGACCGACATCCCGGGCTTCCCCGACGAGCAGCGGCGCGTGCTGGCGGTCGAGACCGCGGGGCTCACGGTGCTCGACCTCTATGTACCGAACGGTCAGGCGCCGGGCAGCGACAAGTTCGCCTACAAACTGCGGTGGCTGGAGGCGCTCGCCGCTTGGCTCGAGGGCGACCTCGCCGGCCACGAAGATCTTGTGGTGCTCGGCGACTTCAACATCGCGCCCGAAGACCGCGATGTGCACGACCCGGCGGCCTGGGCCGGCGGCGTGCATGTCAGCCCCGAGGAGCGCGCCGCGCTGCGCCGGCTCACCGACGGCGGGCTCATCGACCTCTTCCGGCGCTTCGAGCAACCCGAAGCGGCCTACAGCTGGTGGGATTACCGCGCGGGTGCGTTCCGTCGCAACCACGGCCTGCGCATCGACCTCATCTTCGCGCGCGCCGCGCTCGCAGCGCGCTGCAACGCCTGCCGCATCGACCGTGAGCCACGCCGCGCCGAGCGACCCTCCGACCATACGCCGGTGATCGCCGAGTTCACGCGCTGAGGGTCAGGCGTTGAGCGCGGCCTGCGGCGGCGCATCCACCGCGGCGACATAGCGCAGCAGCAGTTCCTCCAACCGCACCTGCACCTCTGCAGCGCCCTCGATCGGAGCGGACCCGAGCGCCTCGCGCAGGAGAGCCGCATCGAGCTGCGCGATGCAGCGCTGCGCCACCGGCGCGTAGCTGATGTGCCAGGGCTCGAAGCCGACACCGCCGCGGTCCGTCATGTAGGGCCGATAGAAACCGTATTCATGCGCGTGTGCAGCGAGCCACATGTCGAGCCGCGCGGACGGACCACCCGACGCGTACTCGGCGGGCACCAGTTCCGGGCGTGCGCCTTCGGACAGCGCCGCGCGGTCGTAGACATCGAGGTCGGTGCCCCAGTGATGGCGGCTCGCGCCCGGCAGGGCTGACCAGGCGAGGATCGCGTCCACGCGCTCCGCCGGCGTGAGCGAAGCCGCATCGAGCGCGCGCCCCATGCGGTCGAGCAACGGCCGCTCACCGCGGTACTTCGCGTTCCAGATGTGGCATTGCCGCTCGAAGTCACGGAACGAGGACGCGGGCTCGAGCTGCAGACCGTCCAGCGCTGCGGCGGCACGCAGCGCGAGGAACGGCCCGACCACCGCGGCGTGCAGTACGCAGCGCGGCTCGTCGAGCTCGACCAGATGCGTCCGCGCGCGACCGGTCAGCTGCAGTGCATCGAGCGGGGTGTGCGTGCCCGAGGTCATGCCACGCAGCATAACCGACCGGCATTGCCCCGGATGCCGTACGCCCGGCCGGCGCAGGACCGACCGCGGCGCGTAGAATCGCGCCCGTGATCCACCTGCGCGATGTCCGCCTGCGGCGCGGCCCGGAACCGCTGATAGAGAGCGCGACGCTCAGCCTGCTGCGCGGCGAGAAGATCGGCGTGGTCGGCCGGAACGGCTGCGGCAAGTCGACGCTGCTCGCCTTGCTGCAGGGCGAGCTCGCACCCGACCGCGGCGAGCTCGAGCGCCCTCCTGCCCTCGCCATCGCCTCGGTGGCGCAGGAGTTGCCGCACTCGCAGCAGCCGGTCATCGAGCATGTGATCGACGGCGATGCCGCGTTGCGTGCGACCGAGCGCGCGTTGGCAGCGGCGGAAACGGCCGGTGACGGCATCGCGCAGGCCCGACTGCACGCCGAACTCGGACATCGCGGCGCGTATACCGCCCGCAGCCGCGCTGCGGGGCTGCTCGACGGTCTCGGCTTCGCGCCGACCGACATCGACCGCCCCATCGCGGAGTTCTCGGGCGGACTGCGCATGCGCGCCAATCTCGCCCGAGCGCTGATGTGCCCTTCGGAGCTGCTGCTGCTCGACGAGCCCACCAACCACCTCGATCTCGACGCCGTGCTCTGGCTGGAGGGCTGGCTGCAGGCCTACCCCGGCACCTTGCTCATCGTCTCGCACGACCGCGATTTCCTCGATGCCGTGGTCGGGCGCGTGCTGCATGTCCACGACCGCCGCATCGATTCCTATGCGGGCGACTTCAGCCGCTTCGAGTCGCAACGCGTGGCCCGGCTCGCGCAGCAGCAGGCGGCCAACGAGAAGCTGCGGCGCGAGGCGGCGCATGTGCAGAGCTTCGTCGAACGGTTCCGCGCCAAGGCCAGCAAGGCGCGGCAGGCGCAGAGCCGCATCAAGTGGCTGGAGCGGCTGCCCGCGATCGTCGAGCAGCGTGCCGAGACCGTCTACGACTGGTCGTTCACGGAGCCGTCCAAGCTGCCCTCGCCGCTCGTCGTCCTCGACGATGTCGATGCGGGGCATCGCATATCGGAGACGGCAGCGCCGGGCTTGCGACGCGTGCTCACCGACGTATCGCTGTCGATCCGACCCGGCGCGCGCATCGGCATTTTGGGCCGCAACGGCGCCGGCAAGTCCACGCTGGTGCGCACGCTCGCGGGAGATCTGCTACCGCTATCGGGCACGCGTACGGCGGCGCCCGAT
>CANHFH010000182.1 GCA_947459825.1 Pseudomonadota bacterium | reverse complement strand
TGATGCCCTCAAGAAATACTTGGGCGAGTGCGGTGTCGGCAGCGAGATCTACTACCCCGTGCCGCTGCACCGCCAGGAGTGCTTCGCGCATCTCGGCTACGCTGCGGGTGCGTTCCCGGAATCCGAGCGCGCCGCCGCGGAGACGCTGGCGCTGCCGATCTTCCCGGAACTCTCGCGCGAGCAGTTGCAGTATGTGGTCGACTGCATCGCGCATTTCTACGCCCATGCCGCTTGACGCGGCGTGGGCGGCGGTCGCCGCACAGCATGCGCGGCTCAAGGGGGTGCACCCCGTCACGCTCTTCGATCGCGACCCCGAGCGGTTCGAGCATTGCTCGGCCTCGGCGGCGGGTCTGCTGCTCGATTGGTCGCGGCAGCGCATCGATGCCGCGGCGCTGGCCTCGCTCGGCGCCTTGGCCGAAGCCGCGGGCGTGCCTGCGAGGGTCGAGGCCATGTTCCGCGGTGATCGCATCAACCGCACCGAGGACCGTGCGGTGCTGCATGTCGCGCTGCGCCAGCCCGCGGGCGCCGGCATCGGCGGCCCGGCTATCGAGGCTGAGGTGCTGGCCGAGCGCGCCCGGATGCTGGCCTTCGCCGAGTCCATCCGTACGGGCGGCGAGTTCGATGATGTCGTGCACATCGGTATCGGCGGCTCGGACCTCGGGCCGGCCATGGCGGTGCAGGCGCTGCGGCATCACACGGGTGGTCCTGCGCAGCGAGTGCCGCGGGTGCGATTCGCGGCCAATGTCGATGGCTGCGCGCTGTCGGACATCCTTGCCGAGGCCGACCCGCGCCGGACGCTCTTCATCGTCGTCTCCAAGACCTTCACCACCCAAGAGACGCTTACCAACGCGCGCACGGCGCGTGCTTGGCTCGTCGAGCGTCTCGGTGAGGCGGCGGTGCCCGCGCATTTTGCGGCCGTCTCCGTGAACGCGGCCGCGATGGACGCCTTCGGCATCCATCCCGAGCGCCGGTTCATGATGTGGGACTGGGTGGGCGGTCGGTATTCCTTGTGGTCGTCGGTGGGAGTATCACTCGCCATCGCCATCGGCGCCGAGCGTTTCGAGCAGCTGCTCGCCGGGGCGCACGCGATGGACCAGCATTTCCGCGAGGCACCGTGGTCGCGCAATCTCCCGGTTCTGATGGCGCTCATCGGCATCTGGAACATCGACTGCGAACGCCTGCCGACGCTGGCGGTGCTGCCCTACGACTCGCGCCTTGCACGGTTCCCCGCTTTCCTGCAGCAGTTGGATATGGAGAGCAACGGCAAGCAGGTGGCCCTCGATGGCCACCCCGTGACCCATGGCACGGCACCTGTGGTGTGGGGCGAGCCGGGTAACGATGCACAGCATTCGTTCTTCCAGATGTTGCATCAGGGGACGCCGCGTGCGGCAATCGACATTCTGCTGGGTCTCGAGTCCTCCTGCAGCCGCGAGGACCACCAGGAACTTGTGATCACCAACGCGCTGGCCCAGTCCGAGGTCTTCCTGCGCGGCCGCAGCGGTGAGGGCGTCACGCCGCATCAGGTGCACGAGGGCGGACGGCCGCTGTCGTTGCTGGTGTTCGACCGCCTCGGCCCCGCGACGCTCGGTGCCCTTGTCGCGCTCTACGAGCACAAGGTGTTCGTGCAGAGCGTCGTCTGGGGAATCAATGCCTTCGACCAGTTCGGTGTGGAACTCGGCAAGAAGATCACACACGATGTGCTGACGCACCTGCGTGCGCCGGACAGTGCGTCCGGTTCCCTGCGCGCGGTCTTGAAGTACATCGAAGCGCGACAGGAAACGCGGCGCGGTGTGCGCCGGTGAAGGTGGCGATCGGCAAGACGCTCGTCGCGCTGCTGCTCGCGTGGGGGCTCGCCCATGCGGCCGAGGCGCAGGTCAACGACTTTGGCGTGGGTGGCATCCTCGACATCCCAAGTGCGCGCATGCCCGAGGAGGGTACGCTCACCACAACCTACTCTCGGAAAGATGTCGCAGATATCTATTCGGTCGGCTATCAGATTTTGCCGCGGATGGAGGCTAGCTTCCGGTACACCATATTCAATGCCCGAGGAATCTCCCCGGTGCCCGATACGGAGTGCGTAGCGAACGCGGACTACTGCGATGGTCTTCGTGACCGCAGTTTTGAGGTCAAGTTCAAATTGTGGGATGAGTCTGAGTATCTGCCGCAGGTGTCGGTCGGTGCGCGGGATATCCTCGGCACGGGAGCTTGGAGCAGCGAGTATCTCGTCGCGTCGAAGAGGATCGGCAGAAATCTTGATTTGACTGCGGGAATCGGTTGGGGGCGGCTGGCAGAGCGGGCGGTGGCGACAAACCCTTTGACGCATATCAGTCCGAGGTTTGGTACTCGCAGTGCCGATGTCGGATTGGGTGGCACGTTTTCTTGGGGATCGTTCTTCCGCGGTCCCGATATCGGTGTCTTCGGTGGTGTCCGTTACAGCGTCCCCGAGTGGGGCACGGATTTCGTCGCGGCATACAACAGCGACAGCTACGCGCGTGAGCGCGGGTTGGGCACCATCAAGGACGCTTCACCGGTCAGCTTCGGCGTCGAGTGGGAGGCCACTCCGGGTGTCCGACTCGGTGTGAGTTGGCAGCAAGGTAACCAACTCGCGCTGAAGATAAGCGCTTCGCTCGATACCCGGCAGCCCTCGCCGCGCAAGGCGCCGAACGGCTTTGGAGCGGTGCGGGTGCCCCTTGAGAGGCCCGCGGAGTTGGAGCGCGGCGTTGACTGGTGGCCGCGCATGCTCAGGGACGTAGAGGCGTCTGGATTGCTGGTTCGCGAGGTCAAGCAGACCCCTGAGGGGGAGTTGCAGGTCCGTTATGCCAACGGGGCGTATCAGGTCGAGGCCGACGCCATCCGTCGCCTTTTGACGCTCACCGAACTCTATGTGCCGACCGGGGTCGACTCGGTCAGCCTGACCGGTGAGTCGCTCGGTATGCCGACCCACACGGTTCAGTACCGTCGGCCCGGTCGTGAGTCGCCCTCCTTGCTGCAACAGCCAGGGCGGCTCGAACTGCTGCCGCCCAAGTCCATTGAGGCGCCTGATCATCAGCGCGATTTCCACTACCCGAACTTCGGGCTGGATTTGGGACTCGACCTGCGCACCTATCTCTTCGACCCGGACTTTCCGTTCCTGTACCAACTTTCGGCATCGATACGCGGCAACGTGAATTTCGGAAACGGGTTGACGTTGAGCGGTCGCTGGAAACAGAACATCAAGAGCCAGTTCGATCGGATCGAGCGGGGAAGTTCATCAGCACTACCTCCGGTTCGAACGGATCAAAAGGAGTACCTGCAGCAGGGTAAAAGCGGCATCGACAACCTTGCTCTGGTGAAGCGTGGCAAGCTGCGCGACGATGTCTACTACCAAGCGTACGGCGGCATCCTCGAGGAGATGTATTCGGGTGTCGGCGGCGAAGTGCTTTGGCAGCCGTTCGATAAGCCCTATGCCATCGGAGTCAATGTCAACGCTGTGCAGCAGCGCGAGTTCGACAAGATGTTCGGTCTGCGCGACTACCGCACGGTGACCGGCCATGTCAGCTTGTACTGGGCGACGCC
>CANHFH010000181.1 GCA_947459825.1 Pseudomonadota bacterium | reverse complement strand
GGTTCAGCAGCCGCACCGGCGCGGACTCGCCCTTGACGCGCGGGTAACGCGGCAGGTCGGCGTTCACCAGCGTGCCGCCCGCGAGCGCGATCTCGAGGTCGAGCACATCGGTGGTGACGCGCACCGTGGCGGTGGTGGTGGCGGGCGCGGCAGCGGCAGGCACTGCGGTCATCACCGGCGTCGAAGCCACCGGCGCCGCAACCGGCGCAGGCGCGCTCGCCGTCGGCACGGCATCGGCGAGCGACGGCGCAACGGTGCCCGCGGGCGCAGGTGCGGTCACGGCGGCAGGCGGCGGCGCGAACATCCGCTGCCACGCCTCGTAATTGAGCCACAGCGCCATCGCGAGGCCGAGCCAGAGGAACATGCGGGCGTTGGTCGAGTTCGTCACGGTGTCTTCCAGTCGTTGCGGGCCGGCACGGGGTCGCAGGTGAACGACTCGCCGGCGAAGGGGTGACAGCGGCAGATGCGCTTGAGCGCAAGCCAACCGCCGCGCAGCGTGCCGTGCGAATCGATCGCCTCGAGCGCGTACTGCGAACAGGTGGGGTGATAGCGGCAGTTCGCGCCGAGCCAGGGGCTCAGCACGATCTGGTAGCCACGGATGATCCCGTGGGCGAGCCTTCGGCTCAGGGCGCGGAGGGGGGCGCGCATGTCTTGATGGCCTGGGTCCAAAGTCCTTCGAGGCTGTCGCGGATCGCCGCTGCCGGTGCGCCGCGCGCGCCGGACCTCGCGCCGATGATGAGATCGGCGGCAGGCAGGCGGTGCTGGGCGAGCCGGAACGAGTCGCGGATTATGCGCCGAAGGCGGTTGCGGGCGACGGCATTTCCGACCACTTTGGCGGCCAACGCTACACCGAGGCGGGGATGGTCGAGCCCGTTCGGACGGACCACGAGGCTCAGCAGGGAATTGCCCTGCCGGCGACCCTGCCGGAAGGCCTGGTCGAAGTCGGCTTTACGGAGGATCCGCCGGGAAGCCGGGAAGGCGAAAGCCGCCGGCGAGGCCATGGCCTCAGGGGATCAGCTTCTTGCGGCCCTTGGCGCGGCGACGGGCAAGGATCTTGCGGCCGTTGGCGGTGGCCATACGCGCGCGGAAACCGTGGGTGCGGGCGCGACGGACCTTGCTGGGCTGGTAAGTGCGTTTCATGGCGGCTTGATCGAAAAAAGGTCGCAAAGGGTAGTCAGCGAGGGGGCGGGTGTCAAGCCAAAAGGCGCCCTAAACGAGATATCCACAGGCTCGGGACCCGGTATATCCTTGCCGGCCGCCCTGCCCTGACCTCGCTCAAACCCCTCGCAGATACGCCGTGGATTCCCCCCTCTGGACCCGATGCGCCGCCGCGCTCGCCGCCGACATGCCCGACGCCCAGTACAACACCTGGGTGCGGCCGCTGCAGGCGATCGAGGGCGACGGGACGCTGCAACTGCTCGCGCCGAACCGCTTCGCCGTCGACTGGGTGACCACGAACCTGCTGCCGCGCATCGGCGAGTGGCTGCAGAGCGAGATCGCGGGCGATGCACCCATCGTCACCGTGCAGGTCGGTTCACGGCCGGCGACCGAGAGCGCCGGCGGCACGAACGGTGCGACGAGCGGTACGACTGCAAGCAGCCCGGGATCCGACGCGCTCGCCGCGCTGATCCGCGGCGGCAACCGCCGCACCACCGGTCTCGTGGTCGGCGGACGACTCAACGACGACTTCACCTTCGACAGCTTCGTGGTCGGCAAGAGCAACCAGCTCGCCAAGGCCGCCGCGCAGCAAGTCGGCGAAAATCCAGGGCGCGCGTACAACCCGCTCTTCATCTACGGCGGCGTCGGTCTCGGCAAGACGCACCTGATGCACGCCGTCGGCCACGCCATCCTCGCGCGCAAGCCCGATGCGCGCATCGCGTATGTGCACTCGGAGCGCTTCGTCAGCGACATGGTGAAAGCGCTGCAGCACAACCAGATGAACGACTTCAAGGCGGCGTACCGTTCGCTCGATGCGCTGCTGATCGACGACATCCAGTTCTTCGCCAACAAGGACCGCTCGCAGGAGGAGTTCTTCCACACCTTCAACGCGCTGCTCGAGGGCCAGCAGCAGGTGATCCTCACCTGCGACCGCTACCCTAAGGAGGTCGCGGGTCTGGAGGAGCGCCTGAAGTCCCGCTTCGGCTGGGGCCTCACGGTCGCCATCGAGCCGCCGGAGCTCGAGACCTGCGCGGCCATCCTCAAGACCAAGGCCGAGGCCACCGGCGTCACGCTGAGCGACGAGGTCGCGCTCTTCATCGCCAAGCGGATCCGCTCGAACGTCCGTGAACTCGAAGGGGCGCTGCGGCGGGTGATCGCCAACTCGCGCTTCACCGGCGAGCCCATCACCCTGGAATTCACCAAGGAGGCGCTCAAGGACCTGCTTTCGCTGCAGGCGCGCCTCATCACCATCGAGAACATCCAGAAGACCGTCGCGGACTACTACAAGCTCCGCGTTTCGGAGCTGCTGTCGGAGCGGCGCAGCCGGTCGGTTGCGCGCCCGCGGCAGGTCGCCATGGCGCTCGCGAAGGAGCTGACCAGCCACAGCCTGCCCGAGATCGGTGAGGCCTTCGGCGGCCGAGACCACACCACCGTGTTGCACGCTTGCCGCCGCATCAAGGAGCTGCGCGGGGCCGAGCAGCGGGTCGGTGAGGACTACTCGAACCTGTTGAGAACCCTGACAGCATGATGGGGAGAACTTGTGGATGTTTTTGCGCGGCGAAATCATTCACAATCGGTGCACAGGGAGCCCAGAGCTTGTGACCGTCTTGTGCACGCTCGGTGCGATGGCCAACACACTGAAAATGACGGTTTTTACCGAGTTTTCCCCATATCCACAGGCCCTGCTACTGCTACAACCTCTTAATTCATACACCCCTTTTAAAACATGAAAATCACCGCCACCCGTGAAGAACTCCTCGGTCCCGTGCAGAACGTGATCGGTGTCGTCGAACGGCGCCAGACCATGCCGGTGCTCTCGAATGTGCTGCTCGGCGCGAAGAACAACCGCCTGAGCGTGACCGGTACGGACCTCGAGGTGGAACTCGTGAGCGCCGCGACGCTGACGGTATCCGCGCCGGGCGAGGTGACGGTGCCGGGCCGCAAACTGCTCGATATCCTGCGCGCCACGCCCGAGGGCACCAATGTGACGCTGAGCGCCGAGAGCGATCGGCTCGTGGTGCGGGCAGGGCGCAGCCGCTTCACGCTTTCGACGCTGCCCGCCGCGGAGTTCCCGCTGGTCGAGGACATCCAGCCGTTGCAGGTGCTGAGGCTGCCGCAGGCGGAGTTCCGCACGATCATCGACAAAACGCATTTCTCGATGGCGCAGCAGGATGTGCGCTATTACCTCAACGGCATGCTGCTCGAGTCCGAAGGCGGGCGGTTGCGCACCGTCGCCACGGACGGCCATCGCCTGGCGCTCTGCGAGACCAAGCTCAACGAGCGCGTCACCGGCAAGCAGCAGGTCATCCTGCCGCGCAAGGGCGTGCTCGAGCTGCAGCGCATCCTCGGCACGGAAGGGGATGTCGAGTTCAGCCTCGGGATGAACCATGTTCGCTGCGAGATCGGCGACATTCGCTTCACTTCTAAGCT
>CANHFH010000180.1 GCA_947459825.1 Pseudomonadota bacterium | reverse complement strand
TTCCTGGTGATCGACCCCGATGAGTGCATCGACTGCACGCTCTGCGAGCCGGAGTGCCCGGTCGAGGCGATCTATTCGGAGGACGAGGTGCCGGCAGGTCAGGAGTCCTTCAAGGCCTTGAACGCCGAGCTCTCCCGCAAGTGGCCGGTCATCACCGAGAAGGGCGAGGCGCCGGCCGACGCCAAGACCTGGGAAGGCAAGCCCGACAAGCTCAAGCTGCTCGAGCGTTGACGCTCAGCGCGCGTCGGTCGCGCGTATGACTCAACGCGCGGCTGCGGGCGGCCCCTGCAGCTGCTTGATGAGCATCGCGGGCGGCAGGTAGCCCGCCAACATCTCGCCGTCCGGCAGGATGATCGCCGGCGTGCCGCGCAAGCCGACATCCTGACCGAGCTCGTAATCGCTCTTCACCGCGCGCGCATCGCACTTGGCCGACTTCACCGTCTCGCCCTTCTTGGCGCGGGTCATCGCATCGTTGCGGTCGCGCGAGCACCAGACCGCCTCGGCCTTGTTCCAGGACTCGGTGTCCGGGCCGCTGCGGGGATAGAAGAGATACCGCACGCGGATGCCGAGCTCGTTGTACTGCGCGATCTCGCCGTGCAGCTTGCGGCAGAAGCTGCAGTCGATGTCGGTGAACACGGTCACCGTATGGCGCGCGTTGCGCGGCCCGAAGATGACCATATCTGCCTCGGGCACCTTGCCGATCAGCGCGAGCCGGGCTTCGCGGCGGCGGCGCTCGGTGAGGTTGGCCTGCGAGCCGAGATCGAAGACATCGCCGTCGATGACATGCCGTCCGTCGGCCGTGACATAGACGATGTCGGCGCCGTGCGCGTACTCGTAGAGACCCGCGATCGGCGACAGACGGAAATCTTCAGGCTTGCTGCCCGGCATGCGCTTCGAGAGCTCGACGCGCGGATCGGGGCGGGTCGAGAGCGCGGCGGCGCCCGCCGCCGGACGCGTCGGGGCCGGCTTGGCGGCCGGCCGCTGGGTCTGGGCGGGAGCGGTGGATTGCGCCGGCGCGTCGATGGACGCCGACAGGCCGAGGGCTGCGACGGCGACCAGAAGCGCCGGAAGGATCTTGCGGGTCATCCCTGAAGTCTAGCAGAGGCCGCCCGCCGTCCCGTGGGGCGGCTCACCCGCGCGGATGGTGCCGTCCGTGCAGGTCCTTCATGCGCTCGCGCGCGACATGGGTGTAGATCTGGGTGGTCGACAGGTCGCTGTGACCGAGCAGCATCTGCACCACACGCAGGTCGGCACCGTGGTTGAGCAGGTGCGTGGCGAAGGCATGCCGCAGGGTGTGCGGCGAGAGCGGCTTGTCGACCCGCGCGAGCCGTGCGTAGCGCTTGATGATGTGCCAGAACGACTGGCGCGTCATGCGGTCGCCGCGCCGGGTCGGGAAGAGATAGTCGGTGACCTGCGCGCCGAGGATCTCGGCCCGCGGTCCGTCCATGAATTGGTTGATCCAGCGGATGGACTCGGCGCCGAGCGGCACCAGGCGCTCACGGTTGCCCTTGCCGCTGATGCGCACCACGCCCTGGTTGAGGTTCACCTGCGGGTGCTTCAGGCCGACGAGCTCGGAGACGCGCAGTCCGGTCGCGTACAGCACCTCGAGCATGGTGCGGTCGCGGATGCCGAGCGCCCCGGACAGGTCGGGCGCGGCCAGCAGACGCTCGACCTCCTCTTCGGTGAGCGACTTCGGCAATGCGCGGCCGGTGCGCGGCATCGAGATGTCGAGCGTCGGGTCCTCCTTGATCGCGCCGTCGCGCAGCTGCTGCCTGAAGAAGCAGCGGAACGAGGACAGCTGGCGGGCGGTCGACCGCGGCCGAGCGCCGCCCTCGGCCTTGGAGGCGATGAAGTCGAGCAGGTCCGCACGGTCGACCGAGCGCAGCGTCCGTCCGCGCTTGGCGAGCCAGCGCTGCAGCGACAGCAGATCGGCACGGTACGCGGCGAGCGTGTTGGCCGACAGGCCGCGCTCCATCCAGACCACGTCCAGGAAGCGCGGAACCGCGGGGTCTATTTCTACGGATTCGTCCATCTTCGGAGGACAGTATGCCCACCGCGGGTCGCACAAGCCGTGACGGCCCTCACAACTACGCGCATTCGTTGACATTCGAGCGCCACCCGCCAAGCATAGCGCGCCGATGCTGCAGACCCCCGCAACGCCGCCCGCAAGCCCCCCCGCCTCGCCCGCACCGACGGACCCCGCAGGCCGGCGCGAGCGCCTGCCGGCGCTGCTCGGGCGCGTCGTCTACGGGAGCTGGACCTGGCTCGTATTCGTCGTGGTCGCGCTCGTCACGCTGCTGCTGCTGCTCGTGCTGCCCGGCATCGATCGGCGGCGGCATGTCACGGGCGTCGCCGCCCGCTTCATCCTGAAGCTCGCCGGCGTGCCGCTTGCGGTCACCGGCATGGAGCGGCTGCCGCCCGGCCAATGCATGGTGGTCGCCAACCACTCGAGCTACATCGACGCCATCGTGGTGAAGGCGGTGCTGCCGGAGCGCTTCGCCTATGTGGTCAAGCGCGAGATGGCCTCGGTGCCGCTCGCCGGACTGCTGCTCGAACGCATCGGCACGGAGTTCGTCGAGCGCTTCGACCGTCACAAGGGCGGACTCGATGCGCGGCGCGTGCTGCGCAGCGCCACCAGCGGGCAGCCGCTGCTCTTCTTCCCGGAGGGCACCTTCGAGCCCGAGCCCGGACTGCTGCGGTTCCGCATCGGCGCGTTCGCGAGCGCGGCGCGGGCGCGCTGCCCGGTGGTGCCCTGCGTGATCCGCGGCACCCGCGACATCCTGCCGAGCCCGTTGTTCTTCCCGCGGCCCGGCAAGGTCGAGTTCGAGGTCCTCGAACCGCTGCACCCCGACCCCGCGCTGCCGCCGGAGCGGGCATCGGCCGCGCTGCGCGATGCGGCGCGGGCGGCGATCCTGGCCCGCGTCGGCGAACCCGATGCGGCGACCGAGGACGCGGCCCGCGAGGATGCAGCCGGGGAGCGCGTTGGCTAAACTGCCCGCCTCTCCCCGCAAGAGGCTTCGCGGATGTCCGTCTCCGTCGTGATCGCGGCTGCTTGCCGCACGCCCATCGGCGCTTTCCAAGGCGTGCTGACCGGGGCGACCGCCCCGCAGCTCGGCACCGCCGCCATCGCCGGCGCACTCGCCGCCGCGAAGACCGCGCCCGCCGAAGTGCAGGAGGTCGTGATGGGCTGCGTGCTGCCCGCCGGCCTCGGTCAGGCGCCCGCGCGGCAGGCCGCGCTCGGCGCAGGCATCCCCGCCTCGGTGCCCGCCACCACCATCAACAAGATGTGCGGCTCGGGCCTCAAGGCCATCATGATGGCCGCCGACCAGATCCGCGCCGGCGACATCGAAGTCGCGGTGGCGGGCGGTCTCGAGTCCATGAGCAACGCGCCGTACCTGCTGCCGAAAGCCCGTTCGGGCTACCGCATGGGCCACGGCGAAGTGCTCGACCACATGTTCTACGACGGTCTGCAGTCGCCGTGGGACGGCCAGATGATGGGCTGCTTCGCGGAGAACACCGCGGGGCGCTATGCGTTCTCGCGCGCCGAGCAGGACGCCTACGCGGCGGAATCGGTACGCCGCGCGTTGGCGGCGGTCGAGAGCGGCGC
>CANHFH010000179.1 GCA_947459825.1 Pseudomonadota bacterium | reverse complement strand
GAGGTTCGAGAGCACCGACAGGCGGTAGGGCAGGAAGCGCTCCAGCAGCAGCGGGTCGGCGGGAGTGTCCGTGGCTGCGGTCGCAGGCGGATCCGCCATGTCGCCGGCCATGTCGCCGTTCAGCGGTGCGGACCGGACGCGACGACGCGTTGGTCGATCGCGCCGAAGATCTCGCTGCCGCCGACATCGCGCATCGAGATGCGCACGCGGTCGCCCGCCTGCATGAACGGGGTGCGCGGCTTGCCCTCGCGCAGGGTCTCCACCGTGCGCTGTTCGGCGATGCAGGAGTAGCCGCGGCCGCCTTCCTCCACGGGCCGTCCCGGACCGCCGTCGGCGTCGCGGTTCGAGACCGTGCCCGAGCCGATGATCGTGCCCGCGGCGAGCGCGCGCGTCTTGGCGGCGTGCGCGATGAGCTCGGGGAAGCCGAAGGTCATGTCGACGCCCGCATCCGCGCGGCCGAAGGGCTTTTCGTTGAGCCGCACCTCGAGGGCGCCGTGCAGCCGGCTGCCGTCCCAGGCGTCGCCGAGCTCCTCCGGCGTCACCGCGACCGGCGAGAAGGCCGACGCAGGCTTCGACTGGAAGAACCCGAATCCTTTGGCGAGCTCGTCGGGGATGAGGCCGCGCAGCGAGACATCGTTGACCAGCATCACGAGGCGTATGGCGCGCGCGGCGGTGGCGGTATCGGCGCCCATCGGGACATCGCCGGTCACCACCGCCACCTCGGCCTCGAAGTCGAGGCCCCATGCGGCATCGCGCAGCGGGATGTCCTCGCGCGGTCCGAGGAAACCGTCCGATCCGCCCTGGTACATGAGCGGGTCGGTCCAGAACGACGGCGGCAGTTCCGCGCCGCGCGCCCGACGCACCAGCGCGACATGGTTCACATAGGCCGAGCCGTCTGCCCACTGGTAGGCGCGCGGCAAGGGGGATGCGCAGGCGCGCGGATCGAACGCGTCGCCCGCGCCGCCCTCGAGCGCGGTGCCGAGCGCCGCGAGCCGCGGAGCGCAGCGCTCCCAGTCGTCGAGCGCGGCCTGCAGCGTGGGTGCGATGCCGGTCGCGGGCAGCATGCGCGCGAGGTCGCGCGAGACGACGACGAGGCGGCCGTCACGACCGTCGGCGAGGCTCGCGAGCTTCATCGCGGCGTCCCCGCGCCGCTGGCCGCCGTGTCGCCCGCGAACTCGGTCTCGTGCAGGAAGGCGGCGTGGCGCGGCGCGCGCTTGGTGCGGCTCCATTCCTCGAGCATCGCCGGGGCGACCTCGCGGGCGCGGCGCGTCATCTCCGGGGTGGCGGTGTCGACGGTGAGCTCGAGCCGGTGGCCGTTGGGATCGAAGAAATAGATCGAGCGGAAGAGGCCGTGGTCGGTGGGTCCCACCACCTCGATGCCGCGCGCGATCAATCTTTGACGGGTCGATTCAAGCGCCTCGAGGCTTTCGACCTCGAAGGCGATGTGCTGGACCCAGGTCGGAGTGTTCTGGTCGCGGCCCATCGGCTCGCGGGTCGGCAGCTCGAAGAAGGCGAGCACGTTGCCGCGGCCGGCGTCCAGGAACACATGCATGTAGGGGTCGGGCTCGTGCGTCGAGGGCACGCGGTCCTCGGCGAACGCCGTGGTGAAGGCCATGCCGAGCATGTCCTGGTAGAAGCGCACCGTCTCGGCCGCATCGCGGCAGCGGTAGGCGACGTGGTGGATGCCGCGCAGCCCGCTCATGCCTTCAACGCCCCGCGCCGCAGCTGGTCGCGCTCCATCGACTCGAACAGCGCCTTGAAGTTGCCCTCGCCGAAGCCCTGGTCGCCCTTGCGTTCGATGAACTCGAAGAACACCGGGCCGAACAGGCACTCGGAGAAGATCTGCAGCAGCAGGCGCTTCTCGCCCTGCGTGGTACCGTCGAGCAGGATGCCGCGCTCGCGCAGCGTGCCGACCGGCTGGCCGTGGCCCGGCAGCCGCTCCTCGAGCATCTCGTAGTAGGTCTCGGGCGGCGCGGTCATCAGCGGCACGCTGCGCGCGCGCAGCGCATCGACGGTCGCGCAGAGGTCGCTGCTGGCGAGCGCGATGTGCTGGATGCCTTCGCCGTTGAAGCGCATCAGGTATTCGTCGATCTGGCCGCCGCCCTTGCCGCCTTCCTCGTTGAGCGGGATGCGGATCTTGTCGTCGGGCGCGGTCATGGCGCGCGATTGCAGACCGGTGTGCGCGCCGTGGATGTCGAAGTGGCGGATCTCGCGGAAGTTGAAGAGGCGCTCATAGAACGAGGCCCAGTGCGCCATACGGCCGCGATAGACGTTGTGCGTGAGATGGTCGATGTGCGTGAGGCCGACCCCGCGCGGCGCGCGCGGCACGCCCGGCAGCCACTCGAAGTCGATGTCGTAGATGCTCACGCCCTCGCCGTAGCGGTCGATGAGATATAGCGCCGCGCCGCCGATGGCGCGGATCGCCGGCAGGCGCAGCTCCATCGGTCCGGTGGGCATGTCGATCGGCTGCGCGCCGAGCTGCAGCGCGCGCGCGTAGGCGTGCTGCGCGTTGCGCACCCGGAACGCCATGCCGCAGGCGCCGGCGCCGTGCTCCTCGGCGAAGTAGCCGGGCTGGCTGTGCGGCTCGCGGTTGAGGATGAAGTTGATGCCGCCCTGGCGGTACAGCGTCACATCCTTCGAGCGGTGCTTCGCGACTGCCTCGAAGCCGAGCAGCGTGAAGGCGCGCTCCAGGACGGTCGGGTCGGGGGCGGCGAACTCGACGAATTCGAAGCCGTCGAGACCCATGGGATTGGCGGTCGGGGGGAGGGGGTTGTTCATGGGGCGATTATAGTTTCAATTGAAACTAATTGCCTGCCCTCTCTACCGATAACGGTCGGAGTGTCGTCTGGTCAGCGCGGCTCCTCGTCGTCCAGCTGCTTCAGGAACGCGGGGCCGCCCAACAGCCGCATCTGCGTCATGATGGCGTCGCGCCGCCGCAGCACCCGTGCGGGCGGTGCGTCGACCTTCCAGCGCTTCGGCGCCGGCAGCACGGCGGCCAGCGTCGCGGCCTCGCGGCGCGTCAGGCGCTTCGCGTCCTTCTTGAAGAACCGCTGCGACGCCGCCTGCACGCCGTAGACGCCGCGGCCGAACTCCGCGATGTTGAGGTAGACCTCGAGGATGCGCTCCTTGGGCCACAGCGCCTCGATCAGCAGCGTGATCCCGGCCTCCAGGCCCTTGCGCGGCCAGCTGCGCCCTGACCAAAGAAACAGGTTCTTGGCGACCTGCTGCGTGAGGGTGCTCGCGCCGCGCAGCGGGCGCCCGCGCGCCGCCGCGCGCTCGTTGTAGCGCACGGCCTTGCGGATCGACTCGAAGTCGAAGCCGGTGTGGAACGGGAAGCGCTGGTCCTCGGAGGCGATGACGGCGAGCGCCGCCTGCGGCGAGATCCGCTCGAGCGGCACCCAGTCGTAGCGGTTGCGGTAACCGAAGTCGCCCTCGAGCACGGCGCCGATGCGGTCGGCGAGCATGAACGCCGTGGTGGGCGGCGGCACCCAGCGCAGCAGCAGCACGACGATCACCAGCGCCGCGAGCGCCCACAACGCGCCGCGCAGCACCCACCGCAGCGCCCGTGCGGCGACGGCCCGCACGCCGACCCGCCGCAGGGCCGCGACGGGTGAGGCCGTCAGGCGGCCTCCGCCCGGCGCACGGTCGCGATCAGCACCTCGTCGACCGGCACATCGGCATGGCCGCGGCGGCGCGTGGTCGGCGCCTCGGCGATGGCGTCGATGACCTCCATG
>CANHFH010000178.1 GCA_947459825.1 Pseudomonadota bacterium | reverse complement strand
GGGCGGTGCACCATGCGCAGCGCGTCGCGCAGCGACGGCAGGCCGAGCGGCGCGAGCATCTCGGGCGGCAGCCAATCGCGGACCCCGGAGGTCTCGAGCTCGCGCAGCGCCTGACCGACGAGCGCGCGCAGCCGCGGCTGCGTCACGCCCTCGGTGACGGGATAGACGGGCGTCAGCGCGTCCTCCGGCGGCGGTTCGTCGGGGAACACGCGGCGGTACTCGGGGTGCACCATCTCGAGGCCGAGCGGTCCGCGGCGCACCTCGCCGAAGCAGCGGATGCGCGCGCCGCGCGCGAGGCTCTGCTGCTGGGCGGCGCTGAAATGGAAGAACCGCAGCGTCAGGAACCCCGAGCCGTCGGCGATGCGGCTCAACAATTGACGCCGCCGGCGGAACACCACCTCCGTGAGCTGCACCTCGCCCTCGACGACGGCGCGCGTGCCGGCGACGAGGCCGCCGACCGGCAGCACGCGGGTGCGGTCCTCGTAGCGGGTCGGCAGCACGAACAGCAGGTCCTGCACCTGCTCGACGCCGAGCACCGCGAGCCGCGCGGCGAGCGCCTCGCCCACGCCGCGCAGCGCGGTGACCGGCCGCTGTTCGCGCGGGTCGGACACGGTCCGGCGGATCAGTCGAGGTGCAGGATGCAGTCGATCTCGACGCGCGCGCCCTTCGGCAGCTGCGACACGCCGACGGTGACGCGCGACGGCCAGGGCTGCGGCAGGTACTGCGCCATGATCTCGTTCACCTTGGCGAAGTTGCCGAGGTCCGTCAGGTAGATGGTGACGCGCACCGCGTGCGCCAGCGAACCGCCGGCCGCGGCCGCGACGGCCTTGAGGTTGTCGAACACGCGACGGATCTCGACCTCGATGTCGCCCGTCACCAGCTGGCCGGTGGCGGGGTCGAGCGGGATCTGGCCGCTGATGTAGACGGCGGGACCGACCCGCACGGCCTGCGAGTAGGTGCCGATGGCGGCCGGGGCGTCGGGGGTGCTGATGATCTGGCGGGTCATGGCGCGGGCCTCACTCGTCGCGGATTCGGGTCGCCAGTGTACGCGACAGCCGCAGCACATCGGGCATGCGGCGCACCACGCGCATGACATCGGCGAGGTGGCGCCGGTCGCGCACGCGCACCTCGACGACCAGCGACGAGGTCTGCGGATCGCGCTCCTGCAGGTCGACATTGTCGATGTTGGTGTCGGTGCCGGCGATGGCGGCGGCGATGGCGGCGAGCACGCCGACGCGGTTGGCGACCTCGAGCCGCAGCTCGACGCCGAACAGCCGCTCGATCTGCGGCGCCCACGCGACCGGCAGCCAGTTCTCGGGATGCTTGAGGTAGTCGTCGGTGTTGGCGCAGTCCTCGCGGTGCACGATCAGGCCGCGACCGGCCGACATGAAGCCGAGCACCGGGTCGCCGGGAACCGGGAAGCAGCAGCGCGCGTAGCTCACCAACATGCCTTCGGTGCCGGCGATGGCGAGCGGCTCGGGTGCGGTCTGGCTGCCGGCGTCACCGGGCTCGGCAGGCCGCGGTGCCGCGGGCCCCAAGCGCCGCGCCACCAGCGGCGCGAGGCGCTCGCCGAGCCCGACCTTCTCGAACAGCTCGTCGCCGTCGGTCATGCCGAGCTCGCCCGCGGCCGCGGCGAGCGTCTCGGGACGGATATCGGTGAGCGAGAGCTGGAACTCCGCGAGCGACTGGTTGACGAGCCGCTGTCCGAGCTCGATGGCGTCGGTGCGGCGCAGGCCCTTCAAATATTGGCGGATCGCCGCGCGGGCCTTCGCCGTCACCACGAAGTTGACCCAGGCCGGGTTCGGGATGGCGTTCGGCGAGGTGACGATCTCGACGGTCTGGCCGTTGCGCAGCTCGCTGCGCAGCGGCGTGAGCCGGCGGTCGACCTTGGCGGCGACGCAGCGGTTGCCGACATCCGTATGCACCGCGTAGGCGAAGTCGACCACGGTCGCACCGCGCGGCAGGCGCAGGATGCGGCCCTTCGGCGTGAACACATAGACCTTGTCGGGGAACAGGTCGACGCGCACGCTCTCGAGGAACTCCTCCGACGACCCCGACTCCTGCATCGCGACGAGGTTGGCGAGCCACTCGCGCGCCTGCGCCTGGCCCTCGGCGACACCGCCGTCGCCCGACTTGTACTTCCAGTGCGCGGCGATGCCGGCCTCGGCGATGCGGTGCATGTCGCGGGTGCGGATCTGCGCCTCGATCGGCAGGCCGTTCGGGCCGAAGAGGGTGGTGTGCAGCGACTGGTAGCCGTTGGTGCGCGGGATCGCGATGTAATCCTTGAAGCGGCCGGGCATCGGCCGGTAGGCGGCGTGCACCACGCCGAGCGCGCGGTAGCAGGCGTCCGGCGTGTCGACGATGACCCGCAGGCCGTAGACATCGACGATGTCGGCGAGCGGGGCGCGCTTGCGCAGCATCTTGCGGTAGATGCTGTAGAGGTGCTTCTCGCGCGCCTCGACCTCGGCGGCCATGCCGGCGGCCTTCAGGGAGGTCGTGAGCTGCTCGGAGATGCGGGTGAGGAACTCGCGCTGGTTGCCGCGGGCGCGTTTGAGCGCGCGCTCGAGCACCCGGTAGCGCTGCGGATAGAGCGCACGGAAGCCGAGGTCCTCGAGCTCGAGCTTCATCGCGTAGAGGCCGAGCCGCTCGGCGAGCGCGGCGTAGATGTCGAGCGTCTCGCGGGCGATGGCGCGGCGCCGCTCGGGCGCCATCGCGCCGATGGTGCGCATGTTGTGCAGCCGGTCGGCGAGCTTGACGAGGATGACGCGCAGGTCGCGCACCATCGCCAGCAGCATCTTGCGGAACGATTCCGCCTGCGCCTCCTCGCGGCTCTTGAACTGGATCTGGTCGAGCTTGGTGACGCCGTCGACGATCTCGGCGACGCTGTTGCCGAACCGAGCGGCGAGCTCCTCTTTGGCGATCGGCGTGTCTTCGATGACGTCGTGCAGGATCGCCGCGACGATGGTGTCTGCGTCGACGCGCAGCCCCGCGAGGACCTCGGCCGCGGCGACGGGATGCGCGATGTAGGGTTCGCCCGACTTGCGCTTCTGGCCGCGGTGGGCCTCGGCGCCGAATTCCGCGGCGAGGCGGATGCGTTCGACCTGCTCGGGCGGCAGGTAGGCGGCGGCGCTCAGCAGCTCCTTGAGGCCGGGGGTCCGGCGGGAGCCAGGCAGGAGCCCGAGCAGCGCCTGCGCATAGTCCACGGGGTGACGGGTGGCGCCGCGGTCCCGGTCAGTCGCCGAGGCCGAACTGCGGCGCGCGGAAACCCGGGTCGGGTTCGGTGATGTCCGGCAGCAGGCTCGGCGGCGGCTCCGGCTCCGGATCCGGCTCGAGCAGCATCGCGGGCGTCACATGGCCCGCGGCGATCTCGCGCAGCGCGACCACCGTCGCCTTGTCGTTCTCCCAGGGCACGTAGGACTCGGCGCCGTTGGCGAGCCGGCGGGCGCGCTTGGAGGCGAGGATCACGAGCTGGAAGATGTTGTCGACGTTCTGGAGGCAGTCTTCGACGGTGATGCGAGCCATGGGATGCGCCTTTCGGGGCTATCGGACGAGGTCGTCCATCATAGCCGAGGAGGGGGTCCTCCGCCAGCCGAAGGGGCCGCCGAGGGGGCCGCCAGCAGGTCCGCGAGCAGCGGCGCGAGCGCCCTGCGCCCGCTGCGTAGCGCATCGCCCCGCCCGGCGAGGATCTCCTGCAGCTCGGCGACCGCCTGCCCGAAGTCGTCGTTGACGACCACGAAGTCGAACTCCGCGTGGTGGGTCATGTCATCCACCGCGTCGGCGAGCCGCCGGGCGATCACCGC
>CANHFH010000177.1 GCA_947459825.1 Pseudomonadota bacterium | reverse complement strand
TTGGTGCCGGCGATGCCCATCAGCTCGTCGATGGTGATCGTCTCGTCGCCCTGGCGGCCGTAGAGCACGACCTCGTCACCCGCCCGCACCGGTCCGGGCAGATCGGTCACGTCCGCCACCAGCACGTTCATGGTCACGAGTCCGACGACGGGCACGCGCCGGCCCTGGATCAGCAGCTGCGGCGCCCGCGCTCCGGCGGCGGCTTGCCGGTCCGTCGCCGAGAACACCCGGCGATAGCCGTCGGAGTATCCCACCGGGATGTTGGCGAGCCGGGATGCGCGACGCAGCGTGTAGGCGCGCTCGTAGGAGACGGTGGCCCCGGCCGGAAAACTGCCGACGCTGGCGACGCGCGCCTTGAAGGTGCTGAAGAACTTGAACGCTGGGAAGCCGCTGCCGCCATGTCCGTAGACGGCGCGGCCGACGCGCATCAGGTCGAGACGGTTCTCCGGAAGGTTGAGCGAGCCGAACGAATTCGCGCAATGCAGCAGCACGTCGCGGCGTGCGATGCCGGCCGCTGCGAGCAGACGGTCCGCATCCTCGACGAAGCGGCGCGCGCCGTCGCGGTGTTCCTCGACGGTGTTCACCGGGCAGTGGTCCATCATGCCGGCCAAGCGCAGCTGCGGGAGCGCCAGCAGCTTCAGCGCCTCGTCGCGGTTGCTCTCGAGCCGCAGGTCGAGGCCCTCGCGGCTCATCCCCATCGAGTTGAGCGCGAGGTGCACCGGAAGTCGGATCCCCCTCCGTGCAGCGATGCGCGCAGCGTTCTCGGCGACCTCCAGTCCGCCCACCATCTCCTCGATGCGATGAGGCAGGCCGTCCTCGACCTCATCGGCGGTCGCGACACGCAGCCGCAAGATGCGCCCGCGGAAACCGTGCGCGCGGACCACGCGGGCCTCGTCGTTGCTGGTGACGCCCAGCCATGCGATGCCGAGCCGGCGGATCGAGGGCATCAGAAAATCGAGGCCGTGGCCATAGGCGTCGGCCTTGACGACGAGGCACACCGACCGCAGATCACCGACCTGCCGCTGCAGTTCACGGAGGTTCGATTCGAACCCTGCCGCGTCCACCTCCAGCCAGGCGTTATGACGGGTGGCGGAGCGGCCACCGTCACCGCGTGGTCGCGGCGTGAGCGGCGGCGCTGCGGAGGCCTGCCGATGCGCGAGCGCCGCAGCGGTGAGTGCGGTTCCGGCCAGCAGACCCCGGCGGCTGATCGACATGGCGGCTCTCCGGTCGTCCGAACGCGGGGATGGCCGCTACTTTACCGCGCCCGATTGCTCGAAGGTCTCGCGATCACGCCGTGGTGCGATGTTGACGTCGATCTGATCGCCGATCACCAGCGTCATCAGGTCGAAAGCGGTGAGCAGCGGGCCGTCGTAGAAAGGACGCGTCGCTGCGCGCAGTTCCTCGGAGGTGGTCTGCGGCGGGATGATGTGCGAGTAGACCGCCAGCCTCGGCTTCATGACAGCGAACGCGCGTCCGGCCTCCTCGGGCGTGGAATGCACGGAGAGGCTGACGTTCGCGCGCACCGCTTCCGGCGAGTCGCCCGGCGACGGCACCTGCACCTCGTGCACGACGACATCGGCACCGCTTCCGTACTTGAGGAGCTCGGAGCCGGGACCGACCCGCAGGTCGCCCGAGAACGCCACCGATCGGCCCGCGTAGTCGACGCGGAAGCCGTAGGTGGCGCCGTCGAGGTTGCCGACGCGGTTGGTGCCGGGGATGATCGGCATGTGCGCCACCTTGAAGGCGGTGATCTTCACGCCGTCCTCGTCGAACACCACGCCGGTACCGATCTCGTTGGGCTCGATCGGGCTGCCGGGGGACGGTATGCCGACGATCTGCCGGTAGGCGATGTCCCAGCGGTATGCCCGTCTGAGCCCGTCCACGAACTCCGCCGTGCCGGGCGGGCCGAACACGCGCAGCGGCTTCTTGCGGCCGTACATCCAGCCGGTGATCCAGAGATCGGCGACCCCGGCGACATGGTCGTAGTGGAGATGCGTGATGAAGATGTCGGTCACCGTCGTCAGCAGGCCGAAGCCGCCCGCCTCGAACATGCGCTGGCGCACGCCGGGGCCCGCGTCGATGAGGATCCTGCGGCTGCCGGCCTCGACGAGGATGGATGGACCATGACGGTCCGGCGAAGGCCGCGGCGCGCCGGTGCCGAAGAAGGTGAGCTTGATGACCTTTTCCGGTGCCGGCGCCGCAGGCTCGGCGGCCGCGGCGACCGATGCGAAGATGGCGCCGAGGAACAGGAGCAGCGCGCCCCGAAAACCCTTCATGACATACCTCGTTCAGCGAGCGGTCGTTCGTGGTGAGGATAAGTCGGAGCGTCAACAGTTGCAATTGCATATGCTGTCGGTATCAACAACAATGGACCATCGACGGGAAGACGGACCGCCGCGCCGCGGCAGCACGAAGATGAAGATCCTGCCGCTCGCGCTGATCGCCGCCGCGCTCGCCGCTCCGCCGCTCGCCGGGCAGGTGCCCGACCTCGTCCTCGCCAACGGCAGGGTCATCGACCCCGCCTCGGGCACCGATGCCATCCGCCATGTCGGCATCGTCGATGGGCGCATCACCGTCGTTTCCGAGCGGCCGATCAGCGGCCGCCGGACCATCGATGTCAGCGGTCTCGTGGTGGCGCCGGGGTTCATCGATCTGCATGCCCACGGCCAGAACGGCTTCAGCTCGCGCTTGCAGGCGCTCGACGGCGTGACGACGGCGCTCGAACTCGAGTTCGGCGTATTCCCGGTCGCGGAGTGGTACGCCGCACGCGCGGGGAAGGCCTACATCAACTACGGCGCGAGCGTCGGCCACATCGCTGCGCGCGTCAGCGTCATGCACGGCATCGCCGCGACCTCCGGCGAGGTCACCGATCCGACCGGAGAATCCACGGCGACCGGTGGTGCCCCCCCGCGTCCTGCACGCTGGGCGGATGATGTCATGACGGCGGAGGAGGTCCGATCGCTGCAGCAGCGGCTGCAGCAGGGCCTCGACGAGGGTGCTCTGGGCATCGGCTTCGGGCTCGCCTATACGCCGGCCGCCAGCCGCGAGGAGGTCTGGCGGGCGTTCGAGGTCGCCGCCCGCAACGATGTGCTGACGCACGTGCACCTGCGGAGTTCGGGCGGCATCGAGCCGCGCAGCATGCTCGGCGCGCTGCAGGAGGTGCTGGCCAACGCTGCATCCACCGGCGCCGCGCTGCATGTCGCGCACATCGCGACCACCGCACGCCGCCAGTTGCCGATGGCGCTCGAGATGATCGATCGTGCCCGCGAGCAGGGCGTCGACGTCAGCACCGAGGTCTACCCCTGGGAAGCCGCGCAGACCGGCCTCGCGTCCGCCATCTTCGACGAAGGCTGGCAGCAGCGGACGGGCGCGACCTACGGCGACCTCGAATGGGCCGCCACCGGCGAGCGCCTCACCGAGGAGACCTTCAAGCGCTATCGATCGCAGCAGCCGCCGGGATCGGTGATCGCGCACATCATCCCGCCCGAGATCGTCGAACTCGGGCTCGCCCATCCGGGGGTGATGGTGGTCAGCGATGGACCGGTGTACGTGATCGGACGCGGGCATCCGCGCGGTGCAGGCAGTTTCGCGCGTACGCTCGGCACCTATGTCCGTGATCGGAAGGTGCTGACGCTCGCCGATGCGCTCGCCAAGATGACCATCCTGCCCGCACGACGACTGGAATCCGCGGTGCCGCAGATGGTGCGCAAGGGCAGGCTGCAGGCCGGCGCGGATGCCGACATCACCGTGTTCGATCCGCGGACGGTCGGTGAGCGCGCCACCTTCCGTGATCCCGTCGAGCCCTC
>CANHFH010000176.1 GCA_947459825.1 Pseudomonadota bacterium | reverse complement strand
TTCTTCAACGTCTTCAGCCTCGTGCTGGGCATCCTCGTCGTGATCACGCTGGTGCTGTTCGCGCTGGCGCGTTCGGTCGGTGACAACACCCAGCGCGCACACCTGCTCACCGAGCCGAAGTATGTCGCTGCGGTCGAGAAGAATGTGACCACCGCGCAGGTCGCGGTCGCTGGGCAGGACAACGCCGCGCTCGCCATCCAGCCGCTCGCCGGCGTCGCCGCGGCGGTCGCCGCCGCGCTGCCCACCGACGGCGCGGGCGTGTACGACACGGTCTGCGCCGCCTGCCACCTCAACGGCATCGCCGGTGCGCCGAAGTCGGACGACAAGGCCGCTTGGGCCCCGCGCCTCGCGCAGGGCAACGCCACGCTCTACAAGCACGCCATCGAGGGCTTCCAGGGCAAGAACGGCTACATGCCCCCGAAGGGCGGCCGCGTCGACCTCACCGACGACCTCGTGAAGCTGGCCGTCGACCACATGGTGGCGAAGGCGCAGTAAGCGCCTTCCTCACTCCGCCCCCAGCCCCCTCCGCAGCGCGAGCGCTTCGGCGAGATGCGTCTCGTCGAGCGCCGCTGAACCCGCAAGATCCGCCAGACTGCGCGCTACGCGCAGACATCGGTGGCGCGCGCGCAGACTGAGCGCGAGCGGACCGCGGGCCGAGGCCAGCAACCGCTCGGCACCCGGCGAGACGCCCAATCTTTCCTCGAGCCCCGCCGCCGGTAACGCGGCGTTCAAGCAGCCTTGCCGCTGCCATTGCCGCTCGCGCGCCGCGGCGATGCGCGCGCGCAGCGGTGAGTCGTCGCAGGGCGCGCGTCGACGATGCTCCGCGAGGTCGGCATCCCCCACCGCAGCCAATGTCACCCGGATGTCGAGCCGATCGAGCAGAGGTCCGGAGAGCCGCGCGCGGTAGCGCTCGACCTGCGCCGGCTTGCAGCGGCAACCGGGGCCGCCCGCGCGGCCGCAGGGACAGGGGTTCATGGCGGCGACCAACTGGAACGCCGCCGGATACTCGGCCTGCTGCCCCGCCCGGGACACCGCGACGCGGCCCGACTCCAAGGGCTCGCGCAAAGCTTCGAGCACGCGCCGATCGAACTCGGGGAGTTCGTCGAGGAACAGCACACCACGGTGTGCGAGCGTGATCTCCCCCGGCCGCGCATCGCTGCCACCGCCGATGATCGCGCCGGCGGAGGCCGTGTGGTGCGGCGCGCGGAAGGGACGCGGCGGTCCGCGGCCGCGCGATGCATCTGCGGTGACCGACGCCGCCTCCGACCCCGCCATCGACGATGCGGTCGGCGCGATCGACGCGATCATCGCGACCTCAAGCGCCTCCTGCGGCGCAAGCGGCGGCAGCAGCACCGGCAGACGCTGCGCCAGCATGCTCTTGCCGCAGCCAGGCGGCCCGACGAACAGCAGGCTATGCCCGCCTGCCGCGGCGACCTGCAGCGCGCGCTTGCCGAGCGCTTGACCGCAGACATCATCGAGACGCGGCGGTGGAGCGGACGACGCGCACCCCGCAGCCGCATCGATGGCGGCGACCTCACGCTCCGGCTCCTGCCACCCGCGTCCCTCGAGCAGGGCGCAGACCTCGAGCAGGCTGCCGACCGCATGGGCGCGGACGCCGGGCAGCCACATCAGGCCTTGCGCATCGCCGCGCGGCAGCACGATGTCATGCCCGACCTGCGCTGCCGCAGCGGCGGCGGGCAGCGCGCCGCGCACCCCGCGCAGCGCGCCGTCGAGCGCGAGCTCGCCGAGGAATTCCGTGCCGCTGAGGTCATGCCGTGGCCGCAGCTGACCCGAAGCCACGAGGATCGCCACCGCGACGGCGAGGTCGAAGCGTCCGCCGTCCTTGGGCAGGTCGGCGGGCGCGAGGTTGACGGTGATGCGGCCCGCCGGGAACTCGAAGCCGGCGTTGACGAGCGCGGCGCGCACCCGCTCCTTGCTCTCCTTCACCTCGGTGGCGGCCAGCCCGACGATGGAGAAGCTGGGCAGGCCTGCGCCGAGATGCGCCTCGACCTGCACCGGCGGCGCGGCGAGGCCCACCTGCGCCCGGCAGGCGACGCGCGCGAGCGTCAAGGCGGCGTCCGGGCCTCGAGCTCGGCGACGCGACGCTCGAGCTCCTCGAGCCGCGCCCGGGTGCGCTCGAGCACGCGCGTCTGCGCGGTGAATTCGTCGCGTGCGACGAGATCGAGACGCGCGAGGTTGGCGCGCAGCACGGCCCGGAAGTTGGATTCGAGGTCGTGCTGCAGACCGCGGACGCCGGGAGGGATGGACTCCATCAGGCGACGGACGAGGTCTTCGATGCGTGATTCCATGGGGCGGTTCTCCTTGATGGATCTGCTGGGTGCGCCTGCCGACCGGACCTGCCCCGATATGACGCAGCGCCCCGAAGCGGCGCGTCCAAAACGGTGCAGCGACACCGGCCTACAGCGCCTTTCGGGCCCGGAAAGCCCTGTTTCAGGCCGCCGGAGCCGTGGCACGGATTCTGCAAAACCAGACAAGCCTGACCGGCGATGCGAAGCATAGCGCGATGACGGTCAGGCGCGAGAGCGGCATTACTGCTGCGTTCGCCCCGAAATGCACGGCCCGAGGCAGGACCCGCGATGGCGATGAAGATGATCACCGCGGTCATCCGGCCCCACAAGCTCGACGACCTCGAGCTGGCGGTCGCGCAGCTCGGCGTGCAGGGCATGACGGTGGTCGAGGTGCATGGCTACGGCCGGCAGCACGGCCACCTCGAGGTGTACCGCGGCGCGGAGTACCGCGTCGACTTCCTCGCCCGCACGCAGGTGCAGATCGCGGTCGACGAGACGCTCGTCGAGCCGGTGGTCGAGGCGATCGCGAACGTGACGCGTACCGGCAAGATCGGCGACGGCAGGATCTTCGTCGCGCCGCTCGGACAGGCGATCCGCATCCGTACCGGCGAGACCGGCACGGCAGCGGCTTGAAGACGACATCCAGCACAGGACAGGGAGAGCAACGATGACCAGGACCCGACTCACCGGCCGCGCAGCGGCACTGTTGGCGGCGCTCACGCCGTCGCTCGCCCTCGCACAGACCGCACCGGTGCCCGACAAGGGCGACACCGCGTGGATGCTCGTCGCCACGCTGCTCGTGGTGCTCATGACGGTCCCGGGCCTCGCGCTCTTCTACGGCGGCCTCGTGCGCGCCAAGAACATCCTGTCGGTGCTGATGCAGGTGATGGTCGGCTTCTCGCTGATCGTCGTGCTGTGGTGCATCTATGGATATTCTTTGGCGTTCACCGAGGGCAACGCCTTCATCGGCGGCGGCGGGCGGCTGTTCATGGACGGTCTGTTCGATCCGGCGACCGGGTCCTTCTCGATGGCCGCGACCTTCAGCAAGGGCGTGTACATCCCCGAGATCCTGTTCGCGGCGTTCCAGGCGACCTTCGCCGGCATCACCTGCGCGCTCATCGTCGGCGCCTTCGCCGAGCGCATGCGCTTCTCGGCGGTGCTGATCTTCATGGTGATCTGGTTCACCATCTGCTATCTGCCGATCGCGCACATGGTCTGGTTCTGGATGGGCCCGGACGCCTACACCTCGGCCGATGTCGCGGCGGAGATGACGGGCAAGGCCGGCCTGCTATGGCAGCGCGGCGCGCTCGACTTCGCGGGCGGCACCGTGGTGCACATCAACGCGGGCGTCGCCGGGCTCGTCGGCGCATACATGGTCGGCAAGCGCGTCGGTCTCGGCCGTGAGCCGATGCCGCCGCACAACCTCGTGCTGACCATGATCGGCGCCTCGCTGCTGTGGGTCGGCTGGTTCGGCTTCAACGCCGGCTCCGCGCTGGAGGCCGGCAACTCCGCCGCCCTCGCCTTCCTCAACACGCTGCTCGCCACCGC
>CANHFH010000175.1 GCA_947459825.1 Pseudomonadota bacterium | reverse complement strand
TGGCCGGCCAGGTCGAGATGATGCTCGGCGACGACGGCGATGACGGGATAGCCGCCCGTCAAAGGATGGTCGGCGAGCAGCAGCACGGGCTGGCCGTCGTGGGGCACCTGGATCGCCCCGCGGACCACGCCCTCGCTCGGCAACTCCGCCGTCTCCCGTCGCTCGAGGGCCTGTTCGCCCCGCAGGCGCAGCCCGATCCGGCTCGACTGCGGCGTGACCTTCCAGTCCTGCCCGCTGAGCAGCGCGACGGCCTGCCGCGTGAAATCCGCGGCGCGTGGCCCGAGGGTGACATCCAGCATCACGGTGGTGCCGGAGGCCGGCAGCGGCGGTGCGTCAGCGCCCGGCGGGTCGACGGTGACCGGGCCGAAGCGCTCTGCATCCGGCGATGCCACGCGCAGGACAGCGCCTTTGACGATCGGTGCCGGCCCGAGTGCGGCCAAAGCATCGCGCGATGCGCTGCCGAGCAACCGTGGTGCATCGAATCCGCCGCTTACCGCGAGGTAACTGCGCAGGCCCCGCGAGGGGTAGCCGAGTTTCACGCTGTCGCCGGTGTCGAGTGCGATCGGCTGTCCGATCACGCTCTCCAAAACATCGCCCGAGGTACGCTGCACGCCGATCTGCGCCGATGCTCCGGCGAACGCGACCACCATCTCGCCGGTGCATCTGAAAGCGGCGCTGCCGAGCGTGATCTCGAGGCAGGCGAGTCCGGGCGGGTTGCCGACCGCGAGGTTGGCGGCCCGCAGCGCTGCGCGGTCCGCGGCGCCGGACGGCGCGACCCCGAGATGGGCATGGCCGGGACGACCGAGATCCTGCAGCGTTGCGGGCAGCAGCATCGCCGTCACCTCGAGATGCGCGTCCGATGCGCGCAACTCAGGCGTCGGCGGCCGCGGCGAGGACGGGACAGCAGTCACCGCAACGCCGACCGTCGCATCGAGGAACCGCACCCGCGTGCCCGGCGTCAGCAGCGCCGGCGGATCGCGGTCGGCATCCCACATCTTCGTATCGGTCGTGCCGATCAGCCGCCAACCGCCGGGCGATGCCTGCGGATACACACCGCAGTAGACGCCGCCGAGCGCGACCGATCCCGCCGGCACCTGCGGTCGCGGCGTCTGCCGACGCGGCACCTGCAACGCAGGGTCGCCGCCGATGAGATAGGCGAAGCCGGGCGCGAAGCCGCAGAAGGCGACGGTGAACTCGCTCGCCTGATGGCGACGGACGACCTCGGCGACATCGAGACCCGCGAGCGCTGCGACCTCGGCGAGGTCTTCGCCGTCGTAGCGCATCGGGATCTCCACCAGCGGAGCCTGTGCAGCGCCGACCGTCCCGCACCGCGCGGCGAGGTCACGCTGCGGCAGGATCGCCGCGAGGGCCTCGGCCGACAGTCGCTTCGCATCGAAGCGCAGCATCAGCGTGCGGGCCGCGGGCAGCATCTCTTCGATGCCGTCGAGCGGCTGCGACATCAGGCTGGCATGGAGCGCGAGGACCTGGTCGAGATCCTGCAGTTCGACGAGCACAGTCGACCGGTTGACCGGCAGGATGCGCATGGTGCCGTGACGGATCAGGCGCTGCGCATAGGCAGGAACGGCGCGACGGCGATGCCCGCGCCCTCGAGCCGACCGCGGACCTCGCGGGCGATGGCGACGGCGCCCGGGCTGTCACCGTGCACGCAGATCGACTGCGCGTCGATGCGGATGACACTGCCGTCGATCGCCTCGACGACGCCCTCGGTCGCAAGCCGGACCATGCGTGCCGCGATCAGCGACGCGTCGTGCAGCACGGCGCCGACCTCGCGGCGCGGCACCAGATGCCCCGCCGGGGTGTACGCGCGGTCGGCATACGCCTCCGCGACGACCGCGAGACCTGCCGCGCGCGCCTGATCGAGGATCGGCGCGCCTGCGAGGCCCATCAGCACGAGCGTGGGATCGACGGACTTGAGCGCTGCGATGACGGCTGCACCCTGCACGGCATCGACGGCGATGCGGTTGTAGAGCGCACCGTGCGGCTTCACATAGCGGACCTTCGAGCCCGCGGCGGCAGCGAGACCGGAAAGCGCGCCGATCTGGTAGACGACATCGGCGGTGAGATCGGCGGGTGCGATGTCCATGTCGCGCCTGCCGAAACCGGCGAGGTCCGGATAGGAGACGTGCGCGGCGATGGCGACACCGCGCTCGGCGGCCGCCTTCACGGTGCGCAGGATGCCGGCCGGGTCGCCGGCATGGAAACCGCAGGCGACATTGGCGCTCGAGACGACCTCGAGCATCGCAGCGTCATCGCCCATGCGCCATGCGCCGTAGCTTTCGCCGAGGTCGCTGTTGAGATCGAGCGTCTTCATCATCACCTCATCGGGTGTCCGCTCTAGGGACCGAGCAGCGCAAAGATCGGACCGATCGACTTGTACCCCATGTACCAGGTCAGCGCACAGACCAGCACGCCGAGGCCGAGCAGCCAGCGCGGATAGCGGTGACCCCCCATCAGGTCGGCGCGCGCCCAAGCGGCGTACAGCACGATGGAGAACCCGATCGGCAGGATCAAGCCGTTGAGGCCGCCGACGAACACCAGCATCTTCGCGGGCGGCGTCGTGATGACGAGATACAGCAGCAGCGAGACCGCGATGAACACGACCGTCGCGATGTCACGGGCGCGCTCGCTCATGTCCGCCTTGAAGACCGTCAAGAACGAGACCGAGGTGTAGGCGGCGCCGACGACGCTGGTGATGGCGGCGGCCCAGAGGATCGCGCCGAAGATGCGCAGCCCGGTGGCGCCCGCTGCGGCCTCGAAGGCCTGCGCCGCGGGGTTGGCGCTGCCGCTCGTGAGATCGATCTGCGCACCGGCCGCCACCACGCCCAGCACCGCGAGGAACAGCACGAAACGCATCACGCCGGTCACGGCGATGCCGGTGAGGGCGGCGCGGCTGACCGCGCCGAGGTTCTCGGGACCGGTCATGCCTTTGTCGAGCAGCCGATGCGCGCCCGCATAGGTGATGTAGCCGCCGACCGTGCCGCCGACGATGGTGGTGATGGTCGCGAAATCCACCTGGTCGGGGAACACGGTCTGGCGCAGCGCCTCGCCGACCGGCGGCGAGGAGACGAAGGCGACATGGACGGTCAACGCGATCATGACCACGCCCGCGACGATGACCAAGCGGTCGAACGCGGCGCCTGCGCGGCGCGACAAGAAGAGCGTGATGGCGAACAGGGCGCTCAGCAGCCCGCCCCACTTCGGATCGAGCCCCGCGAGCGCGTTCAGGCCGAGCCCCGTACCGCCGATGTTGCCGATGTTGAAGAACAGCCCGCCGATGACCACCAACACGGCGAGCAGATGACCCGCGCCCGGCAGCGCGGCGTTGGCGAGGTCGGACGCCCGCATGCGGGTCAGCGTCACCACGCGCCAGATGTTCAGCTGCACGACGAAGTCGATGAGGATGGACGCGAGGATGGCGAAGGCGAACGCTGCGCCCAGCTTGCTGGTGAAGGTCGCGGTCTGGGTGATGAATCCGGGACCGATGGCCGAGGTCGCCATCAGGAAGATGGCCGCGGTCAGCGCAGCGCGGCGGGATCCCATGTCCTGCAGTGTATCAGCGGGGTCGAAACCCCGACCAGTGCGGAATCTCCGCGCGTTGACCCTTCGTTGACGGCGCCTTCACATCCTCTTCACGGCCGGGCCTTCAGCATCCCTCCCCAGACACTGCGATGCAGCGTCCTCATCTTCATCCACAAGGAGTGATCTCATGTCGAACATCCATGCAGGGAAACTGCTCGCGACTGCGGGCCTCGTTATGGTCGCGCTGGCCGGCGCCGACGCCGCCCGGGCGTCCGAGGACCGTCAGTGGTACGTCACCGGCACCGCCGGCTTCGTCACCCAGTCCGACCAGCGTCTCGACTACACGCGCCCCGGTGTCGCCGGCGTCACGACGCGGACGCTGCCGCTCGACACCGGCATCCTGACGGGCGCCGCCATCGGCCGCCATT
>CANHFH010000174.1 GCA_947459825.1 Pseudomonadota bacterium | reverse complement strand
TTCTACCGCCAGCTGCCGCTGCTTATCGAACGCGGCCACATCTACATCGCGCAGCCGCCGCTGTACAAAGTGAAGCGCGGCAAGCAGGAGGTGTACGTCAAGGACGACACCGAACTCAACGCGATGCTGCTCAACACTGCGCTCGACGACGCCGCGCTCCATGTGAACGCCGCCGCGCCGTCGCTGCGCGGCCCCGGCCTCGAGTCCCTCGCGCGCCACCATGTGGAAGTGCAGGGCATCGTCGCCCGCTGGGCGCGCCGCTACGACGCGCGCGTGCTCGAGAACCTCGTGTACATGCCCGTCATCTCGCCCGCGGACTTCGCCGATCGCACCCGCCTGCAGGCTTGGGTCGATGCGCTCACCGCGCGCCTCAACTCCGGCGCCGACGGCGCCGCGCGCTACACGCTCACGCTGCAGCCGGGCGCCGCGCAAGCGGGCGAGGGCGATGCGCCCGCCGCGGGTGCCGCCTCCTCAGCCGTCGCGCGCATCCACATCGCGCGCGCCGAGCACGGCAGCCACTACGAGCGCCTGCTGCCGCGCGACTTCTTCGCCTCCGCCGAGTACGCGCGCATCGCCGAGCTCGCGCGCACGCTCTCGGGCCTGATCGGCGAGGGCGCCTTCGTGCAGCGCGGCGAATCGCGCCACGACATCAGCACCTTCCGCGAAGCCATCGACTGGCTGTTCGAGCACGCCAAGCGCGGCCAGACCATCCAGCGCTACAAGGGCCTCGGCGAGATGAACCCCGCACAGCTCTGGGAGACCACCCTCAACCCCGAGGTGCGCCGCCTGATGCAGGTGCGCATCGAGGACGCGATAGCCGCCGACGAAGTGTTCACCACGCTGATGGGCGACGAAGTCGAACCCCGCCGCGAGTTCATCGAGAAGAACGCCCTGTCGGTCGCGAACCTCGACGTCTGAGGCGGTGCGGGGGCGTCAGCCCCGCTCAGCGCGTCCCCTCCCGCCGCAACGCCCCCAAGCCGAGCCGCTTGCGCTCCGCATCGACCGCGCCCCGCGAGCGCGTGAGCAGCGCTTCGTCGCGCCGGCCGCGCACCGCGAGATACGCCAACTGCCGCGCCGCGTTCATCGGCTCCATGCCGAGCTGCCGTACGGTCGCGTTCGCTTGCGCCGCGAAAAGCTCCGCCTCCAGCGGGTCGAGCCAGCGTGCTGCCGCGGCCTCGTCGCCCGCCAAGCGCTGCGCCCAACCGAGCACCAAGGCCGCGGGCACCGCGCCGTAACCGCGCGCCGCCGGGTTGGCGGCGAGCTCCGCCTCGAGCAGCGGCACCGCCGCCCGCACATCGCCCGCCTCCACCATCATGTGCGCGCGCCCGACCCGCGAGATCATGTCCGCCGGCCGCGCCGCGACCGCACGCTCCATGAACGCCACCGCACCGCGCGCATCGCCACGCGCCCGCGCCAGATAGGCGAGCTCGCCATTGCCCCAAGCCTCGTAGATGCCGCCCTTATCGAGCGCCACGAGGTCGCGGAACAAAACTTCCGCGCGCTCCACCTCGCCGATGAACGCGAGCAGCCAGCCGTAACGGAACAACGCACGCGGATTGCGCGGCCCCTCGCGACGGTACCGCTCGCCGAGCGCGTAGGCCTCTTCGATGCGCCCCGCCTGGTGCAGGGTCGTGATGAGCAGCCCCGCCGAGCCGTGCGCGGGGTCCGTCTTGACCGCCGCCTGCAGGGCCTCGATCGCCGCGTCCCGGTCGCCGTCCTTCAGCCGCTGCGACGCTACCGCGGCCAACTCGTCCGCCGTATCCGCGGCGAGGGCAGGGGGTAGGCCCGCGCCAAGCACGAGCCACACCGCAAACACCGCGCGCCGCTTGATCATGGTCCACCGCTCGACTTAACGGACGATTCCACTCTACACCCAGTAGATCCGATCCGGCGCCACACCTCACGCCCCGCGCGGCGCCGGCCAATGCCGCGTCACATGCACCAGCGCGAGGATCCACAGCGACCCGTCGCGGGTCTCGTAGACCAAGCGGTAGTGCTCGTGCGCGAGGTACTCGCGCGTGGCGACGACCCGTCCCGCCCGCCCTTTCAGAGGCTGGTACCCGAGCCGCCGTGCCGCCGCCGAGAACCGCTCATCGATGCGGACCGCGTCCGAGGGGTCGCCCGCCGCATTGAACTCGAAGATGTCCTCGCGGTCACGTTGCGCCTCGAGCGTCCAGACGACATTCATGCCTCGCCCCTCATCCGTTCCGGCTCAAGGATCGCGTCGAGGCGAAGCGCGCCTCGACGTCCGCGGCTGCCGCACAGCGCCCCGCCGACGCCTGCGCCCGCGCCCGCTCCACCTTCGCGGACAGGAACGCGGCGTACTCGTCCACCCGCTGATGCCGGTTGATGTACTCCCGCATCAGGTCGCGCACCACCTGCGAGGCTGTCCGGTCGTTCGCCCGTGCGGTCGCCATGAACGCCCGCCGCAGATCCGGTTCGAGCTTCAGCGTGAACACCGCTTCCTTGGGCACCGCTTCCTTGGGCATGGTCGCCTCGCTTGCGCCGGATGAGATTAGGACGCCCGGGCCGGTGTGGGTATCGGTCAATCCGTCGCGTTCGTGCAGATATGCCGGATCTGTGAACTCGCCTGCCCGAGGACCTGCAAGCGAGACCCTGGCCGCGTACCTGTCGCGCCGTATGAACCAGGTACTGACGAAGTACTAACGCATTCACAGTGCGCCGCCGCCGCCGACCTACACAGCGCGCCGTCGCCACCGCCGAGTCGGGTGTTTTCGTGCAGACAGGGCGGCTCGCCTACGCGACCGATCGTAGGTTCTCGGCCACCCACTCGGCCAACCCATCCTCGGTCATCTCGCCTGCCGCCAGAGCCTGCAGCGTCACCACCGCGTCCGGCTCCGAGGCGGCCAACTCCGCGCCATTCATCTGCAAAAACACATCAATCACAGCCAGAGCAAGGCGCTTATTGCCGTCTGTGAAACAATGGCCCCTTGCCAAGCCGTAACCGTACGCTGCCGCCAAGCGGGCGAGCGAGGGGGCCGGCGCGCCGTAGTGATGCAGATGCTGGGGCCTCGCGAGAGCCGCTTCTAGGCTCCCGGGCCGCGCGGGGCCGACCAACCCGCCGTGCTCCTGCATCAGCGCTTGATGGATCGCGATTACCGCATCGGCGGGGACCCAAACGGGTGACATGCTGCTCGCCCGCCGTTACTTGGCGAGCTCCTTGAGCGCGTTACGGTACTTGCGCCGCGTCCGCTCGAACGCCGCCATCGCCGCCTCGAACTGCGGGTCGAAGGGCGTCAGCCGCACGCCGCCCTCCGGGTCGACGATTGCGTGGAGCGTGTCGCCTTCCTTCACATGCAGCTGGTCCGACAACTCCTTGGGGACGATGAGTCCGAGCGAGTTGCCGATTCTGCGCAGTTTGAGCTTGGCATTCATCGACCGAGTTTAACTTCCGTAATAACTAGCGGCAAGCAGCGCTCATCTCTGCCGCACCCGCGCCAAGAACTCTGCCGGCGTGAGGATCGGCACGCCCTCGTAGACGCCGAGCCCGAGTAGGGCGCGGTCGGCCGCTGAGGATCGCGTCCGCATCGCCTGCGCATAGCGTACGCCTCCCCTCCCCGAGCGAGCGCGCACTGAAACTAGGCAAACACGCCAGATTCGTACCCGGCGAGATCGACTCCGCGAGGAGCGCCGGGGTGTAACTTGCCTCAGGCTTGGACCGCTTAAGTTCGAACCACTGTTCCGCTTGACGGAATCTCTAACACGGAATAACCTCGACCGTGATCCGCTCCTTTGACGAGGTGTGAGGACGATGACCAAACTGCTCGACGAGATCCACCCCGGCGAGGTCCTGCTCGAGGACTTCATGAAGCCCCATGGGATCACGGCCCGGCAGCTGGCGGCCGACATCGACGTGCCGCCGAGCCGCATCAGCGAGATCGTGAACGGCCACCGCCCCATCACCGCCGACACCGCACTGCGACTCGGCATGTTCTTCTCGATGGAGT
>CANHFH010000173.1 GCA_947459825.1 Pseudomonadota bacterium | reverse complement strand
CTCGTCCGCCGCTCCGCAGAAGGATGAAGACCCTACGCTCATCCCCCAAGAGGTGCGCAGCCATGTTTGACCCCATCCTCTGGGCCAAAGGGCTCGCGGCGCTCGCGCTCTTCGCCAGCGCCGGCTGGCTGCTGAGCCTGCCGCTGCGCGATGTGAGCATCGTCGACAGCCTATGGTCGCTGATGTTCCTGTTGGCCGCTTCCGTCTACCTGGCAGGTCAGACTTCACCCGGTCCACGCGCCTGGCTGGTGATCAGCTTGGTAGCGCTCTGGGCGATCCGGCTCGCCGCCTACATCACCTGGCGCAACCACGGTCACGGCGAGGACTTCCGGTATCGCCAGATGCGCGCCAGGAACGATCCCGGTTTCGCGTTCAAGAGCCTCTACATCGTCTTCGGCCTGCAGGCCGGGCTCGCGTGGCTGATCTCGCTGCCGCTGTTGGCCGCGATCGGCTCATCGGCACCGCTCGGCTGGCTGGATGCGGCCGGAGTGGCCCTTTGGCTGGTGGGGATGGTGTTCGAGGCCGGTGGCGACTGGCAGCTCGCGCGCTTCAAGCGCGACCCTGCCAACCGCGGGAAGGTGCTGGGCTCCGGCCTGTGGCGCTATACCCGACACCCGAACTACTTCGGCGACTTCTGCGTGTGGTGGGGACTGTTCCTGATCGCGCTGTCCGCCGGCGGGTGGTGGAGCATCGTCGGCCCGCTGCTGATGTCCTTCATGTTGCTGAAGGTGTCGGGCGTGGCGCTGCTCGAGAAGGACATCGGCGAGCGCCGCCCTGATTACCAGGCCTACATCCGTCGCACCAACGCGTTCTTCCCCGGCCCGCCGCGGGCCTCCTGACCACAGGAACGACCTCCATGGGAGCATCCGACATGACATCACCGACCCGCCGTGCGGTCACGACTCGACCCGTCGCGACCCTTTCCATCGCTGCAGCCTCGCTGATCGCCGTGCTCGCCTCCCCGCTGCAGGCCAACGGAGCGGAAGGCGCCCGCAAGCTGAGCTTCGATGTGTTCCTCGACGACCGGGCGATCGGCTACCAACGGTTCTCGTTGACGCCGGCGGGTGATGCCACGCGCATCGAGACCCAGGCGCGGTTTGAGGTGAAGCTGCTGCGCATCACCGCCTTCGCCTACGACCACCGCAACACCGAGCTGTGGCGCGGCGGCTGCCTGCGGTCGATCGACGCGGCCACCGACTCCAACGGCAAGAAGTCCGCCGTCAACGGCCGCGCCCGCGGCGACGCCTTCGTCGTCACCACCAAAGAAGGCGAGCGGACCCTCGGTGACTGCGTGGCGAGCTTCGCCTACTGGGACAAGGGCGTGCTGCTGCGCAGCAAGACCCTCCTCAACTCGCAGACCGGCGAATATGTGCCGGTGCAGATCGCACCGCTCGGATCGACCACCAAGCGCATCGGCGCGCGCGACATCCCTGTCAAGCGCTATGCGCTCAAGGGCAAGGGCATCGACATCACGCTCGCCTACGCCGCGGGCAGCGACGAGTGGGTGGCGCTCGACAGCAAGATGGATGGCGGCCGCACCTTGCGCTACCGCCGCAGCGCCGCCGAGCTCGAGCTGCTCGCGGCATCCCCGGCACCGCGGGGAGGCGGTCTTACCGCCGGCGGTTGACGGCCCGGGGTACACTGCGGGCACGGAACGACCGCCCCCATGACAGACGAGCCGCGACAACCCAACATATTGCTGGTCGACGACCACCGCGACATCGCGGGCGCGATCATCGAGTACCTCGAGCACCGGGGGTTCGCGGTCGACTACGCGGCCGACGGCATCACGGGGCTGCATCTCGCGGTGACGAACCCCTACGATGTCATCGTGCTCGACATCATGATGCCGGGGCTCGACGGGCTCTCGGTGTGCCGTAAGCTGCGCGAGGAGGCCCGCATCGACACGCCGCTCCTGATGCTCACGGCCCGCGACACGCTCGACGACAAGATCACCGGCCTCAGCGCCGGCGCCGACGACTACCTCGTCAAGCCCTTCGAGGTCCGTGAACTCGAAGCGCGGATCAGCACCCTCCTCCGCCGTCACCGCCGCGCTGTCGCCCGCGAGGTGCTGACCGTCGGCGACCTCACGCTGGACACCGGCACGCTGCGGGTCACGCGTACCGGCCAGACGCTCACGCTCACGCCGATCGGCCTCAAGCTGCTCACCGTGCTGATGCGCGCCTCGCCGCGCGTCGTCACACGGCAACAGCTCGAACGCGAGGTCTGGGGCGACCTGCTGCCCGACAGCGACACGCTGCGCAGCCATCTTTACTCGCTGCGCAAGGCGATCGACAAGCCGTTCGACCGCGCGCTGCTGCACACCATCGCCGGTGCCGGATACCGGCTGTCGGACGACGATGGCCGCTGACGGAGTGCGCGCGCGGCTCGGACGCGCTTTCCTGCTGCAGTCCGTGTTCATCGGCGCAGCGGCGGTGGTCGGCGTCTTCCTCGCGAGCCTGCTGCTCGAGGGCGTGCTGATCCGTCAGGCATTGAGCGAAGAAGCCGCGCACTTCTGGCAGCAGCGCGACCGCGACCCCGCGTTCCCGCTGCCTGCGACCGTGAACCTCACCGGCCATCTCGGCGCCGCACCGGCGCCGATCGCGGGCCTGCCCCCGGGCTATCACGACCGCGTGGTCGACGGCGTCGAGACGGTCGTCCTCGTGTCGGACCGTGGCGGTGAACGGCTGTACCTGATGTTCGACCGCAGCGGGGTCGGCAAACTCGCCACGATGTTCGGTCTGCTGCCGCTCGCGATGGTGCTGCTGGTGCTGTACCTGACGACCTGGCTCGCGTTCCGCGCCTCACGGCGGGCGTTCTCGCCCGTCATCGCGTTGGCGCGGGCGGTACGCGGGCTCGACCCCGCGTCGCCGGACCCCGCACACCTCGATCCCGCCAAGCTGCCGAAGGACGCCGACGACGAGGTACGCGAGCTCGCCGAGGCGCTCAACCGCTACGCCCAGCGCCTCAATGAATTCGTCGCGCGCGAGCGCGACTTCACCCGCGACGCCAGCCATGAGTTGCGCAGCCCGCTCACGGTGATCCAGCTGTCGGCCGGCATGCTCGAGACCGACGCCGGCCTCAGCGAGGCGAGCCGCCGGTCCGTGGCGCGCATCACGCGGGCGGCGCGGGACATGGAGGAGCTCACCAGCGCCTTCCTGTTGCTCGCCCGGGAGTCGCAGACCGGTCTGCCGGTGGAGGACACCTGCATCAACGATGTGCTCGCCGACGAGCTCGACCGGGCGCGTCTGCTCGCAGCCGGCCGGCCCATCGGGTCGCGGCTCACCGCCACCCATCGCCTGTCCGTCGAGGCGCCCGAGAAGGTGCTACCGGTGCTGCTCGGCAACCTGCTGCGCAACGCGTTCTCCTACACGGACGCAGGCGAGGTGGCGGTGGAGATCGGCGCCGCCTCCGTCGTCATCCGCGACACCGGCGTCGGCATGGCCCCGGAGCAGCTCGACGCGATGTACCAACCGTTCGTCCGCGGCGATACCGCACGGCGCGGCGGACACGGTGTCGGGCTCACCATCGTTCGCCGTCTGTCAGACCGCTTCGGGTGGCCGGTGACGATCGAAAGCAGTCCGGGCGTCGGCACCCGCGTCGAGATCCGCTTCCCCGACGCACGCAGCGAGCCGCTCGATGGCTGAGCGCTGCGGCGCCGGGATCGTCGCCCGATCAGAAGCGCCAGACGAGAGCCAGCGACAGCTCGAACTCCGTATCGCTGCGCGCGATGGGGCTGTCACCGATGTCGCTCGAATAGAACTCGACGCCCGCCTGCGCGATCGCATGCAGCTTGCGGGTGAGATGCCGGCGGTGCACGAGCTGGACGCCGGTCGAGCGATAGCCGCCGCTCAAGGCGGTCACGGGCAGACCGGAGCCGACGGCATCCGCCGCGGTCACGCCGAAGTCCTTGTTGATGAACTTGTCGGTGCCGAAGGTCATGAACCCGTAGAGCTCCGTGCCGGTGCCGTCGAGCTGCTGCCCGAAGCGGCGACCCGCCGCCACCACGCCGAGCACGCCGAAGTCGCTGGGGCCGCCCATGAGCCGCGCCG
>CANHFH010000172.1 GCA_947459825.1 Pseudomonadota bacterium | reverse complement strand
GCGGCCGCGCCTCGTACACCATGGAGTTCCCGCACTACGACCTCGTGCCGCGCAACGTCGCGGAGAAGGTCATCGAGGAAGCGCGCAAGCCGAAGGCCTGACCGCCTCCGCGGCGCGCCGGCCTGCGGCGCGATACCGACGGCCGGGATCCGCAAGGGTCCCGGCCGTTTTCTTTACGGTCGGTCCTGGTCGCGCGCGAGCACGGCCCAGACATCCATGTAGACATCGTGGCGCCGTCGGTCGCTCACCGTCGCCTTGAAGTTGCCGTAGTCGATGCCGCGCAGCGCCTCGGCGATGCGGCCGGCGACGCGCTCGCGCGGCAGCCGCGCGCGGTAGGCGTAGTCGCTGCCGCCCCGGGTCGAGACCACGGCCTCGGGGAACACGCGCTCGATGTCACCCGCACGGCGCGCGCGCACCAGCAGGGTCGCGTGCGTCGGGTCGCCCTTGTCGACGATGCTCAGGAAGGCGTCTGCGAGGCAGATCCACATGCTCCGCCCCCCTCAGTCCTTCAGCGCGGCCGGGGCCGCGCCCATGATCGCGGCCAGCGCCGCGAGCAGCGGTCGGTCGTTGGCGTGGCCCGCGATGCCCGGGAGCCGCGGTTGCGGCACGAGCCACACGGCCTGCGACTCCCAACCCATGTCGGCGGGGGTGCCGCCGATGCGCCGCGCGAGGTAGTAGCGCGTCCAACTGGTCGAGCGCGGCACGTCGGCGAGGAACCCGGTCAGCGCGACCCGCAGCCCCGACTCCTCCCAGGCCTCTTTGAGCGCACCGGCACGGCGATCGAGGCCCGCCTCCAGTTTGCCCTTCGGGAAGGTGAGCTTGTAGCCGCCAAAGCCGTTGGTCGGCGCCACCAACCAGACGCGCCCATCGGGCTCGATGGTCACGACACCGGCGGCGGGCGCGAGCCCGGCGGGCGGCTCGAAGGGCGGCTCGTCGAAGCAGCAGGCCTCCTCCCGCCAGACGTCTCCCGGCCAAGGCGCCGATGAGGGCTGCCGCGAGAACGGGATGCCGTTGAGGGTCTCCACGAGGGGTCCGTCGGGCACGGCGACCGCGATCGCCGACGGGTCCAGCCATTGCTCGAGCGGCGAGGCGATCGACGGGCTCTCGATGAGGACCGCGCGGCCCTGATCGTCGCGGCGCGGGTGCGGATGCGGGGGACGGATCGGCATGGTCGCGGCAGCGTACCCGGCCGCGGGCTCAAAAAATGCGCTCGGCCGGCTGCCGCTAGCGCCGTTGCTCCACCCCGCCCTTCATGACGAACGACACGCGCTCGAGCGCGCGGACGTCGGCGAGCGGGTCGTCCGTCACCGCGATGAGGTCGGCGTAGGCGCCCGGCGAGAGCTCCCCCACCTGCCCGGCGAGCCCCAGCGCATCGGCGGCGTTCACGGTCGCGGACTGGATCGCCTGCATCGGCGTCATGCCGTAGCGCACCATCACCGCCAACTGCCGCGCGTTGTCGCCGTGCGGGTAGATGCCGGCATCGGTGCCGTAGATCATGCGGATGCCCGCCTTCAGCGCGCGCTCGAAGTTGCGGCGCTGGATCTCGGCGATCATCTGGTCCTTGCGGATGAATTCCTCGAGCTCGCCGCGGCGCTTGGATTCCGACTGCGTGTACTCGGTGTTGTAGATGTCCATCGAGAAGTAGACCTTGTACTTCCTGGCGAGCTCCAGGCCCTCGTCGTCGATGAGGCTCACGTGCTCGACGGTATCGACGCCCGCGCGCAGGGCCACCTTGATGCCGGCCGCGCCATGCGCGTGCACCGCGACCTTGCGGCCGTGCATGCGCGCCTCGTCGATCAGCGCCGCGACCTCCTCCGGCGTGAACTGCTGCATGCCGGGCTGCGTGCCCTTCGAGAACACGCCGCCGGTGCCGCAATACTTGATGACATCGGCGCCGTAGCGGATGTTCTGGCGCACCACCTTGCGCACCTCGTCGGGACCGTCGGCGGTGCCGAGCGAGGTCTGACGGAACTCGGGCGCGAGCAGGTTGCTCCCGCAGTGGCCGCCGGTGATGCCGATGCCGGGACCCGAGACCACGAGCCGCGGCCCGGGCACGTCGCCCGCGTTGATGGCGTCGCGCAGCGCCACGTCGGTGTAGCCGTCCGAGCCGAGGTTGCGCGCGGTGGTGAAGCCCGCGAGCAGCGTGCGCTGCGCGTTGGCCGCGCCGATCAGCGCGAGCCGCGGGATGGAGAGCCCGAGCCGCTCGTAGCGACGGATCGTGGGGTCGGAGGTCATGTGCACGTGGGAGTCGATGAGTCCCGGGAGCACCGTGGCGCCCGAGAGGTCGACGACGCGCGCGCAGCCGACGAGCGCCGCGGGCCCGTCCGGGAGCACCCCCAGGACGCGCTCGCCGCCGATGCGGAGGGCCTGCGCGCTGCGCACCTTGCCCGCGACCGGGTCCACGAGGCGTCCGGCGCGCACGCCGACCGTGCAGGCGGGCGGCGGCGCGCTCGGGGCCGCCGCGGTCTGCGGTGCGGCAGCGGCCTGCGCGGACGCGGTCTGCACGGACGCGGCGGTGGCGAGGGCCTGCAGCAGCAGAGTCGCGGATACGGCAATCGTGGCGCGTGGCATGGATCGGACCTCTCCGGTTTTCATCCCGTCGCAGTTTACGCCACCCGGGGGCCGCCGAACTCGCCGGCACGGCCCATGCAGGGTCGGAACGTCGACCGACGTCAGCGCTGCGAGGGCGGCACGCGGAAGGCGGCCTCGCGCTCGAAGCGCGCGGCGATGTCGAGCAGCGCATCCTCGGCGTATCGCGGCGCGACCACGGTCATGCCGACCGGCATGCCCTTCGCGAGGCCCATCGGCAGCGTGATGCTCGGGTAGCCGGCGATCGCTGCGGCGGAACCGAGCGGCGGGCCGCCGGATTCCCGGCGGTCGCCGAGCAGCGGATCGATGAGCGCCGCCGGTCCGGCGCCGGGCGCGACGATCGCGTCGAGCCGCAGGTCGCGGAACATCGGCTCGAGACCCTCGGTCTCGACGAGCCGGCGCAGCGCCGCGACGGCATCGAGGTAGGCCTGGTCGGTCAGCGGACCTTTGGCCGCCGCCAGCTCGAAGATCTCCTGCCCGAAGAGCGGCAGTTCACGGTCGGCGTTGCGGCGGTTGAAGTCGATCAGCGCGGCGAGCGACGACGCCTCGGTCATCCCCGGCGCCAACGCGCCGAGATAGGCATCGAGCGCCGCCTTGAACTCGTACAGCAGCGCGGTGAACTCCGGATCGCCCGCCTGCGCGAGGGTCGGCGGCAACGGCGCATCGACCACCTCGGCGCCGAGATCGCGCCATGCATCGCGCGCCGCGCGGTAACGCGCCGCCACCTCGACGCGCAGGTTGCCGGGTGCGGGCAAGAGGCCGATGCGCAGGGTGCGCGGCGTCGTGCCGGCGGCGGTCGCCGCGGCAGCCGTCGCGGCGGATCCGCGCCGCGGCCGCTCGTACATCGCCTCGGCGAGCAGACGGGCGTCGGCGACGCTGCGCGCCATCGGTCCCGCGACATCCTGCCGCGGCGAGATGGGCACCACGCCGACGCCGCTCACCACGCCGAGCGAAGGCTTGAAGCCGACCAGCCCGTTCACGGCCGCGGGCGAGAGGATCGAGCCGTCGGTCTCCGTGCCCACCGCCGCAGCGCAGAGGCTCAAGGCGGCGGCCGTGCCCGATCCCGAACTCGAACCGGAAGGATTGCGGCGCACATCGTAGGCGTTGCCCGTCTGGCCGCCGACGGCGCTCCAGCCGCTGCTCGAGCGGGTCGAACGGAAGTTCGCCCACTCGCTGAGGTTGGTCTTGCCGAGGATCACCGCGCCGGCGGCGCGCAGCCGCGCGACCAACGGCGCATCGGCGCGGTGGAACGCCCGCGCCAGCGCCAGCGAACCCGCGGTCGTCGGCAACGGATCCCGCGTCGCGATGTTGTCCTTGATGAGCACGGGGATGCCGTGCAACGGACCGCGCAGCTTCCCGGCACGTCGCTCGGCATCGAGCGCGCGCGCCGCCGCCATCGCGTCGGGGTTGAGCGCGATGACGGAGCGGAACCCAGGCCCCGTGGCGTCGAGCCGCGCGATACGCACGAGGTAGGCG
>CANHFH010000171.1 GCA_947459825.1 Pseudomonadota bacterium | reverse complement strand
GCGGTCGCCCGCAAGCCGCAGCGTCACGGTCAGGCGGTCGCCGCAGAGCGGGTTGTTGCCGTCGGCGGCGCAGTCGCAGGGGTCGAGGCGGCCGAAGTTCCGCGGCCGCTTGTTGTGGTCCAGGATCACGTCGCGGTAGAGGTCCTTGAGGTCCATCAGCCGAACACCTCGCGCGCGTGGCCGAGCGCCGCGACGAGCTGCGCGATGTCCGCGTCGTCGCTGTAGCAACCGAACGAGGCGCGCGCCGTCGCCGGCACATCGAAGAACTCCATCACCGGCTGCGCGCAGTGGTGGCCGGTGCGCACCGCGACGCCCTCGGCGTCGAGGATGGTGCCGAGGTCGTGCGGGTGCACGCCTTCGAGCGTGAAGGAGATGACCGCGCCCTTGTGCGCCGCCTCGCCGATGATGCGTAGCCCGGGGATCGGCGCGAGCGCGGCGGTGGCGCGGCGCAGCAGCCCCTGCTCGTGCGCATGCGCGCGCTCGATGCCGAGCGCCTCCAGCCACTCGATGGCGGCGGCGAGGCCGACCGCGCCCGAGATGTTCGGCGTGCCCGCCTCGAAGCGGAACGGCAGGTCGTTGTAGGTGGTGCCCTTGAAGGACACGGTGAGGATCATGTCGCCGCCGCCCTGCCAGGGCGGCATGTCGCGCAGCACCGCCTCGCGGCCGTACAGCACGCCGATGCCGGTCGGGCCGTAGAGCTTGTGCGCCGAGAACACGTAGAAGTCGCAGCCGAGCGACTGCACATCGATGCGCTGGTGGGCGACCGCCTGCGCGCCGTCGATGAGCGTCAGCGCGCCGACCGCCTTGGCGGCGGCGACCATCTCGCGCACCGGCAGCACCGTGCCGAGCGCGTTCGACACATGCGTGAAGGCGGCGATCCGGGTGCGCGGCGAGAGCAGGGCGCGGAACGCGTCGAGGTCGAGCTCGCCGCGGTGGTCGATGGGGGCGACCTTGAGCGTCGCGCCGCTGCGCTCGCAGAGCATCTGCCAGGGCACGATGTTGGCGTGGTGCTCCATCCAGGTGATGAGGATCTCGTCGCCGGGGCCGAGCCTGCGGCCCCAGGACTGCGCCACGAGGTTGATGGACTCGGTGGTGCCGCGCGTGAAGATCACCTCGCGCAGGCTCGCCGCGCCGATGAAGCGGCGCACGCGCTCACGCGCGCCCTCGAAGGCGTCGGTGGCCTTCTGGCTCAGCTGGTAGACGCCGCGGTGCACGTTGGCGTGGCTCGTGCGGTGATAGTCGGCCACCGCTTCGATGACCGCGCGCGGCTGCTGCGACGAGGCCGCGGTGTCGAGGAAGGCGAGGCGCTTGCCGCGCACGGTGGTGGCGAGCACCGGGAACTCGGTGCGCAGGCGCGCGACGTCGTAGGGCGCGGCATCGGTGGTGCGGGTGTCGGCGGTGTCCTGCGGTCGGGCGTTCATGCGAGGCTCCGCGCGGCTTCGGCGCCGGGCAACAAGGGCGCGATCGCCGCCTCGAAGCGCGCGCGCAGCGCGGCGTCCGGGAGCTTAGCGAGCACATCGCTCACGAACGCCCACTTCAGCAAGGACTCGGCGGCGTCGGGGGCGATGCCGCGCGACAGCAGATAGAACAGCATGTCGGCGTCGAGCTTGCCCACGGTCGCGCCGTGGCTCGCGCGCACATCGTCCGTGTCGATCTCGAGCTGCGGGCGGGCGTTGGCCTCGGCGGCCGGGCCTGCGAGCAGGCTGCGCAGCGTCTGGTCGCTGTTCGCACCGCGGGCGCGCGAGGTCACGCGCATGTGGCCGTTGAAGGCGAGCCGCGAGCGGTCGGCGGCGATGCCGCGGTAGGCCTGCTCGGTGCGGGCGCCCGGCGCATCGTGGGTGACCCGCACGTAGGCGTCATGCGCCTGCTGTCCGGCGCCCAGCATCGCCGCATGCCAGCGCAGCGTGGCGTCGGCACCGGCGAGCTCGACGAGCGCGGTGCTGCGCGTGGCGGCGCCGCCGGTGGTCAGCTGCACGAGGTGCAGTTCCGCACCGGCGTCGAGCCGCAGCTGCAAGGTCTCGAAGTGACGCGCGCCGGCCGCGGGCTGCAGCAGCCGCGAGTGCTCGACGCGCGCGCCCGGCGCGAGGCGCAGCTGCAACCCGAGGTTGGAGAGCGCGTTCGCCGCGCCGAGATGGCGTTCCACGAGCTGCAGCTTCGCGCCCCGGCCGACCTCGATGACGAACGCGGGATGGCCCACGCTCAGCGCCACGCAGGCGACTTCGAGGTCGAGCGTGGTGTCGGCGGGGATGTGCAACGTGACCGGCGCGCCGGCATGGCGGCGGTTGAGGCGCGCGAAGGCGAGGTCGGCGCCGCTGTCCGAAGCATCAGCCGCCGCGTCCGTGCCCGCGCCGGTGCCCGCACGGGTGCCGATCTGGGGCGCGGGGCCGTTCGAGAGCGCCGCGGCGAAATGCCCGTCGATGAAGGTCCAACGGGTGCCGGTCGCCGGTGCCAGGTCGCCGAGCACGGCGCGCGCGGACTCGATCGCCTCCGCGGTGAGCGCGTCGGGCGGCGTCCACTGCAGGCGCTCGATGCCGCGCAGCGGCGCGTAGCGCCAGTTCTCGTCGCGCGTCGAGGGCAGGGCGGGTGCGGCGTTCGTGCTCATGCGGGTGTCCGCGGCCTCAGGCCGCCGCTTCGGCGAGCAGCCAGTCGTAGCCGCGCGCTTCGAGCTCGAGCGCGAGCTCGGGACCGCCGCTGCGCAGGATGCGGCCACGCGCGAGCACATGCACGCGGTCGGGACGGATGTGGTCGAGCAGGCGCTGGTAGTGCGTCACGAGCACGATCGAGCGGTCGGGCGCGCGCAGCGTGTTGACGCCGTTCGCGACCACCTTCAGCGCGTCGATGTCGAGGCCGGAGTCGGTCTCGTCGAGCAGCGCGAGCGCGGGCTCGAGCACCAGCATCTGCAGGATCTCGTTGCGCTTCTTCTCGCCGCCCGAGAAGCCCTCGTTGACGCCGCGCGACAGGAAGGCCTCGTCCATCTGCATCAGCTTCATCTTGGCCCGCACCAGCTGCAGGAACTCGAAGGCGTCGACCTCCGGCAGACCGCGGTGCTTGCGCGCCGCGTTGAGCGCGGCCTTGAGGAGATACACGTTGTTCACGCCCGGGATCTCGACCGGGTACTGGAAGCCGAGGAACACGCCCGCCTGCGCGCGCTCCTCGGGGGCGAGGGCGAGCAGGTCGACGCCGCGGAACTGCACGCTGCCGCCCGTGACCTCATAGCCCGGGCGCCCCGCGAGCACATACGAGAGCGTGCTCTTGCCGGAGCCGTTCGGCCCCATGATGGCGTGCACTTCGCCCGCGGGCACGCTGAGGTTGATGCCGTCGAGCACCTTGCGTCCACCGACGCTCGCGTGCAGGTCCTTGATCTCGAGCATGGTCAGGGTCTCTCCGATGCGGTGTCAGCCCACCGAGCCTTCGAGGCTGACGGCGAGCAGGTTCTGGGCCTCGACGGCGAACTCCATGGGCAATTCCTTGAAGACGCTCTTGCAGAAGCCGTTGACGATCATGTTGACGGCGTCCTCTTCGGAGATGCCGCGCTGCAGGCAGTAGAACAGCTGGTCCTCGCTGATGCGCGAGGTCGAGGCCTCGTGCTCCACCGTGGCGCTCGGGTTGCGCACCTCGATGTACGGGAAGGTGTGCGCGCCGCAGCGGTCGCCCATCAGCAGCGAGTCGCACTGCGTGAAGTTCCGCGCGCCCTGCGCCGTCGGCAGGACCTTGACGAGCCCGCGGTAGGTGTTCTGGCCGCGGCCCGCCGAGATGCCCTTCGAGACGATGGTGCTGCGGGTGTTCGGCCCGATGTGGATCATCTTGGTGCCGGTGTCGGCCTGCTGGCAGTGGTTGGCGAGCGCCACCGAATAGAACTCGCCGACCGAGTTCTCGCCGCGCAGCACGCAGCTCGGGTACTTCCAGGTGATGGCGGAGCCGGTCTCGACCTGCGTCCAGGAGATGCGCGAGTTGCGGCCGCGGCACTCGCCGCGCTTGGTGACGAAGTTGTAGATGCCGCCGACGCCGTTCTCGTCGCCCGGGTACCAGTTCTGCACCGTCGAGTACTTGATCTGCGCGTCGTGCTCGGCGACGAGCTC
>CANHFH010000170.1 GCA_947459825.1 Pseudomonadota bacterium | reverse complement strand
CGCAGCGAGCCCGGTCTCGCCCCCGCGGAGTGCGCTGCGTATGCGGCGCCGTTCCCGAGCGAGGCGCATCGTGCTGCGCTGCGCGTGTTCCCGGACCTCGTGCCCGAGCGGCCCGACGACGAAGGCGCGGACATCGCGCGGCGGGCGCGAGATTGGTGGCGCAGCGAGTGGCGTGGCCGCAGCCTGATGGGAATCGGCATGCGTGACCCGGTGCTGGGTCCGCCGGTGATGCAGGCGCTGCGTCGAGTCATCGCGGGCTGTCAGGAGCCGGTCGAGATCCCGGATGCCGGGCATTTCACGCAGGAGCAGGGCGAGGCGCTCGCGCGGCTCGCGGTCGAACGCTTCAGCCCGCGCTGACGGGCGCGCCGACGCCGCGCAGCAGGTCGACGGCCTTCTCCGCGATCATCACCGTCGGCGCGTTGGTGTTGCCGCTGACCAGTGCCGGCATCACCGACGCGTCGATCACGCGCAAACCCTCGATGCCCCGCACCCGCAGCTGCGGGTCGACCACGCTCGCGGCATCGCTGCCCATGCGGCAGGTGCCGACAGGGTGGTAGACGGTGTCGCTGCGGCGGCGCAGCACGTCGCGGATGGCGTCGTCGTCCGTCACGCCGGGCGTGAAGACATCGGCGGTGATCCAGCGTGCCAGCGATGGTGCGTCGAGCAGGCGACGCGTGAGCTTGAAGCCCTGCACCATGTCCTCGAGATCGGCGGGGTCGGCGAAGAACGCGGGGTCGATGCGCGGCGCGGCGGAGGGGTCCGCGCTCATGAGCGTGACGCTGCCGCGGCTGCGCGGTCGCAGCAGGCAGACATGGCAGGAAAGGCCATGGCCGAGGCGGATCCTGCGGGCGTGATCCTCGACCAATCCGGTCACGAAATGCAGCTGCACATCGGGCGCAGGCAGATCCGGGCGGGTGCGCAGGAAGCCGCCGCACTCGGCGAAGTTGGAGGTGGCCATGCCGCGCCGTTCGCGCGCATAGCGCAGGAACTCGCGCGTCATGCGCGCGACGCCCGCGAATGAGATGCCCATGGCGTCCAGGCTGTCGGAGCGCAGGCCGAACACGAAATCCGGGTGGTCCTGCAGGTTGCGGCCGACCTCCGGCGCATCGTGCAGCAGCGGGATGCCGTGGTGCGCGAGCTCGGCGGCGGGGCCGATCCCGGAGAGCATCAGAAGTTGCGGCGATTGCAGGGCGCCGGCCGCGAGCAGCACTTCGCGACGCGCGTACAGCCGACGGCGGCGACCCCGCTGCAGGAACTCGACGCCGACCGCGCGCCGCCCCTCGAAGAGGATGCGCTGTACGCGGGCGCGCGTCTCGACGCGCAGGTTCGGGCGCGCGAGGTGGGGATGGAGGTAGCCGCGCGCCGCGCTCCAGCGCTCGCCGTCGCGCTGCGTCACCTGGTAGGCGCCGAGCCCGTCCTGGCTCGCACCGTTGAAGTCGTCGTTGAGCGGAAAGCCGGCCTCGAGCGCTGCCGCGCGGAAGCGCGCGTGGAAGGGGTTGTCGGTGCGCAGGTCCGATACCTTGAGCGGGCCGCCGCGGCCATGGAAGGCGTCGTCGAGCCGCTCGTTGTCCTCGCTGCGGCGGAAGTAGGGCAGCACCTCGTCGTAGGACCAGCCGGTGGCACCGAGCGCGGCCCACCGGTCGTAATCGTGGCGGTGGCCGCGGATGTAGACCATGGCGTTGATCGCCGACGAGCCGCCGAGGCCGCGGCCGCGCGGCTGGTAGCCGCGCCGTCCGCCGAGGCCCGGCTGCGTCTCGGTCTCGAAGCGCCAATTGTTGAGCGCGGTGGGCAGCATCGCCCAGGCGCCGAGCGGCAGACGGATGACGAAGTCCTTGCCGTCGCCGCCGGCCTCGAGCAGCGTGACCTGCAGCGCAGGGTCTTCGCTGAGGCGCCCGGCGAGCACGCTGCCCGCGGAGCCGCCGCCGATGATCAGGTAGTCGACGCTGTCCGCCGCGTCGCTCGCCGGGCCGACCGCCGAGGGGTCCGTCACCGGTCGCCTCGGACGCGCACCTGCATCGCGACGCGCTCGAGGCGCGGGATGTCGAGGTCCAGGAAGCCCTCGCCGCCGAGGTCCCGAAGCCATCCGCGCACCGACGCGCGGTCCTGCTCCGGCATCGCATCGAACGCATCCATCAGGCCTTGGATCTTGTAGAGGGTGAAAGGTATGGCGTGCCGCGTGAAGGTGTGCTCGCCCATCGGGAAGCTGACGGGACCCAGCGTGCGAGGCAGCGGGCGTACATCGTCGGCGCGCGCCGCCCGTGCTCCGCGCACCTCGCCGAGGATGCCCTGCACCATCGGCAGGAACCCGTGGCAGATCTCCCGCAGCACGGGTTCCAGCGTCGGCGGTATCGCATCGCCTGCGTCGTCCTGCGCCGCCGCGCCGTAGCGCGCGGCGACGGTCTCGTGGTCGAGGCTCATCATCCGGTCGATCCAGCCGCGCAGCGCCGGACGCGGGTCGATCCACTCGCGCTTCGGCCAAGGGTCGCGCCCGAGGTGGCCGTACATCGTCGAGACGAGACCGAAGTCGGCGAGCGTAGGGCGGTGGCCGAGCAGGTAAGGTGACGCCGCGAAGTGCCGCTCGAGCAGATCGAGCATGTCTATCGACCACTCCTCCATCATCGCGTACTGCGACGGGACGATGCCGACCCGCGGGCAGTAGCCGCGCAGCATGTGCGCCACGCGCGAGACGAGGTAATTCTTCACGAACCGCGGCGCCCAGCGCGCTAGCGCATCGCCGGCGTCGCGCTCGAACAGCGCGTAGTTCTCGGTGTAGGTCCAGCGCGTGTGCATCGCGATCGGGATCCACCATTCATCGCCCCAGGCCTCGATGAGCTCGGCGGCGATGCGGCGGCGCGGCGTGGTCGGGAAGATCGACGGCGTCGGGTAGAGGGGTTCCAGCGTGTCGATGATGTGCCGCGTGTCCTGCAGCCAGCGGCCCTCGGGCGTGGTCATCGTCGGCATCACGCTCGCGCCGGTGTTGCGCTTCACGGGACCGACCAGCAGCCGATAGCTGACCGGCACCTCGACGAACGGGACCTTCTTGTAGACGAGGTACGCCCGCATCTTCCCGGCGAAGTAGGAGAGGTGCCAGGCGTAGAGCGTGTACGGCTTGTCGGTCGGGGTGTGTCTCGTCGTACCTTGTGAGGGCGCTGCCATGCCTCAACGGTACAGCAGTGCTTCACGGCGCGCAGCGAGAAAATCTTGCATGCCGTTCCGCCAGTCCATGGCGATGTCCTCGACCGATCCGCCGGCGCGCAGCCGTGCGGGCAGCGTGGTCTCGCCCCAGTGGCGGCCGATGATCTTCTCCTCGGCCCAGGCGATACGGCCGGGGTACAGCCGCTCGAGCGTGGCGAGGATGGAGACCGCGGTGCGCAGCGGCTCGAAGGCGCGCGGGTCGTCGAGCTGCAGCCGCACGCCGCGCAGCGGCTTGTCCTTGAAGCCGCCGTAGAAGGGCTTCACCGCGAGCGCCTGGAAGCGCACGCCGGGCAGCTTCAGGGCGTCGAGCGCGGCCGCGAGCTGCGGCGCGTCGATGAACTCGGCGGCGACGATCTCGAACGGCAGCGTGGTGCCCACCCCGTCGCTGAGGTTGGTGGTCGACATCGCGACCATGCCGGTCGCGACATAGAGATGCGCCTGGCGTACGCCGGGGATGTGCGGCGAGGTCTGGGTCCAGGTGAGGCCGGTGTCGGCCCAGACCATGTCGCGGCGCCAGCCGCGCATCGGCACCACCTGCAGCGTGCAGCCGATGCCGAGCGTGGCGTTGAAGAAGCGCGCCACCTCGCCGACCGTCATGCCGTGCGTGACCGGCATGGGGCCCCAGCCGATGAAGTTGCGCCATTGCTCAGGCATCACCGGTCCTTCGCTGAGCCGTCCGCCGATGGGGTTCGGTCGGTCGAGCACCACCAGCGGCTTGTCGTGCTCGGCGCAGGCCCGCATCGCTTCGCCGAGCGTGGAGATGTAGGTGTAGGTGCGCGAGCCTATGTCCTGGATGTCGAACAGCAGCACATCGACCCCCGCCAGCGATTCAGGGGTGGGACGGCGCGTGCGGCCGTAGAGGCTCTGCACCGGCAAGCCGGTTACGGG
>CANHFH010000169.1 GCA_947459825.1 Pseudomonadota bacterium | reverse complement strand
TCGGTCAGGACCTGACCGGCAAGTCGACCTCGTTCGCGCCGGATCTGTCGGGCAGCTTCTCGATCGATGTGCGATATCCGACCGGCAGCGAGCTCTTCGGCAAGGGCATCGACTTCCGCGCGATGGCGTCGGTGTTCCACACCGACGACTTCAACACCAACTTCGACGCCGATCCGCTGACGGTCCAGGAGGGCTACCAGAAGTACGACGCACGCCTCGGTCTCTCCGCGTCGGACGGCTCGTGGAACCTCGCGCTCGTCGGGCGCAACCTCACCAACGAGATCACCTCGCACTGGATCGCCAACGCGCCGTCCGCCGGTCAGGCGAAGTTCGCGCAGACCGACCGTCCGCGGGAGTTCGGCATCCAGTTCGGCGTGAAGTTCTGACCGCCGCCGCAGTCCTGACAGGCCTCGGCGCGCGCTAGGCGCGCGTCGAGGCCTCGACCTTCGGCTCGGGCGGCAGCCGGACATCCTTCGGCCGGATGCCGAAGTGCGCCTTGAACGCGGAGGCGAACGTGCCCTGGTGCTGGTAGCCCACGGCCTCCGCCACCTTGCTGATGCGGATGCGCTTCTCGCGCAGCAGGTGCAGCGCATGCTGCATGCGGCATTCGTGCCCGTACTCGAACACCGTATGCCCGAACAGCGCTTTGAAGCCGCTCTTGAGCTTGGTCTCGTTGATGGCGAGCTCCCGGGCCAGCGAAGCGATGGTCGGCGGCGGGCTGAATTTGGTCGAGAGGATCTCGCGCGCGCGGTGGAAGCGGCCGATGTCCGCCTCCGAGAACTGCTGGACCGATGCCGCCTCGAGGCGCCCGAAGGCGGCGACGCACAGCGTCAACAGTTCGAGGATCTTGGCTTCGGCGTAAGGCAGCCGCAGCAGTCCGGTCACGGGGTTGTTGAGCAACGCGGAGGCGCACTCGATGATCTCGGCGGTCACCGTCAGGCGGCAGTAGCTGAAGTCCGGCGCGGCCGCCGTGAGCAGCTGCTGCGCCTGCAGCGGCAGCGTCTCCCGCTCGGTGACGAGGTTGCCGAGCAGGAACTGCGGGCTGCAGAAGATCGTGATCGAGCGCGCCGATGCGGTCGGCGGGAAGAAGAGCCGCAACGAGGTGCCGCGCGGCTGGAAGCGGACGCCGAGGTGCGGACATTGGAAGCGCACCGGCTCGCTGCCGCCGATCCCGGCGATGAACTCACCGGCCAGCTGGATGCGGAAGGAGATCAGGTTCTCGCCGGGCGCCCGCTCCGTCCGCGGTCCGGTGTTCTGCAGGTCCTCGATGACCACGCGGATCTGGTCGCGGATCGAGAACAGCTCGAAGCCGCCCGCGGCACGCGGCAGATCACGGTCGACGAGGAAGCGCGTGACGCCGCGCTCGGCGTTGGCCTCCACCCGTGAGGTATGCGGCGAGGTCCAGGCGTTCTCGAAGGCTTGGGTCAAGCGGCCGCCGGGCCCCGCGAGCAGCGTCCGGATGAAGCCGTCGCCGACCTCCTCCCCGACACCCGTCCCACGCGTCGTTGAACGTTTCATGGCGGCAAGGATGCAGTGCCGGGTCGCCCGATTCAATCGTCGTCGGGCATCGGCAGGGGTGCTATCGACCTCATTTATAGAATCGGACGGTTGATTTGCGAAAGCGGGTGCAAGGATCGGCGCGTGCATATGGACCCGGCGGGCTTGGGTGAAGATGGGACCCCGAGGCGATCGCGCTACAAGATGAACTTCGACATCTCCAAACACACCCGAGCGAAGCGATGCATCGAGGCATCGTGCTGCCGCGTACCGCGGCCCGCCGATCGGGCGGGGCGCGACAGGTCATGAAGGTACTCGTCGTCGGCGCGGGTCTCGGCGGCCTCACAGCGGCTGCCTGCCTCATCCAGCGCGGCCACCGGGTGCGGATCTACGAGCAGGCTCCGGAACTCGGCGAAGTGGGCGCGGGCATCCAGTTGAGCGCCAACTCCGTCAAGGTTCTGGACACGCTCGGCCTGCGTGAGCGGCTCGATGCGGTGGCGGTCCGGCCGCTCGCCTACGAGTTCCGCCGCTTCGACACCGGCGAGATGCTGCACCGTGTGCCGCTGAACGAGGACGGAACACACGAGCGCCTGCACGGCACGCCCTACTATCATGTACACCGCCGCGACCTGCACGGTCTGCTGGCCGAGGTGGTGCAGCGGCTCGATCCGGATTGCATCACCTTGTCGGCGCGCACCACCGGGTTCACCGAGACCGGTGGGGCAGCGCGTGTGCAGCTCGCGGACGGGCGGGAGGACGAGGGCGATGTGCTCGTCGGCGCCGACGGCATCAAGTCCGTCGTGCGCGGCCTCATCATCGGTCCTGCGCAGCCGGTGTACACCGGGCAAGCGGCATGGCGTGCCACGGTCCCGGCCGAGCGTCTGCCCGCTGCGGCGGCGCGCCCGGTGGTGACCGTCTGGTGCGGACCCCGCAACCATGCCGTGGTCTACATGCTGCGTGGCGGTTCGCTGCTCAACTTCGTCGGTTGCCACGAGCGCGATTGGGAAGAGGAGTCCTGGACGGCGCGACGGCCGTGGACGGAGCTGCAGCAGGACTACGCCGGCTGGCATCCCGAGGTGCAGGCGATCATCGATGCGATGGACCACGACCAGTGCTTCCGATGGGCGCTCAACAGCCGCGAGCTGCACGAGCGTTGGAGCACCGACCGCGCGACGCTGCTAGGTGATGCCATCCATCCGACGCTGCCCTACATGGCGCAGGGCGCGAACATGGCGATCGAGGACGGCGCGGTGCTCGCACGCTGCCTCGACGGCGGCGAGCCGGTGCCGGATGCGCTGCGGCGCTACGAGCGCAACCGTGCGCCCCGCACCTCCCGCATCGTGCGCGAGTCGACGGAGCACGGTGAGCTGTTCCACATCACCGACGCCGCAGAGATGCGCGATGCCTTCATCCGCAAGGACATCGCGCGGTCGCGGCGTGAGTGGCTCTATTGCTACGATCCGATGACCGTGGCGTTGCCCTGAGGGGCTGCGCCGTCCGACCGACCGGAGACGAAGCATGTCCGCACGACCTGACGAGACCGCGAGCCGACGGCAGGAGTTCTACGACCGTCTCGCGCAGCGCAACCTTGCGCCGCTGTGGTTGTCGCTCGCCGCGCTCGTCACCAAGCAGCCCTCGAGCGGCTGCAAGGCCGCCGTGTGGCGCTATCCGGAGACGCGGGCGCTGCTGATGGAGGCCGGCGGTCTGGTGTCGGTGGAGGAGGCGGAGCGGCGCGTGCTGGTGCTGGAGAATCCCGCCTTCGCGGGGCAGTCGCGCATCACGACGTCGCTCTATGCCGGGCTTCAGCTGGTGCTGCCGGGCGAGCGCGCGCGCAGCCACCGCCATACGCAGAGCGCGCTGCGCTTCGTGCTCGAAGGCACCGGCGCCTACACGGCGGTGGGTGGTGAGCGCACGGTGATGCATCCCGGCGACTTCATCATCACGCCGTCCTGGGAATGGCACGACCACGGCAACGACACGCCGGACCCGGTCGTCTGGCTCGACGGGCTCGACATCCCGCTGGTGCAGGCGCTGGACGCCTCGTTCATGGAGCACCTCGGCGCCGTCGAGCAGCCTGTGACGCGCCCGGTCGGCGACAGCCTCGCGCGCTACGGGTCGAACCTGCTGCCGGTCGATCACCGCGCGTCCGGTCTGACCTCGCCGATCTTCAGCTATCCTTATTCTCGCACGCGCGAAGCGCTCGAGACGCTGCGCCGCAACGGCGATCCGGATCCCTGCCATGGCTACAAGATGCGCTTCGTGAACCCGGTGACCGGCGGCTTCGCGATGCCGACCATCGCCACCTTCATGCAGCTGCTGCCGCGCGGTCTCGCGACGCAACCTTACCGCAGCACCGACGCCACGGTGTTCACGCCGGTCGAGGGCGAAGGCAGGACACACATCGGTGACACCGTCATCGAGTGGTCGGCCCGCGATGTCTTCGTCGCGCCGAGCTGGGCCACGGTGCGGCATGAGGCGACGGGCGACGCGGTGCTGTTCTCGTTCTCGGACCGGCCCGTGCAGCAGGCGACAGGATTGTTCAGGGAAGAGAGGCTCTCATGACGTTCATCATCGATCCCCCGCCGCAGGTCTCGGTCGCTGTCCGCGGCAGCGATGCG
>CANHFH010000168.1 GCA_947459825.1 Pseudomonadota bacterium | reverse complement strand
CGGGCGCTCCGGCGCCCCGCAGCGGGTCGGGATGGGCCTCGTCAGTGGGTCGTCGTCAGTGCGTGATCTTGAGCGCCCGGACGGGCGTGGACGGCGCGTCCTGCTCGGCGCGCGTCTTCGGTGCCGGCGCCGTCCAGGCGGCCGTGCGGTAGGCCTCATGCAGGCAGTCCAGCCACTTCTGCAGGGTCGCCGGGTCCATGGCGATCTGGGCCGCCCGCTCGGAGTTCCGGAAGGTCAGCTGGACATGCCGCTTCGTCGGGCTGATATCGATGGCCTGCGCGAGCCACTGCCGCCGTGCGAAGTCCACCTCCGAGGGCGGTTCTGCTGAGGGTGTCCCGTTCGCCTCGGGCGGCGCGGCATCGGTCTGCTGCGGCGCCTCCAGCGCCTCCGCAGGCATCCGCTCGAGGAGCCCCGCGAGGTGCCGCACCACCTGGTCCGCGAGCCGCCGGGTGAGCCACACGGTCGCGCAGCCGCCGTCATGGAAGGTGCAGCGCAGCCGCACGCGGTCCTCGCTGCTGCTGTAGTCGGTCGCGAGGTTCCTCATCATCGTCATGCGGCGATGATACGTCGGCGGGCCGTCTTCCTGCTCAGCGCCTGCGGTTCAGCCAGAGGGTGAACGCCCCGGCGGTCACGAACATGATGATGCTGTAGACGGCCGCCGGGACCGACATGGTCGCGTTCTGCAGCACCGTGAGCGCGATGAAGATCGCAAGCGTGCCGTTGTGGATGCCGATCTCCATGGAGATGGCGATGGCCTGTCCGCGCGGCAGGTCCAATAGCCGCGGCAGGCCGTAGCCCACGGCCATGCTCAGCAGGTTGAAGGCGAGGCAAGCGGCGCCCACCGCCGCGATGAAGCCCGGCAGCCGCTCCCACTCGGCGACGATGGCGGCGCCGATCACCGCGACCAGCACCAGCACCGCGAACAGCCGGATCGGCTTCTCGAGCGCTGCGGCGACCTTGGGCAGGCCGGCGCGCAGCGCCATGCCGATGAGCACCGGCAGCACGATGATCGCGGCGACCTCGATGACCTTGCGGGTCGGCGGCGGGACATACTGGTCCTGACCGAGGAAATGCGCGAGCGCCGCGTCGACGATCAGCGGCAGCGTGACGAGCGCCAGCAGGCTGTTGACGGCGGTGAGGGTGATGTTGAGCGCGACATCGCCGTGCGCGAGGTGGCTGTAGATGTTGGCCGTGGCGCCGCCCGGTGAGGCGGCGAGCAACATCAAGCCCACGGCGAGTTCGGGCGACAGCGCGAAGAGGCGCGCGATCACATAGGCACCCGCGACCAGCACGATGGTCTGGGCGAACAGTCCGACCAGCACCGCCTTCGGATAACGGACGACGCGCGCGAAGTCCGCGACCGTGAGCGACAACCCGAGGCCCAACATGACGATGCCGAGCGCGACAGGCAGCAACAGCGTGGTGACGATCGAGCTTTCCACGGGTCAGGTCTCCGGTCGTCCGCGGCCATCGTCGCGCGGCTCGAACGCGACCACATGGTCGGTCTCGAGGCGCACGCCGATGCGCTCGCCGATGTGGTGGTCGTGGTGGCTCGGTACGAGCGACAGCACCTGCGTGCCGTCGGCGAGCCGCAGCGTGTAGAGGAAATCGGCGCCGCGGAAGGCCTTGGCGAGCACCTCCGCCGTGGTGGCGCTCGCATCGTCGTGCACCACATCGTCCGGGCGCAGCAGCAGATCCACCGTGGAGCCCGGGGTGCAGGGGCAGTCCGCGGCGTGCGGTGCGGTCGCCGCGCCGAGCGCGGTATCGATGCTGCCGTCCGGGCGACAACGGCCGACCACGAAGGTGCCGCTGCCCACGAACTCGGCGACGAAGCGCGTCGCCGGGCGGTGGTAGAGGTCGTAGGGCGTCGCCCACTGCTCGATCCGGCCGTCGCGCATCACGCCCACCTCGTCGGCGATGGCGAACGCCTCCTGCTGGTCGTGCGTGACGAGCAGCGCGGTGGTGCCGTAGCGCTTCAGGACCTCGCGCAGCTCCGCGCCCAGCTGTCGGCGCAGCTCGGCGTCGAGGCTCGAGAGCGGTTCGTCGAGCAGCAGCAGTTGCGGACCCGGTGCGAGCGCGCGCGCGAGGGCCACACGCTGCTGCTGGCCGCCCGAAAGCTCGTGCGGCCGTCTGGCGTCTAGGCCGGCGAGGCCCACCGCCTCGATGAGCTCCCGCGCGCGTGCGCGGCGCTCCGCGGCCGGCCGGTCGTGCAGGCCGAAAGCGACGTTGCCGAGCACATCGAGGTGCGGGAACAGCGCGTGGTCCTGGAACACCATGCCGATGCGCCGCTCGTGCGGCGGCAACCGTATCCCGGGCGCCGTCAGCACCCGATCATCGGCGAGCACGCGACCGGCGTCGGCCGGCTCGAAGCCCGCGATGATGCGCAGCAGCGTGGTCTTGCCGCAGCCGCTCGGGCCCAGCAGGCAGCCGATCGTGCCCGGCGCGAGCGTGAACGAGATGTCCCGCAGCACGGGTGTGCCGTCGAAGGACCGTCGTATGGAATCGATCACCAATCGCATCTGCTGAGCCCCTTGCCCGCGTCCGGTCCCGATCTCAACCCGGTCGCTCCGCCCGCCGCAGCAGCAGCGCGACGGGCAGCAGGCCGACCAGGACGATCGCGAGTGCGGGCAGCGCGGCGCGCGTCCACTCGCCCTCGGAGGTGAGCTCGAACACGCGTACGGCGAGCGTATCCCAACCGAAGGGACGGGTCATGAGCGTGATCGGCATCTCCTTCATGACATCGACGAACACCAGCGCCGCAGCGGTGAGCGTCCCCGTGCGCAGCAGCGGCAGATGGACGCGTCGCAGCAGTGCGAGACCGTCCGCGCCGAGCAGCCGCGCGCCGTCGTCGATGCTGCGGGTGATGCGGCCGAGGTTGGCCTCGATCGGCGCGTACGCGACCGCGAGGAAGCGCACCGCATAGGCCAGCAGCAGCACGGCGACCGAGCCCTGCAGGTAGCCCGGCCAGTCCGTGCCGAGCGTGCGGGCGGCGGCTTCGAGCAGGTTGTTGAGCCCTGCCATCGGCAGGAACACGCCGACCGCGAGCACCGCGCCGGGCAGGGCGTAGCCGAGCGTGGCGAGGCGCGCGAGGCCGCGGGTCGCGCCGTCGGGACGCGCGCGCACCGCATAGGCGAGCGCGACCGCGAGCGTGCAGACGAGCGCTGCGGCCATCAGCCCGAGCGCGACGCTGCGACCGGCCGCCGCCCACCAGTCCGCATCGAGGTCGCGCGCGGCATGCCCGAGCGCCCATGTGACGAGGGCGATTCCCGGCAGCACCAACGCGAGCAGCAGCACGGCCGCGGGCAGGGCGGTGGCGGCGACGGCGCGACCGCCGGTGAGACGGTGGCGCGGCGCGTCCGGCCCGCCGAGCGCGGTGTGGCGCTGCGCCGCGCGCGCCCGTTGCTCGAACATCAAGGCCACGGCGACGAGCAGCACCAGCGCACCGGCGAGCTGCAGCGCGGCCTCGATGGAATACAGCGCCGACCAGGCACGCCAGATGGCGGTGGTGAAGGTGTCGTAGTTGAAGACCGCGACGGTGCCGAAGTCGGCGAGAGTCTCCATCGCGACCAGCGCCGCGCCGCCTGCGATCCACGGGCGGGCCAAGGGCAGCTGCACACGCAGCAGCGCCTGCCGCGGCGTGAGACCGAGCGACGCGGCGACCTCCATCGCCCGTCGTCCCTGCGTCGCGAACGCGCCGCGCGCGAGCAGATAGACATAGGGATAGAGCGCGAGCGACATGACGAGGATCACGCCGCCCGTCGAACGGATCGGCGGCAGCCGGAGGTCCGCGCCGAAGACGCCGCGCAGCGCGGTCTGCACGGGCCCCGCGAAGTCGAGCCCGGCGATGGCGACGAACGCCAGCACATAGGCGGGGATCGCCATCGGCAGCAGCAGCGCCCACGAGAACAGGGATCGCAGCGGGAACTCGTAGGCCGTGACGAGCCAGGCGAGCGCCGTGCCGAGCAGCCCTGCGAGCAGCGTGACGCCCACCACCAGCACCAGCGTGTTCAGCAGCACGCCGGGCACGACGTGCTCGAAAAGGTGCTGCATATCGGCGGCCGGCGCGCCGAACGCGCCCCAAGCCAGCGTGATGAGCACCGTGATCGGCAATGCGGCGATCGCCGCCGCGGTGAGCAGCGGCCCTCGTCCGTGGTGCACACGCACGCCCATCGCCCGGCCGTCGCTCGCGGGTGTCGCCG
>CANHFH010000167.1 GCA_947459825.1 Pseudomonadota bacterium | reverse complement strand
GTGGGCCTTGCCGGCCTCGCAGATCGCCTCGAGCGCCGCCGCACCGCGATCGGCCGGCACATTGACCTCGAAGCCGAGCTCGCCCGTGAAGCTGACACGGAACAGCATCAGCGGGATGCCGCGCAGCGTGCCATGCACCACCGCCATGTGCGGCAGCGCCGCGGCGGAGATGTCGAGGCCGTCGACGAGCGGCGCCAGCAACTCACGGGCGCGCAGACCTTGCACCGCGATGACCGCCCACTGCTCGGTGGTGGAGGTGAGCCAGACATCGAGGTCGGTCCACTCGGTCTGCCGGTAGTCCTCCATCATGGCGAGGACGCGCGCTGCGCCGCCGGTGGTGGTCGTGACATGGAATCGGTCAGGGGCGAGGCGCGCCACCACGCCGTCGTCGTACACGAAGCCATCGTCGCGCAGCAGCACGCCGTACTTGCAGCGGCCGACCGCGAGCTTGGACCAATCGTTCACATAGAGGCGGTCCATGAACGCCGTCGCGCCCGGCCCCGCGACCACGATCTTGCCGAGGGTCGAGGCGTCGAACACGCCGCAGCCCTCGCGCACCGCGCGACATTCCCGCGCCACCGCCGCGTGCATGTCCTCGCCCGCGCGCGGGAAGAAGCGCGCACGCTTCCACATGCCGACATCCTCGAACACCGCGCCTTGGCGCACAGCCCAGCCGTGCATGGGCGTGCGTCGTACCGGATCGAAGATCTCGCCGCGCGCTTGGCCCGCGAAGCTCGCGAAGGTGACGGGCGTGTAGGGCATGCGGAAGGTGGTGAGGCCGACCGCCGGGACAGGCTTGCCGAGCTCGCGCGCGGCGTGGTGCAGCGCGTTGAGGTTCGACATCTTGCCCTGGTCGGTGGCCATGCCGGTCGTCGTGTAGCGCTTGATGTGCTCGATCGACCGGAAGCCCTCGCGCATCGCGAGGTCGAGGTCCTTGAGCATCACATCGTGCTGGAAGTCGACGAAGGCCTTGGGGCCGGACACAGCGGCCTCGGCGCGCGGCAGACGGCTCGTCGTGGCGGCGGCGGTGTCTTCGGTCGCCTCGAAGCGCGGTGCGGCGGCCTCGAAGCCCGTGGCGCGCGCGGCGGCGGCACCGGCCGAGGCGCCGTCCTGCAGCGTCGCCGCGAGCCCGAAGAGCCCGCGGCAGGCGCCGACCGAGCGCTCGTTCTCCGCCGACTCGCCGGGGACGAAAGCCTGCAGCGTCTCGTCGTAGCGCAGCTTGCCGCGCGACTGCGAGAAGAGATGGACGCTCGGCACATGTCCGCCCGCCACCAACAGCAGATCGCAGTCGATGGAGCGATGTCCGGTCGGGCGCCCCGACGCATCCAGGCGCGCGATCTCGACCGACGACACATGGTCGTAGCCACGGGTGCCGAGCACCCGCGCACCGGTCTCGACGGCGATGCCGGCCGCGCGCGCGCGGGCCTGCCAACCATCCTGCGGCTCGGGGGAGGGCGCCGGTCTCAGATCGACGATCTGCGCGACCGTCGCACCCGCGGCCTGCATCTCGAGCGCGACGCGATAGGCGCTGTCGCAGATCGTGGCGATGACGACGCGGCGGCCGGGCAGCACGGCCTGTTCCTTGAGGTACCGCAGCGCAGCACCCGCGAGCATCACGCCCGGACGGTCGTTGCCGGGGAACACGAGCGGCTGCTCGATGGACCCGGTCGCGAGCACCACCTGCTGCGCCCGCACCTGCCACAGGCGCTCACGCGCGAGACCGGCGAGCGGCGTCGCCAGATGGTCGGTCAGGCGCTCGCTCAAGCCGAGGTGGTTGTGCGGGAAGTAGCCGAACGCGGTGGTGCGGGGCAGCAGCCGTACTCGCGGGTTGCGCTGCAGTTCGGAGACCGCAGAGGTGATCCACTCATCGGCACCCACGCCGTCGATGCGGGCGGAGCCGTCGGCGAGCAGCGAGCCACCGGATTCCGGTCGCTCGTCGCAGAGGATGACGCGCGCGCCGCCGCGGGAGGCGGCGAGGGCAGCGGCGAGGCCCGCGGCCCCCGCGCCGACGACCAGCACCTCGCAGTGCGCGTGCTGCTGCGCGTAGCGGTCGGGGTCCGCGAGGCGCGGCGCTTCCCCGAGGCCCGCCATGCGACGGATCAACGGTTCGTAGAGCCGGTGCCAGGCGCTGCGCGGCCACATGAAGGTCTTGTAGTAGAAGCCCGCCGGCAGCAGCGGCGAGAAGAGCTCCGCGATGCGCCCAAGATCGAAGCGCAGGCTCGGCCAACGGTTCTGGCTGACGGCGCAGAGACCGTCGTATAGCTCGACCTGGGTCGCGCGCAGATTGGGCGTGGATCGGGCGTCGTCGCGGCGTACCGTGACGAGCGCCGAGGGTTCCTCGGGACCCGCCGTCATGATGCCGCGCGGACGGTGGTATTTGAACGAGCGGCCGACGAGGTGCACGCCGTTGGCGAGCAGCGCCGAGGCGAGCGTATCGCCCTGCAGCCCCTCGTAGGTCTTGCCGTCGAAGGTGAAACGGATCTTCCGGTCGCGGGCGACGCGACCGCCGGTGCTGAGGCGGGCGCCGCTCATCGCAGACCCTCGGGTGGCTTCTCGCCCGCTTCGTAGGTGGCGAGGAAGCGGTCGGTGGTGGTGTCACGCAGCGCGTTGAAGAACCGGCCGCAGCCGCGGGTGTGACGCCAACGCTCGGCATGCACGCCTTTGGCGTTGGTCCGCAGATAGAGATAGGCCGCCCAACCATCGTCGCTCACGGCCGACGGGTCGGCGGGGCGTGCGATGTGGGCCTCGCCGCCGTAGGCGAACTCGGGTTCCGGGCGTTCACCGCAATGGGGGCAACGGATCAGCAGCATGGCGGGCTCAATGCGCGACGGCCGCGGCGGCGGCCTCGTCGATGAGATGCCCTTCGCGGAAGCGTTCCAGCGTGAAGGGCGCGTTGATGGGATGCGATTCGTCGTGCGCGAGCGTCCAGGCGAACACATGCGCGGAGCCGGGCGTCGCCTTGAAGCCACCCGTGCCCCAGCCGCAGTTCACATAGAGCCCCGGCACCGGTGTCTTGCCGATGATCGGCGAGCGGTCCGGCGTCACATCGACGATGCCGCCCCAGTTGCGCAGCATCCGCATGCGGCGGAACATCGGGAAGAGCTCGCAGATCGCTTCGAGCGTGTGCATGTTCACATGCAGCGCGCCGCGTTGCGTGTACGAGGTGTAGGCGTCGGTGCCGGCGCCGATGACGAGCTCGCCCTTGTCGGACTGGCTGATGTAGGCGTGGATGCCGTTCGACATCACGACGCAGGGGAACACGGGCTTGATGGGCTCGGAGACGAGCGCCTGCAGCGGGAAGCTCTCGAGCGGCACCCTGACACCGGCCATGCCGAGCACCACGCTCGTGTTGCCGGCAGCCACCACGCCGACCTTGCGCGTGCGGATGACGCCGCGCGAGGTCTCGAGCGCCTCGACCGCGCCGCCGGCATCGCGACGGATGCCGGTGACCTCGCAGTTCTCGATGATGTCGACGCCGAGCGCATCGGCGGCGCGCGCATAGCCCCAAGCGACCGCATCATGGCGCGCGGTTCCGCCGCGGCGCTGCAGCGCGGCGCCGAGCACCGGGTAGCGCAGACCCGGATCGATGTTGAGGGGCGGGCAGTAGGCCTTGGCCTCCTCCGGGGTCAGCCACTCGTTGTCGACGCCGTTGCAGCGGTTCGCGTGGATGTGACGCTGCGCGACCTGCACATCGTGCACGGTGTGCGCGAGCATCATCACGCCGCGCGGCGAGAACATGACGTTGTAGTTGAGCGCCTGCGAGAGGTCCTCCCACATCTTGACCGAGTGGTCGTAGAGGCGGGCGCTCTCGTCGAAGAGGTAGTTCGAGCGGATGATGGTGGTGTTGCGACCCGTGTTGCCGCCGCCGATCCAGCCCTTCTCGACGACCGCGATGCGCGTCAGGCCGTGCTCGGCGGCGAGGTAGTAGGCGGTGCCGAGACCGTGCCCGCCGCCGCCGATGATCACGGCGTCGTACTCGGCCTTCGGTTCGGCACGGCGCCACTGCTCGCGCCAGCCGCGATGCTTGCCGAGGCTCTGCCAGAGCAGCGAAAGGCCTGAGAAGCGCTGACGTGCCATCGTCGCTCCGCGTCAGGCCCGCAGGTCGGCGTTGGTCGGGTCGTAGGGCGACTCGACCACCACCGTGGCGCGCTTGCGCTCACCGAGGATCTCGATGGAGAGCTCGGTGCCGACCTCGGCGAACTCCGGCTTGATGTAGCCGATGGCGAGGCTCTT
>CANHFH010000166.1 GCA_947459825.1 Pseudomonadota bacterium | reverse complement strand
GGAGTGGCCGGCGGCGGAGTTCATCGTGGGGAATCCGCCGTTCATTGGATCGAAGCGGATGCGCTCAGCGCTTGGCGATGGGTACGTTGATGCAATCCAGGCTGCATGGCCTGCAATTCCCGAAGCAACGGACTTCGTTTTGCGCTGGTGGCACGCCGCTGCAATTCTGACGAAAGCCGGGTCGGTTCGCAGATTTGGCTTCATCACATCGAACAGCCTGAAGCAGGTCTACGTGAGGCGCGCTGTAGAACCACACTTGGTGGGCGAGCCGCGCATCTCTATCGTTCTGGCAATACCCGACCATCCTTGGGTTGACTCGGCAGATGGCGCCGCTGTTCGTATCTCGATGACCGTTGGCGCGTTTGGACTGCGCACCGGACGACTGCGTGAAGTCTTGAGCGAACGCACGGCGATCGCGGAGGGCGACGACCTCGTCGACGAGATGACAGAGCGAAATGGCACCATCGGTCCGGACTTGCGCGTCGGTCCAGCGTTGGCAGGTGCCAAAGTCCTTCAGGCGAATCTGGGGCTCTGCTCAGTCGGCATGAAGACCATTGGCAGCGCTTTTCAAGTTGATGCGGAAACGGCCGCAAGCCTTGGCCTCGGGCAAGTACCGGAACTGGACCGCCACATCCGTCGATACCTCAGTGGCCGGGACTTCACAGCTACCGAGCGCGGCGTGATGGTCATTGATTTCTTCGGCCTTGAAGCCGACGAGGTGCGTCATCGATTCCCTGCGGCCTATCAGTACTTGTTGGATCGCGCAAAACCAGAACGCGAGCTGAACAGAAATGTCCTCTTCCAGAGGCTCTGGTGGGTCATCGGGCATCCGCGTCCGCAATTTCGAGCAGCAACAGCCGCGCTTCGCCGCTACTTTGTGACTGTCGAAACGGCAAAGCACCGGCTGTTCGCCGCACTCGACTCGTCGATCGTTCCGGACAGCACACTCGTCACCTTCGCATTCGAAGACGCTCAAGTACTGGGGACGCTGGTCAGCGTTGCTCATGTGGAATGGTCGCTGGCTGCAGGTGGGACGCTGGAGGATCGCCCGAGATACAACAAAACTCGATGCTTTGAGACCTTCCCCTTCCCCAGCGACGACACCGGCCTAACCCCCGACCTGACAACCCTCATTCGCGCCCTGGCCGAACAGCTGGACGCCCACCGCAAGACCCAGCAGATCGCGCACCCCGAGCTCACGCTCACCGGCATGTACAACGTACTGGACAAACTGCGCACCGGCGAAGCACTCAACGCCAAGGATAAGCTCACGCACACCCAAGGCCTGGTGTCGGTGCTGAAAAGCCTGCATGACGACTTGGACGCCGCCGTGCTGGCCGCCTACGGCTGGCAAGACCTGCAATCCGCGCTGGCCGACCACACGCAGGCCGAAGCCCGCGCCGCCGCCGTGGAAACGCTGCTCGAACGCCTGGTGGCGCTGAACGCCCGCCGCGCCGCCGAAGAAGCCGCCGGCCACGTGCGCTGGCTGCGGCCCGACTTTCAGCAACGCAGCGCTGGCGTGCAAGTCGGCATGGACGTGTCGCATGAGGCCGAAGCCCCCGCAGAGCCCGCCGCCCCGGCCCCGGCCGTGCCCAAGCGCCCCTGGCCCAGCGGCCTGCCCGAACAGATCAAGACCGTGGCCGAGCTGCTGGCCAGCAGTCCAGGCGCATTGGCCCTGCCCGACATCGAGGCTCGCTTCACCGCCCGCGGCCGCTGGCGCGAGCGCCTGCCCACCATCCTGGACACCCTGGAAGCCCTAGGCCGCGCCAAGCAGACACCCGGTACCCAGCCCCGCTGGCAGACAGCCTGACACCGCTGCGCGAGCCGCCCACGCCGACACGAGCGACCCCGGTTCGTGACCGCTCAACCTACCCTGAAGTAGACGAACCTCCTCTCCGCGCATCCGTGTCTCCGAGACCAGCGCTAGAGGTTAATGACCCCGACGCGACGTAACGTCAGCTTTCTCTACAAACTTGGCGTGCAAGGCCTGGTCATCTATTCGCGCCGGCTCGGTCCATGACCTGACCAAGCCCACCACCTGCTCCCATTCATTTGGGAGCTGGGTGTCTCATCGGGAACCATTGATCTCCAGCGCTACGGCGTCGAGCAGTGCCTGCATCCCACTGTCTATATCGCACGCGAGCCGAACGCAAAGGCATTTCTGCCCGAGTACAGTGGATTTGGAGCGCTAGCACCGGCGCTGCGCCGCGTAGCCTGCGCAATCCTTACCGGGTTCCGGGACACGCGCGATGCACGCCGCCGCGGATGCACCTGATAAGGATAGACTAGCGCGATTCCAGGCCTCTGTCGGGACCACCGACCAGGAAGTGGACCATGATCCGGATCACCGAGCTGTCGCTCCCTTGGGGCGACCCCACCGAGACGCGCACCCAGGACGCCCTGCGCCGCGCCATCCTCAAGCGGCTTGCCCTCCGCGAGCAGGACCTCGAAGGCTTCACCGTCTACAAGCGCAGCCACGACGCGCGGCGCAAGGACCGCGAGATCGCCTTCGTCTACATCGTCGATGTCGCGGTGCGCGATGAGGCGCGCGTGCTCGCGGCGCTCCGCGACGACCGGCATGTGATGCCCTCGCCCGATACCGCCTTCCACCCTCCGCCCGCAGCGCCCGCGGCACCCGCAGCGCCCGCCGAGCGTCCGCTCGTGGTCGGCTTCGGCCCTTGCGGGCTGTTCGCCGCCTTGGTGCTCGCGCAGCAAGGCTATCGCCCGATCGTCCTCGAGCGCGGCCGCGATGTCCGCCGCCGCACCCAGGACACCTGGGGCCTTTGGCGCAAGCGCACGCTCACGCCGGAGTCGAATGTGCAGTTCGGCGAGGGCGGTGCAGGCCTCTTCTCCGACGGCAAGCTCTACAGCCAGATCAAGGACCCGCGCCATCTCGGCAGGCAGGTGATGCGCGAGTTCGTGCGCGCGGGCGCACCGCCCGAGATCATGTGGGTCAACAAGCCGCATATCGGCACCTTCCGGCTTACCGGCGTGGTCGCACGCATGCGTGAGGAGATCATCGCAGCGGGGGGCGAGGTGCGCTTCGAGAGCAAGGTCGTCGACCTGCTCATCGACCCCGCCCCCGGCACGCCCAGCGATGCCAGCCAGGGCACTGTCGGCGAGGTCCGCGGCGTGCAGCTCGACGACGGGACGGTCATCGCCTCGCGCCATGTGGTGCTCGCGCTGGGGCACAGCTCGCGCGACACCTTCCGCATGCTGGAGCGGCGCAAGGTGTTCATGGAGGCCAAGCCCTTCGCCATCGGGTTCCGCATCGAACATCCGCAGTCGCTCATCGACCGTGCGCGGCTCGGCCGCTTCGCGGGTCATCCGGCCATCGGCGCCGCCGACTACAAGCTCGTGCACCATGCCGCGAACGGCCGCTCGGTCTACAGCTTCTGCATGTGCCCGGGCGGCACGGTGGTCGCGGCCACCTCCGAGCCGCAGCGCGTGGTCACCAACGGCATGAGCCAGTACTCGCGCAACGAGCGCAACGCCAACGCCGGCATCGTGGTCGGCATCGATCCCGAGCGCGATTTCCCGGGCGGCCCGCTCGCCGGCATCGCGCTGCAGGAGCGCCTCGAGAGCCTCGCCTTCGAGATGGGCGGCGGCGATTACTCGGCGCCGGCGCAGTTGGTCGGCGACTTCATCGCGGGTCGTGCATCGACGGCGCTCGGCGAGGTGCAGCCCTCCTACACGCCCGGCATCACGCTCACGGACCTCGCGCCGCTGTTGCCGCCCGATGCCGTCGCGGCGATGCGCGAGGCACTGCCGGTCTTCGGCCGTCAGATCCGCGGCTTCGACCGCGACGATGCGGTGCTGACCGGCATAGAGACCCGCACATCCTCGCCGCTGCGCATCACGCGTGACGCCGATACGCTGCAAAGCCTCAACGTAAGCGGGCTCTTCCCCGGCGGCGAAGGCGCGGGCTATGCGGGCGGGATCCTCTCGGCGGGCGTCGATGGCATCAAGCTCGCCGAAGCGGTGGTGCGCAGCCTCCGCGGCGACACCTCACAGCAGGCCTGCGCATGACATTCGACGAACTCAAGCGCCTGAAGGACAAGGCGCAGCGCGAGGCGCAGGGCTTCTATCTCGCCGAGGGCGAGCATCTGGTGCTGGAGCTCGGCAAGGCGCTGACCCGGCGTCCCGCCCTCGCCGCCTCGCGCATCCTCGTCAGCCACGAGTACCTCGCGGCAGGTCTGCCCGCAGGATTCCCGACGCAGCTGCCGATGGAGACGCTGAACGCGCGGCACATCGGTCAGTTGAGCGACACGCGCTCACCGCAGG
>CANHFH010000165.1 GCA_947459825.1 Pseudomonadota bacterium | reverse complement strand
CGCTGCGCCTCTTGCTGAACGACATGGGCTACACCAACGACGAGATCGCGGTGTACGACGTCGGCGTCGGCTTCGGGGCCTTCCTCGTCGGCATCTTCGTCGGCGGTCTGCTGTTCGAGCGGCTCGGGCTCGCGCGCGCGGTGCTGCTCGCGCTGGTGCTGATGGGCCTGTCGAACCTGAGCTTCGCCGCATTGGCCGCGGCCGGTCACAGCAACTACGGTCTGGCGGCGGCGATCGGCTTCGAGAACTTCGCGAGCGGGTACGGCGGCGTGGTGGTGGTCGCCTACCTGTCGGCGCTGTGCAACCTGCGGTACACCGCTGCGCAGTATGCGTTGGTATCGGCGGCCGCGAGCGTCGCCGGGCGGCTGCTCACCGGGACCACCGCGGGTGCTCTCATCGAGTCGCTCGGCTATGTGCAGTTCTACCTGCTGACGACGGTGCTGGCGGTGCCCGGTGTGCTGCTCTTCTGGTGGATGTGGCGGCGCGGTACCGTCGACGAAGCGCTCGGCACCGCCGGCAAGACGAGCGCCGAGCCGCCGTGAGCGTCGACGGCGCCGCCGTCTGCACCCTCGAGGAGCTCGCGGCGAGCGGCAGCCGCGGCTTCAGCGTGGGTGAGGGCGAGTGGCCGCTGCGCGGCTTCGTGGTCGCGCTGTCGGATGGCGGCATCCGCGCCTATGTGAACACCTGCCCGCATGCGGGGCATCCGCTCGACCTGCTGCCGCACCGCTTCCTCACCGCGGACCGTTCGCTGATCGTCTGCTCGTCGCACGGCGCGCTGTTCGAGCCGGCCGACGGGCGTTGCGTGGCCGGGCCCTGCACCGGTCGCGCGCTGCGCGCCTTGCCGGTGGCGATCGGCCCGGACGGGCTCGTGAGACTGGTGGACGCGGGCGTGAACGGCGACAATCCGCGCCCCGCCCCGGTGCAGTCCGCCCCGGAGCGCGGCGGCTGACCGGTCCTGCATGCTCGAGCCCTTCCTCAAGTTCTTCGTGGTGTTCTTCGTCGTGGTCGACCCGATCGCGCTGGTGCCCGTGTTCGCGGGTCTCACCGAGGGCGCGACCGCGGCCTATCGCCGCCGCATGGCCATCAAGTCGGTGCTGGTGGCGGCCGCGATCATCATCGCCTTCGCGCTGAGCGGCGCGGGCTTCCTCGCCAAGATGGGCATCAGCATCGACTCGTTCCGCATCTTCGGCGGCGTGCTGCTGTTCCTGGTCGCGCTCGAGATGGTGTTCGCGCGCGAGTCGGGCACGCGCACCTCGACCGACGAGCAGGCCGAGAGCCGCCGCCGCGCCGACATCTCGGTGTTCCCGCTCGCTTTCCCGTTCATGTCGGGTCCCGGCGCGCTGACCACCATCCTGCTGTGGTTCGGTCCGGTGTCGGTGCTGCAGCAGCCGCTGATGTTCGCGACGCTGCTCGCGGCGGCCCTCGCCGTGCTCGCGATCTCGCTGCTGGTGATGCTCGGCGCCGACCGCCTGACGCGCCTGCTCGGCGTCACCGGCACCAATGTCGTCAACCGTCTGCTCGGCGTGGTGCTCGGCGCGCTCGCCGTGCAGTTCGTGGTCGACGGTGTGCGCGCGAGCTTCGGCGTCGCCGCGGGTTGAGCCGCGCCCCGACCTGCTCCCCGGCGCGTCCTGCCGCTGACGCGTCGCGGCGGCCTTCAGACCTTCTCGAACGACAGGTCCCAGACGCCGTGGCCCAAGCGGTGGCCGCGGCGCTCGAAGCGCGTGAGCGCTCGCCAGTCGGGGCGCGGTACGAAGCCGGGTTCCACGCCGACAGCAGCGGCCGTGCCCGCCGCCGGCGCGAGGTTGCGCAGCGACGCACAGGCGGAGAGCACCTCCAGCATCTGCTGCGCGTAGGGTTCCCAGTCGGTGGCGAGCTGCAGCCGGCCGCCCGGGCGCAGCCGCGACACCACGAGGTCCACGAACGCGGGCTGGATCAGCCGACGCTTGTGGTGGCGCTTCTTGTGCCAGGGGTCCGGGAACAGCACCAGCACCTCATCGAGCGACGCCGGTGCGATGTGCCGCTCGAGCACCTCGACCGCGTCGTGGCAGATGACGCGCAGGTTGGTGAGTCCGGCTTCTTCGGCGCGCAGCAGCAGATGGCCGACGCCCGCGCGGTGCACCTCGACGCCGATGAAGTCCCGTTCAGGGTGCGCGACGGCGAGCGCCAGCAGGTTCTCGCCGTTGCCGAAGCCGATCTCGAACAAGCGCGGCGCAGCGCGACCGAACACGGCGTCCAGGTCCGAGGGTCGAGCCGGATCGTCGCCTGCGTCGTCGGCAGCGGCGGCGGCGGCGGGCAGATCGATGCCGAGCCGCGGCCAGAGCTCGTCCAGCGCGCGCTGCTGCGCGGGTGTGATGCGTCCCGCGCGCAGCACAAAACTGCGGATGCGGCGACGGGGGGCGGTTTCGGGTTCGTGGTCCATCACGCGGCCATTATGGCAGCGCCCGGTGCGGTCCGTGGGCGTGCGACGGCGCACACGGGCGGCGGGTGCTTGCACAATGCCCTCTCGAATTGCGAAAGTGCGCACCCTCCCGTCCTCGACATCCCGGTACGACATCATGCCCGACGCCTCCCATTCCGAAGTCCTTCGTTACGCCGCCGGCGGACGCGAACTCGCCAGCTACATCGCCTGGGATCCGGCGCGCGAGGGCAAGCGTCCGGGCGTGCTGGTGCTGCCGGAGTGGTGGGGCCTCAATGATTACGCGCGGCGCCGCGCGCGCGAGCTCGCGGGGCTCGGCTTCGTCGCGGTCGCGGTCGATGTCTACGGCGACGGCCGTGAGGCGGCGGACGCATCGGAGGCCGGCAGCCTGATGGGCGGGCTCTTCACCGACATCCCCGCGCTCAACGAGCGTCTGCGCGGCGCATACGACCAGCTGCGCAAGCATCCGCTCGTCGACGGCGAGCGCATCGGCGCGATGGGCTACTGCCTCGGCGGTGCGTTGTCGCTGCACATGGGCCGCATCGGCGTGCCGTTGCGCGGCGTGGTCAGCTTCCACGGTGCGCTCACCGCCGCGCATCAGGCGCAGCCCGGCGATTTCAAGCCCGCCGTGCTCATCTGCCACGGCGAGGCCGACGGCCTCGTGCCCGCCGAGGACCAGGCGAACTTCCACAAGGAGATGCAGGCGCTCGGCGTCGACTACGAGTTCGTCTCCTACCCGGGCGCGAAGCACGGCTTCACCAACCCCGAGGCCACCGAGAAGGGCAAGAAGAACAACCTGCCGCTCGCCTACGACGAGAAGGCCGACCGCGATTCCTGGGAGGACATGAAGACCTTCTGGGCGAAGGTCTTCCGCTGACGGACGCTACTCGTCGAAGCGCAGGTGCTTGACGCTCTTGCCGTGCCGGCGGATGAGGCGCAGCGCCTCGATGCCGATGCGGATGTGCTTCTCCACGAACACATCCGTCACCCGCTTGTCCGAGGCCTCGGTCTTCACGCCATCCGGCACCATCGGTTGGTCGCTCACCAGCAGCAGCGCGCCTGAGGGGATCGAGTTCGCGAAGCCTGCGGCGAAGATGGTCGCGGTCTCCATGTCGATCGCCATGCAGCGGGTCTTGCGCAGGTATTCTTTGAACTCGTCGTCGTGCTCCCAGACCCGGCGGTTGGTGGTGTACACCGTGCCGGTCCAGTAGTCGCAGTCGAGGTCGCGGATCATCGTCGACACCGCGCGCTGCAGGCTGAAGGCGGGCAGGGCGGGCACCTCGGGCAGCAGGTAGTCGTCGGAGGTGCCCTCGCCGCGGATCGCGGCGATCGGCAGCACGAGGTCGCCGAGCTGGTTCTTGCGCTTGAGGCCGCCGCACTTGCCGAGCAGCAGGACGGCCTTCGGCGACACCGCCGAGAGCAGGTCCATCACGGTGGCGGCGTTGGCGCTGCCCATGCCGAAGTTGATCATGGTGATGCCATCGGCGGTCGCGTTGGGCATCGGCCGGTCGCGGCCGAGGATGGGCGCGCCGGTCTGGGCGGCGAACAGCTCGAGGTAGTTGCCGAAGTTGGTGAGCAGGATGTGCTCGCCGAAATCCCCGAGCGCGGTACCGGTGTAGCGCGGCAGCCAGTTGTCGACGATCTCTTGCTTGGTCTTCATGGCGCGGAAGTTACCACGCGGCCGCGGGGCCGCGACAAGCTGTTGCATGAATGCTATCTAGCATGTATGCTATCTCTCTCATGAGCCGCCAGAAAGAAGATCCGGTCTTCAACCGCGTCGAGGAGCTACGCCTCGCCAAGGGTCTGACGCGCCAGCAGCTCGCCGATGCGGTCGGTGTCCACTACCAGACCATCGGCTACCTCGAGCGCGGCG
>CANHFH010000164.1 GCA_947459825.1 Pseudomonadota bacterium | reverse complement strand
CGGGTTGTCGCTCGCCGAGGCGCATGCCGAGCTCATGCCGCATTTCGTGCGGCTGCAGGGCACGATGGAGTGGTACTGCATCGATCATTGGACGCGCATGCTGCGCATCGATGTGGCGCGGGTGCACGACGAGGAGGCGGCGAGGGTGGCATGGCTGCCGGGCGCACGCGGGTTCCTGGAGCGCCTGCGCGCCGCCGGCAAGCGTCTGGTGCTGCTCACCAACTCGCATCCGCGCATCGTCGAGATCAAGCATGCCCGGACGGGTGTGCTCGATCTGCTCGACGCCGCGCACTCCTCGCACGAGTTCCGCACCCCCAAGGAGACGCCGGAGTTCTGGATCGCAGCGCGCGAGAAGGTAGGCTTCGACCCGGCACGCAGCGTGTTCGTGGACGACAGCGCGGCCGTGCTGCGGGCCGCCATCGCGGCGGGCATCCGCCATGTCTACGGCGTGCGGCGCCCGGATTCGTCGCGGGACCCGCATGTACACGAGGAGTTCGCGGCGATCGATGCGGTGACCGATCTCGCCTGACGCGTCATCCGTCGATGCCTGCGAGGGGCGTCATGCCCCGCAGCCCTGGCTCAGCGCCGACCGCCGCGTCGCGGACCACCGCCGCCGGGACGGCCACCGCCACCCGGCCTGCCGCCGCCCGGGCGGCCACCACCGCCGCTCCGGCCGCCGCCGCCACCGCGACGGCCACCGCCGCCCCGGTCCTCGTACGGACGGCGCGGCGGCCAGACGACCTCGGCCAGCAGCTCCTTGCCGATCGGTTCGTAGGGCACCTTGCGGCCGATGAATTTCTCGATGTCGGGCAGGCCGACGGCGTACTCCTCGCAGGCGAAGCTGATGGCATCGCCCTCGGCGCCCGCACGCGCGGTGCGGCCGATGCGGTGCACATAGTCGGCGGCGTCCTGCGGCAGGTCGAAGTTGAAGACATGGCTGACATCGGGGATGTGCAGGCCGCGCGAGGCGACATCGGTGGCGATGAGCACGCCGAGCTTGCCCTCGTGGAAGTCCTCCATGTACCTCAGGCGCTTCTTCTGCGGCACATCGCCGGAGAGCGCCGCCGCGTCGATCCCGTTGGCGCGCAGCACATCCTCGAGCCGCTCGGCCATGCGCTTGGTGTTGACGAACACCATGGTGCGGTGCGGTTCCATGCGGCGCAGCAGCCCGATCAGCAGCGGGATCTTCTCCTCCATCGCCGGGTAGTACATCAGCTGGCGCACACGGTCGGCGGTGATCTTCTCGGGCTCGACCTGCACCAGCACCGGCTCGTTCATGTGCTCGTAGGCGAGCTCCAGCACGCGCTGCGACAGCGTCGCCGAGAACAGCATCGATTGACGACGATCGGGCGGCGGCAGCCGGCGCAGCATGTAGCGGATGTCGGCGATGAAGCCGAGGTCGAACATGCGGTCCGCCTCGTCGAGCACCACCGCCTGCGCCTCGCGCAGCTCGAACACATGCTGCTTGTAGTAGTCGATGATGCGGCCGGGCGTGCCGATGAGCACATCGACGCCGCCCTCGAGCTCGCGCCGTTGCTTCTCGTAGTCGACGCCGCCGAACACGACGGCGAGCTTGAGGCCGGTGTGCTGGTTGAGGACCTCGGCGTCCTTGTGGATCTGCACCGCGAGCTCGCGCGTCGGCGCGATGACGAGCGCGCGGATGGCGGTGGCGCCGCGGGTGGGCGGCGCGGGGTTCGCGAGCAGGTTCTGGAAGAGCGCGACCAGGAAGGCCGCGGTCTTGCCGGTGCCGGTCTGCGCCTGGCCCGCGACATCGCGGCCGGCGAGCGCGTGGGGCAGGGTCTGCGCCTGGATGGGGGTGCAACGCACGAATCCGGCGTCCTCGATGCCTTGCATCAAGGGTGAGGCGAGCTCGAGGGCCGAGAAGGTGAGGTCTGAAAGATGGGTGTCGGACATTTCGTACCAGCAGGGTGAGGTTGACGGGGACGCTTGCAAAAGGACCGCGGATTGGCTAAAAATGCCGACCAACGGGCGTTCTGCCCCCGAGTCATCCTCTCTTTCTGGTAAGCCCAGAGGCACGAAACAACAATTTTCTGCGGCGCTATTGTAACCATTTGGCGGCCATTCCGTACGGCGTTCAGCCGCGAGCCCGCCCACCGGCCCCCTCGCTCCCCTTCCAGACCCTCAACACTCCCTGACGGAGGTTTACCCGCGTGAGCAGCCCTCACATCCTCAACACCTCGGACGCCACATTCGCGACCGACGTCCTCAAGTCCGACAAGCCCGTCCTGCTAGATTTCTGGGCGGAATGGTGCGGCCCCTGCAAGATGATCGCGCCCATCCTCGATGAGCTCGCGCCCGCCTACGAGGGCCGTCTGCGCATCGCCAAGATCAACATCGACGAGAACCCGCAGACGCCGGCCAAGTACGGCATCCGCGGCATCCCCACGCTGTTCCTGTTCAAGAACGGCACCGTCGAAGCGCAGAAGGTCGGCGCGGCCTCGCGTTCGCAGCTCGCGGCCTTCCTGGACAGCCACCTGTGAGGGGCGGTTACCTCGGCAACAAGGGCGGCGGCGGCGGCGGCGGACAGCGCCAGCGCGGCCCGCGTCACGGCAACCGTGACCCCAACCGTGGCGGCGGCGGCGGTCGCCACGGCAACGTCGCCGGGCCGATGATGGACGAGGGTCCGATCGACCACGCCCCGTTCATCGAGACCGGCGAGGACGCCGAGATCATCAGCGCCGAGGAGCTCGCCGCCTCGCGCAAGTCGATGAACCTGACGACGCTGAAGTCGATGCCGATCAACAAGCTGGTCGAGCTCGCCGCGAAGTACGGCGTCGAGAACATGGCCCGCTCGCGCAAGCAGGACATCATCTTCAGCCTGCTCAAGGCGCACGCCCGCCAGGGCGAGCACATCTACGGCGACGGCGTGCTCGAGATCCTGCAGGACGGCTTCGGCTTCCTGCGCTCGGCCGACGGCTCCTACCTCGCCGGCCCCGACGACATCTACATCAGCCCCGCGCAGATCCGCCGCTTCAACCTGCGCACCGGCGACAGCATCTCGGGCCTGATCCGCCCGCCGAAGGAAGGCGAGCGCTACTTCGCGCTCACCAAGGTCGGCGAGATCAACTTCGACTCGCCCGAGAACGCGCGCAGCAAGGTGCTGTTCGAGAACCTCACCCCGCTGCACCCGACCAAGCGCCTGAAGCTCGAGCGCGGCAACGGCTCCACCGAGGACCTCACCGCGCGCGCCATCGACCTCTGCGCGCCGATCGGCAAGGGCCAGCGCGGCCTCATCGTCTCGCCGCCCAAGGCCGGCAAGACGATGCTGCTGCAGAACATCGCCACCGCCATCACCGCCAACCATCCCGAGGTCTACCTCATCGTGCTGCTCATCGACGAGCGTCCGGAAGAGGTCACGGAGATGCAGCGCACGGTGGCCGGCGAGGTCGTCTCCTCGACCTTCGACGAGCCGGCCGCGCGCCATGTGCAGGTCGCCGAGATGGTCATCGAGAAGGCCAAGCGCCTCGTCGAGCACAAGAAGGATGTCGTGATCCTGCTCGATTCCATCACCCGTCTCGCGCGCGCCTACAACACCGTGGTGCCGAGCTCGGGCAAGGTGCTGACGGGCGGCGTGGACGCCAACGCGCTGCAGCGCCCGAAGCGTTTCTTCGGCGCCGCGCGCAACATCGAGGAGGGCGGTTCGCTCACCATCCTCGCGACGGCGCTGATCGACACCGGCTCGAAGATGGACGATGTCATCTACGAGGAGTTCAAGGGCACCGGCAACAGCGAGATCCACCTCGACCGCCGCATCGCCGAGAAGCGCACCTTCCCGGCGCTCAACATCAACCGCTCGGGCACCCGCAAGGAAGACCTCATCACCGACCCGGGCGAGCTCGCCAAGATGTGGATCCTGCGCAAGCTGCTGCACCCGATGGACGAGCTGGCCGCCATCGAGTTCCTGCTCGACAAGATGAAGGACACCAAGACGAACGCGGAGTTCTTCGAGGCCATGAAGCGCTGACCGCGCCCGGCGCCCCGGCAGCCCCGGGGCGTCAGCCTGTCGCGCGCTCCCGCGCGATGGCGCGGTGGCCGATGTCCCGGCGGCAGAGCATGCCGTCCCAGGAGATGCGGTCGACGAGCGCGTAGGCTTCGGCCTGCGCCGCACCCACCGTGTCGCCGAGCCCGACCGCGCACAGCACGCGGCCGCCCGCCGTCGTCACGCGCCCCTCCACGAGCGCCGTGCCCGCGTGGAACACCTTGCCCGGCAGCGCCGCGGCCGCATCGAGCCCGGCGATCGCATCGCCCTTGCGCACGGTCTCCGGGTAGCCGCCTGCCGCGAGCACCACGCCGAGCGCGGCGCGCGGGTCCCAGTCCAT
>CANHFH010000163.1 GCA_947459825.1 Pseudomonadota bacterium | reverse complement strand
GCCGAGTTCACCGGTCGTGCACGCGCGGTGGTCTTCTCCACCGGCTACATGGCGAACCTCGGCGTGCTCGCCGCGCTCGCCGACAAGCGCGATCTGCTGCTCGCCGACGGGCTCAACCACGCCTCGCTGATCGACGCGGCGCGTCTCGTACGCAGCCCGCGCAACCTCTGGTACCCGCATGCGGATGCAGCCGCGGCGCGCGCGCTGCTCGATGTCCATGCGCCCGCTGCGGCGGCGGAGGGCGGCGGCGCGTTCATCGTCACGGACGGCGTGTTCAGCATGGACGGCGACCTCGCACCGCTGCCGGCGCTCGCCGCAGCGGCACGCGCGCATGATGCGTGGCTCGTCGTCGACGATGCGCACGGGATCGGCGTCGTGGGCGCCGACGGCGGCGGTTGCTGCGAGCACTTCGGGCTCGACGCGCAGGCGGTGCCGGTGCTGATCGGCACCTTCGGCAAGGCGCTCGGCAGCTTCGGCGCCTTCGTCGCCGGCGACGAGGATGTCATCGAGCTGCTGATCCAGCGTGCGCGCAGCTACATCTACACGACCGCGCTGCCGCCCGCGGTGGCGGCGGCGACGCGGCGCGCGTTGCGCATCGTGCGCGAGGAAGCATGGCGGCGCGAGGCGCTGCAGGCGCGCATCGAGCAGTTCCGCGAGGGAGCGGCCCGGCGCGGACTGGCGGTGATGCCCTCGACCACGCCCATCCAGCCTCTGGTGCTCGGCGGCGAGCGCGCGGCGCTCGCGGCGAGCGGCCGTCTCGCGGAGGCCGGTTACCGCGTCACCGCCATCCGTCCGCCCACCGTGCCGGCGGGCACCGCGCGGCTGCGCATCACGCTGTCGGCGGCGCACACGCCGCAGCAGGTCGAGGGGCTGCTCGTGGCGCTGGAGGCAGCGGTCGCGTGATGGCACCCGTGCAGGTCGTCTGGTTCAAGCGCGACCTGCGTCTGCACGACCACGCGCCGCTCTGCGCCGCCGCCGAGCGTGGTCCCGTGCTGCCGTTGTATGTCGTCGAGCCCGATCTTTGGCGGCAGCACGACGCATCGTTCCGCCATTGGCGCTTCATCCGCGACTCGCTCGTCGACCTCGATACGGCGCTGCGCGGCCTCGGCGGCGCGCTGGTGCTGCACCGTGGCGACATCCTCGCGGTGCTCGAAGCGATCGAGCGGCGGCATGGACGCTTCGCGCTCTGGTCGCACGAGGAGACCGGCAACGGCTGGACCTTCCAGCGCGACCGGTGCGTCGCCGCGTGGTGCCGCGAGCGCGGCGTCGTCTGGACGGAGACGCCGTCGAACGGCGTCGTGCGGCGCCTCGGCAGCCGTGACGGTTGGGCCGCGAAGCGCGACGCCGTGATGCGGGCGCCGCAGCGCGCACTGCCGCAGGCGTTGCGTTTCGTGGCTGCGGCGGCGGACGGTCCGGAGGCCGCCGCGGCGCTCCCGACCGTCGCGCCGGAGGCGCTGCACGAGCCGCCTCAGGCCTCGGTGCAGCGCGGCGGCCGCCGCGAAGGGCTGGCCGTGCTCGGCTCGTTCCTCGCGTCGCGCTCGGACCGCTACATGCGCACCATATCCAAGCCGGGCGTGTCGGCGCGGCATTGCTCCCGGCTCAGCGCGCACATCGCCTACGGCACGCTGTCGGTCCGCGAGATCGACCAGGCGGCCGCAGCGCGCATCGACGACCTCTTCGGCGACGGCCAGCACGACTGGGCGCGCCAACTGCAGGCGTTCCGCTCGCGGCTCGCCTGGCGCTGCCACTTCGTACAGAAGCTCGAGCAGCAGCCGTCGATCGAAACCCGCTGCATGCACCCCGCGTTCGAGGGCATGCGCGAGGCGGACCACCGCGACGACCTGTTCGCGGCCTGGTGCGAGGGCCGCACGGGCTATCCGCTGGTCGACGCGGGCATGCGCTCGCTCGCGGCCAACGGTTGGATCAATTTCCGCATGCGCGCCATGCTGGTCGCGTTCGCGAGCTACCACCTGTGGCTCGACTGGCGTCGCACCGCGCCGGTGCTGGCGCGGCTCTTCACCGATTACGAGCCCGGCATCCACTACAGCCAGTTCCAGATGCAGTCGGGCGTGACCGGCATCAACGCCGTGCGCATCTACAACCCGGTCAAGCAGTCTCTGGACCACGACCCGGAAGGCCGGTTCATCCGCCGCTATCTGCCCGAGCTGCGCGACCTGCCGCTCGACGTGCTGCACGAGCCGTGGCGCGCCGCATCGCCGCCGCCCGGATACCCCGCGCCCGTCGTCGAGCACGAACAGGCAGCGCGCGAGGCGCGGCGGCGCATGACGCCCTACCGCCGCGGCGAGGGCTTCGGCGACGAAGCGCGCGAGGTGTTCCGCAAGCTCGGCAGCCGCGACCGCCGGCGCGAGGGCACGCGCCGCAGGCGCGCGACGCCCGATGCGGCGGCGCCGCAGCTCACGCTCGCCCTCGATCCGCCGGCACCCGATCGGCGCACGCGGTAGTAAGATGACGGGATGCCGTTGTGGTTTCTTTGGTTGCTCGTGCCCCTCGCGCCGCTGCTTTGCGTCCACGGCGTCGACTGGGCCTTCTGGACGCTCACCGGCCGCGCGGAGCGCTTCCTGCCGCTGTCGCATACGCTGATGCTGCGCGCGATCCTCGTCTCCGTGCCGTTCCTGGTGCTCGCCATGGTCGCCACCTATGCACGCAAAGCCGCGACCCCGGGCTGGACGGCGGCGGTCGTCCGCGCCGCGCGGCTCGGCGTGGCGCTGAACCTGCTGCTGTGGACGGTCTATCTCGCCGCCGGGTCGGACACCGACGGCGCCCGGCAGGGTCCGCTGGTGGTCGCGCTCGGGGTCATCGCGCTGCTGTCGCCGCTGTGGATCGGCTACGCGATGCGCCGCGTCATCAAGGGTCCGCGGGCGGCGGGCTGACATGACCGATATCGCCGATGCCGCCCGCAGCGAGCTGCTCGAGCGGCTCGCGCACTTCGAGACGACGCCGCGCACGGTGCTCGATCTCTCCGGCGGCGTGACGGACGCGGACGCCGGTGCGCTGCGACGGACACTGCCCGCCGCGCGCGTCATCGCCACCCGCGGCCCGGTCGACGGAGAGATCGCGGCAGCGCCCGATGCGGGCGTCGTGCGCCGCACGCTCGATGCGCTGCGCCGGCTGCTGCCGGGCACCGCGTCGCCGGTCGAGCGCTTGACCGCGACGCCCGACCGGCTGCCGCTCCAGGACGGCAGCGTCGATGTCGTGCTCGCGCATTGGCTCGCGCCGGGCGCACACGCGCTGGATGCGGTGCTCGCCGAGTCGCGCCGCGTGCTCGCTCCGGGCGGACTTTTTCTTTGGACAACGCCGGGCCTCGGCGCGGCCGCGGAACCGCTCGACATGCACGACCTCGGCGGCGCGCTCGCGCGCGCCGGCTTCGTCGAACCCGTGCTCGATGTCGACCGGCATCGCACCGCCTCGGGCGCGATCGTCGAGGTCATCCACGCCGCGGCGTTCGCCGGCGAGGCGCGCGGACGCGGTACGGGCGACACCACCACCGCGGAGACCGTCATCCCGCTCGACCAGCTGGGCCGCCGTCGCCCGTCATCAACCCGCGCAGGAGACCGAGGTCCATGACCACCGTAGAGATGACGGCGCCCGTCGGTCTGTTCGTCACCGGCACCGATACCGAGATCGGCAAGACGCATGTGTCCTGCGCGCTGCTCGCGGCGGCGCGCGCGCGCGGTCGGCGTGTCGGCGCCATGAAGCCGATCGCCGCCGGCGCGGAGGCGACGCCGCTCGGCCTGCGCAACGACGACGCGCTGGCGCTCATCGCCGCGGCGCGCGGCACCGCGCTCGATGCGCCCGTCGCCCCGGCCGACTACGACGCCGTGAACCCCTATTGCCTCGCACCGCCCGTCTCACCGCATATCGCCGCTGCCGAAGCCGGGGTGGTGATCGACCTCGCCCGGATCGCGGCGATGGCCCGGGGGCGGCTCACCGGTAGCCGGCCCGAAAACGACTGGCTGGTGGTCGAGGGTGCCGGCGGGTGGCTCGCCCCTCTCAGCGCCCGGGAGTCGATCGCCGACCTCGCCGGCGCGGTCGGGCTGCCGGTGCTGCTGGTGGTCGGGCTGCGCCTCGGCTGCCTCAACCATGCTGAACTCACCGCCCGGGAGATCCGTCGCTCCGGCTTGCCCTTGGTCGGCTGGGTGGCGAACGCCATCGATCCGCAGATGGCCCGCCGTGAGGAAAATGTCAGCATGCTGACAGAGCGGTTCGGGGAACCCCCACTCGCACGCTTCGGGTTCCAGGACCCGCCCGCCGCCCTCGCCACCGCCGGCTCCACTCTTTTCGACCGCCTGGTGGACAAGTTGACACTCATCGCCTGAGCGCAAGTGACTGAAAAAACTGGAATTTGCACTCTTTAAGGGATAATCCG
>CANHFH010000162.1 GCA_947459825.1 Pseudomonadota bacterium | reverse complement strand
CTGCTGGGCTTGGTCGAACGGCAACCGCGCACGGCGGGCCGTGAGTTCGCGGATCTGCGCCTCGAGGCTTCGGGCGCGACCGCGGGCGGAGGCGACTTCCTGCCGCAGGGCGAGCTCGGCCTCTTCCCGACGGCGCAGCTCCTCCGCAGCGATGAGGCCAGAGGACACGAGCGGTCGGGCCATCGTCACCCGCTGCGTGGCGATGGCGAGCCGGGACTCGCCCAAGCGTGCGGACTCGAGGGCGGTGCTGCGGTCAGACTCGAGCGCCGCGAGGCTAGAGCCCATCGAGGCCGCATCAAGCGGTGCGGCGCCCGCGAGGGCGCTCAGGCGATCTCGCAGCGTCGCCTCTTCCTGCCGCAGACCCTCCAACACTTGCTCGTCGGCGATGGCACCATCGCTCAGCATCGTCTCGCGGGAGATCTTGGCGAGCGGCGTACCGCGCTCGACGAGGGCGCCTTCCGCGACATAGAGCGCGCGCAGCACCCCGCCCTGCGTCGCCAGCACCCGCGTCTCACCACCGACGGGCTTCAAGATGCCGCGCACCGTCTCCTTGCGCGAGTAGGTGGCGGTCGCGAGGAACACCGCCACCGCGGCGACGAGCACCGCGAGGAATACGCTGACGATCTTCCAGGAGAGCGGGATCAGCCCGATCGGGCGGCCCCAGCGCAGTTCGTTGTGCGCGGCCAGCGCTTCAGGGCGGAAGAGCGGCGAAGCGGGCGAAGGTTCACCGCCCCCCCCCGAAATCACGGGGCGGCGGCGCACCGGCATCGCCGCCCGTCGGGGCGAAGCCTCCGGTCACCTTGTCAGTGGCGATATCCCCTTCGCGCACCACGCCCAGACTCCTCGGCAAGGACAATCCAAAAATTGGGTGTCCTGCATGGGAGTACGGGGCGCATCGTCAGAAGCGGACATCGCCGATGCGTCACATGGAAGTGACTTTCGGCACTTGCGGAACCGGATTCATCGGCAAGGAAAGCGATTCCCATGGCCGAAGAACGTTAAAACATTTTCTTAAAACGGTGAAGACATGCGCACCGTCGCCAGCAGGCGGTCACTGGGTTGGACACAACTCCAAAAACTTGAATGCTTGGCGGACGATTCGCTAGACCTGCGCGGGGCGCTCGATCCCCCCCAACCTGCCCACGCCGCGCGGTATCGGCATACGCCCGACAGCCTGGCGCGGACGCGGCAGCCGACGGCTGTCGCTGCGTCGGCGCGGGCTCGGCCACGGCGGCCGGGGCGCCGAACGACACCGCAGACACGAGCGCGGAGAACAGCGCTGAACACCATATCACTTGAGCTCGATGATCGCCTCTTCGCCGATGGACCGGTGATCCAGCGGCGCAGCATATCCGCCGCCAGAGAACCCTTTTCGATCGGTGACGCCGTTTCGGCCGGATGCCGTAGCCCCGCGGATCTCGGCCGACCCGGCCGGGAAGCCCGTATAAGCGTAGTACCCGAAGTTCTTCGAATTGCAGATGACCCCCACCGGCGGCGCCAAAGCCCTGAGGTAGAGCGGCAGTTCATCGAGATGCAAAGACAGCGCCACGCGGCATTGGAGTCGCAGATCACCGAAACGTCGCGTGCGCCGCGTGGTACCGAACGACAGGATCTCTGGCTCCAGGTCCAGCGCCCCCTCGGGTCGGTGGGCGTGGAGGCGTGCGCCCTTGGCGAAGGCCGCCGCAGCCATTGGTTCCCGGACGACGACAGCGCCGGAGGATCCGGCCAAGATGGGTGCCGCGTCAGACCGGCTCGTCGCGGGTCGAGATGAAGATGGCCTCACCCATCGTCGAGCCGAGTTGGATCATCAACACCACTACCCCGATGGTGATGAAGCCGCCGTCAGGCATCCACAACATCGCGCCGATGCTCCACGCCACCGCGCCGATGACGAACACCCAAAAGCCGATACTCCGCCCCTGGACCCGATATCGCTTCGCCCGAAAACTCCTCGGCAGCGAGGCGCGTTGTCGGGCTTCCCGGAGTTTCTTCGCGTAGGTGAGCGCCGCGTAAACAGGGATGACGACAAAGCTCAGATTGATGAATCCTTCGAACGGATTCCTACCGGTCCATGACCCATAGACCGGGATGGAGACCACTGCGACGACCACCATCGCGACCCAGTAGATGGCGCACGCGAGCCAGTGGTCTTTGAGCATGGCGACCCGTTCAGACATCGACTGCTCCCTCTCAGAGACGACCTCATGGCGCCCCGATTTCAGCGCTCCCCCAACCCGATGAACTGCGCCGCGAACGCCCACTGATCGGCGAAGTCCTCGATCTGCATCCAGGTGGGCTTGCCGGCGCCGTGGCCGGCGCGCGTCTCGACGCGCAGCAGCACGGGCTTGGCGCAGCCCTGCGCGCGCTGCAGCTCGGCGGCGAACTTGTAGCTGTGCCAGGGTACGACGCGGTCGTCGCGGTCGGCCGTGGTCACGAGCGTCGCGGGATAACAGACACCGGCTTTGACGTTGTGCACCGGCGAGTACGCCCGCAGCGCGCGGAACTCGTCGGCGTTCTCGGAGAGGCCGTAGTCGGAGGACCACTGGCGGGCGTTGGCGCTCGCGGTGTGGTAGCGCAGCATGTCGAGCACGCCGACGCCGGGCAGCGCCGCGGCGAAGAGGTCCGGCCGCTGCAGCAGCGTCGCGCCGACCAGCAGGCCGCCGTTGCTGCGCCCGGAGATGGCGAGCCGCGCGGGCTTGGTCCAACCGTCGCGCACCAGGAACTCGGCCGCGGCGATGAAGTCGTCGAACACGTTCTGCTTCTTGAGCTTCGTGCCGGCCTCATGCCACGCGTCGCCGTACTCGCCGCCGCCGCGCAGGTTGGCCTCGGCGTAGATGCCGCCCATCTCGAGCCACGCGAGCACCGTCGGCCGGAACGCGGGCGTCAACGAGACGTTGAAGCCGCCGTAGCCGTAGAGCATGGTCGGCGCGTCGCCGTCCTTCACCATGTCCTTGCGGTGCGTGATGAACATCGGTACGCGCGTGCCGTCCTTGCTGGTGTAGAACACCTGCTTCGTCACATAGACCGAGGTGTCGGCCGCGATCTTCGGCTCGCGCCAGGTGCTCACCGCCAGCGTCGCGGTGTCGAACCGCATCACGCGGCCGGGCGTGGCGTAGTCGGTATAGGCGAAGAAGGTCTCGCTGTCCTTGGCGCTGCCGCCGAAGCCGCCGATCGTGCCCATGCCGGGGCCGTTCACCTCGCCCAGCGCCTTGCCGTCGCGGTCGAAGATGCGCGCCACGCCCTGCGCATCGCGCACATAGGTGGCGATGAGACGGCCACCGACGAAGTTAGCGTTGTCGAGCGCGTTGTCGGCCTGCGGCACGACCTCGCGCCAGCGCGCGGGCGACGGGTCTTTGAGGTCGACCGCGATGATGCGACCGCGCGGCGCGGCGTTGGTCGTCTGTACATAGGCGGTATCGCCTTCGCTGCCGAGGATCTCGTAGCGCGCATCCCACTCGCCGAACAGGCGCCGCGGCGCAGCGGCCGGGTCGCGCAGGTCGATGACATCGACGCCGTTCGCACGATAGCCGTCGAACAACGACACGAAGAGCCAGCGTCCGTCGTCCGACACCGACGCGCCCGGCGCACGGCGCGGGTGGTCGGTGACCTTGTAGACCACGCGATCGGCCGACTGCGGCGTGCCCATCTTGTGGAAGTGCACCACCGGCTGCGCCTGATCGTCACCGCGACCGGCGTCGTCGGCGCGCGCCGGGTAACGGCTGTAGTAGACACCGGAAGCGTCAGGGGCCCAGGACAGGGTCCAGAACTTGGTCTGGCGCAGCTCGTCCGGCAGGTCGACGCCGTCGGCGACGCGGCGGAACTTCCAGATCTCCCAGTCGGTGCCACCGTCGGACAAAGAATAGGCGATGAGCTTGCCATCGGGCGAGGGCTCGAAGCGCGCGAGCGCCACGGTGGCATCGCTGCTCGCGGCGTTCGGATCGAACAGCACGCGCGGCTTGGCGTCGAGCGCATCGGCGACATACAGCACGCTCTGGTTCTGGGTGCCGTCGTTGCGGGTGAAGAAATACTTGCCGCCCTTCACCCGCGGCAGCCCGACCCGCTCGTAGTTCCACAGCTGCGTCAGACGCTGCTTGATGCGCTCGCGCTGCGGCAGCGCCTCGAGCCAGGGCTGGGCGAGCGCGTTCTGCGCACGCACGAACTCGCGGGTCGCGGGCGCGGCCGGATCCTCCATCCAGCGGTACGGGTCGGCGACCGGGGTGCCGTGGTAGTCGTCCACCACCGTACCGCGTTCGGCGGCCGGATAGACGGGGGCAGCAGCAGCGGTCGATGTGGTCAGCGTCATGGCGATGAGGGCGTATCCCAGGCAGGTGGGCAGGATGTGGCGATGCAGCATGTTCCTCTCTACACTCCGGCGATGCCGGGCGAGCCGTT
>CANHFH010000161.1 GCA_947459825.1 Pseudomonadota bacterium | reverse complement strand
TCCTGCGCGGCGAACGCGACCGGCTGCTCGAGTTCTCGCGCGAGGAGCACCCCGTGGCGCTGCAGCTCGGTGGCTGCGAGCCCGATTACCTCGCCGCCGCGGCGCGCTACGGCGCCGAGTGGGGCTACGACGAGATCAACCTCAACTGCGGCTGTCCGTCGGACAAGGTGCAGAAGGGCGCTTTCGGCGCGTGCCTGATGAACGAGCCGGACCTCGTGGCGGACTGCGTCGCCGCGATGCGCGAGGTGGTCGATGTCCCGGTGACGGTGAAGATGCGCATCGGGACGCTGCGCTCCGGGCAGCCGGACCTCGCCGACGCGATGCAGCGCTTCGATGAGGCGGACTACGACCGGCTCGCCGATTTTTTGGTGGCGATCCGTGCGGCGGGCGCCGACTGCGCCATCGTGCACGCGCGCCGTGCGGTGCTCGGCAACTGGTCGCCCGCCGACAACCGCGAGATCCCGCCGCTGCGCTACGACATCGCACGCCGCCTCAAAGAGGACTTCCCCGACCTGCCGATCGTGCTCAACGGCGGCTTGCGCGACGCTGCGCGATCGGCTGAGGCGCTCGAGTGGGCGGACGGCGTGATGATCGGCCGTGAGGCCTACCACCGGCCGATGGTGCTCGGCGAGATCTTCGAGGCGATCGAACCGGGTTACCGCACGCCGTCGATCGGCGCGCAGCTCGAGCGCATGGCGGTGTATGCCGAGCGCGAGATGTCGCGCGGTGAGCGGCTCCCGGCGATCACGCGTCACCTGCTCGGGCTCGTGAGCCATGTGGCCGGCGCGCGGGAGTACCGTCGCTTGCTGTCGGAGGGCGCACGGGAGCGCGATGCCGGGCCGGAGCTCATCCGGCGCGCCGCCGAGATCGCGCTGCGCGAAGCGGCCTGAGGGCGGGTTGACTCGTCGGTGATCGACGTGTGGTCGATCAACGCGTCGACGGACGACGCGCCATGGATCAACGCGTTGCGGGGTCGACCGGCAGACGCTCCACCGGGCCGTCGGCCATCGCCGCGAGATACACCGCCACGGCGAACACCGCGACCGACTGGCGCAGGTGCGCCGGGTCGACCTGGTCGAGCGTGTCGTTGACGGTGTGGTGGATGTCGAAATAGGTGGTGGCGTCCAGCGCCGGCGCGAGCACGGGCACACCGCGGCGGCGCAGCGGGCCGAGGTCGGCGCCGCCGTTGGACTGGTTGTCGCCGAGTTCCACGCCGAGGCCCTTCACCACGCCATGGATGCCCTGCACGAGCGGCCAGTGCGCCTCGGGCACGCGGCCGCCGATCTTCCAGACCGGACCGTCACCGAGGTCCGCCTCCATGGCGAAGGCGTGGCGGGCGACCTTGTCGTCGCCCTCGTCGGCCGGGTAGCGCGCGGCGCCCGAGAGGCCGAACTCCTCGTTGGCGAACGCGACCACGCGGATGGTGCGGCGCGGGCGCGGCGTCATCTGTGAGGCGAGCCTCGCCGCGGCGATGGCGATGGCGACGCCTGCGCCGTCGTCCTGCACGCCCATGCCGGTGTCCCAGGAGTCGAGGTGGCCGCCGACGAGCACGATCTCATCGGCGAGGTCGGTGCCGCGCAGGTCGCCGATGACATTGGCGGAGCGGGTCTGCGGCAGGTCACGCGCGGTGACGCGCACGCGCACGGTGACCTCGCGGCCGCTCGCGAGCTGACGCTCGAGCATGTCGGCGTCGGGGTTCGAGACGGCGACCGCCGGGATGCGCGGCGCGGCGATGTTGTAGGACAGCGTGCCGGTGTGCGCGATGCGGTTGGTGCTGGTGCCGATGGAGCGGATGACGACGCCCACCGCGCCCGCAGCGCCCGCGACGGAGGGGCCCTCGGTGCGCGAGCGCACGGCCTTGCCGTAGCCGCTGCCATCGCGGGTACGCTCGGTGCGCCCCGCGAAGAACACGATCTTGCCCTTTACGGCGCCCGCCGGCAGCGCCTGCAGGGCGGCGATGTCCCTCACCATCACGATGGGGGCGACGAGGCCCTCGTCGGAGGTGCCGATGCTGCCGCCGATCGCGGTGGTCACCATCGGCTGCGGGAACGGCGCGAGCACTTCCGCGCTCGCTTCGCCGCGTACCCAGCGCGGCACGATCACCTCAGGCGTGCGCACCTCGGTGAAGCCGAGGTCGACGAGCTTGCGGCGCGTCCACTCGACGCCGGCGAGGTCGCCGGGCGTGCCGGCGAAGCGCGGTCCGACCTCGGTGGTCAGGGCGGTGAGGATCTGCAGCGCTTCGTCGCTGGCGAGCGCACGGTCGCGCAGCTCGGCTGCGGTCTCGAGCGCGGCCTTGTCGGGCTTGATGGGTTTGACGGCGGCCGCGCCCTGCAGGGTGGGCTCGCGATCTGCCGAGCGCGCGGGCGCGGCGAGCGTCGCCAGCGTCACCGCGGCGACGAGCGCGCCGGTCAGGGTGCCCGTGAGCCGAGTCCGCGCGGCAGCGGCCCGGCGCATCACGCGAGGCGCTGCTTGAGGGCCGCGAGCTCCGCGCGTAGCGCCGCCGGGGTGCGGCTGCCGTAGGCGTCGAGGTCCTTGCCGAGCTCGGCGGCCTCGGCGCGCCAGGCGTCGATGTCCACCGACAGCAGCTCATCGAGCGCCGCCTTGGGGATGTCGAGGCCGGCGAGGTCGAGGTCGGCGGCGGTCGGCAGGTTGCCGATCGCGGTCTCGCGTGCGGACGCCTTGCCGGTGCAGCGGTCGATGATCCACTCGAGCACGCGCAGGTTGTCGCCGAAGCCCGGCCACAGGAACTTGCCGTCGGCGTCGCGACGGAACCAGTTCACATGGTAGATGCGCGGCGGGTGCTTCAATCTTTGGCCCATGGACAGCCAGTGCGTCCAGTAGTCGCCGAAGTTGTAGCCGGCGAAGGGCTTCATCGCCATCGGGTCGCGGCGCAGCACGCCCGCCTGGCCGATGGCGGCGGCGGTGGTCTCGGAGGCGACCGAGGCGCCGACCAGCACGCCGTGGCTCCAGTCGCGGGCTTCGTAGACGAGCGGTGCGACGCCGCGGCGACGACCGCCGAACACGATGGCCGAGAGCGGCACGCCGCGCGGGCTGTCGGCCTCGGGGGCGTAGTTCGGGTTCTGCTTGGCCGACACCGTGAAGCGCGAGTTCGGGTGCGCAGCGGGGCCGTTGGCCGGATCGTAGGGACGGCCCTGCCAGTCGATGACGGGCTTGCCCTCGTCGAGACCTTCCCACCACGGCTGGTTGTCGGCGGTGAGCGCGACATTGGTGAACAGCGTGTTGCGGCGGATCATCTCGTAGGCGTTGCGGTTGGTCTTCGGGTTGGTGCCGGGCACCACGCCGAAGTAACCCGCCTCGGGGTTGATCGCGTAGAGACGGCCGTCCGGACCGGGGTGCAGCCAGGCGATGTCATCGCCCACGGTCGTCACCTTCCAGCCGGGCATCGAGCCGGGCGGGATCAGCATCGCGAGGTTGGTCTTGCCGCAGGCCGACGGGAACGCGGCGGCGACATAGTGCGTCTCGCCCTGCGGGCTCGTCAGGCCGACGATGAGCATGTGCTCGGCGAGCCAGCCCTCGTTGCGCGCCTGATAGCTCGCGATGCGCAGCGCGTGGCACTTCTTGCCGAGCAGCGCGTTGCCGCCGTAGCCGCTGCCGAAGCTCTCGATGGCGAGCTCCTCGGGGAAGTGCATGATGAAGCGGCGGTTCGGGTCGAGCTCGCCGGTCGAGTGCAGTCCCTTGACGAACTTGCCGCCCTCGCGGGCGATGCGCTCGAGCGCCGGACGGCCGGCGCGCGTCATCAGGATCATGTTGATGACCACATATGCGCTGTCGGTGATCTCGACACCGCAGCGCGAGTACGGCGAGTCGATGGGGCCCATGCAGTAGGGCACCACATAGAGCGTGCGGCCCTTCATGCAGCCCGCGAAGAGGTCGCGCATCTTGGCGTGGGCCTCGGCGGGCGCCATCCAATGGTTGTTAGGACCGGCGTCTTCTTTGTCGGTGGTGCAGACGAAGGTCAGGTGTTCGACGCGTGCGACATCCGACGGATGCGAGCGGGCGAGGAAGCAGTCGGGGAAATTCTTGTCGTCGAGCTTCTGGAGCTCGCCGCTCGCCTGCAGTTGGGCGACCAGTTTTCGGTACTCCGCGTCCGACCCCTCGACCCAGTGCAGCTGCGACGGTTGCGTCAGCTCGCGTACCGAGTCGACCCACTCGCTCACGGCGGGTGACATCGCGGACAGGGCGGGGAGGGTCTGGGGAGCGGTGGCCATCAGCGGATTTCCTGGGCGGTTCGGGCCGGGGAGCCGGCGGGTCAAAATCGCGATTATAGCCACCCTGCCTACCGCCCTGCGGCGCGGCCGCCCCGGGCCGACCGACCGGGGCCGGGAAGAGGGTGGAGAATCATGATTTTCATGGGAAATTCGCCGCTCGACAGGGACGGCGCAAGCGGGTAGCGTGCCGCCCGCCATGCAGGACATCGACGACATCCTGGGCGC
>CANHFH010000160.1 GCA_947459825.1 Pseudomonadota bacterium | reverse complement strand
GCGGTGTTCTCGTTCGGGCTGATGGGCCAGAACCTCGACGACATCGGCCAGTCGATCGCCGGCTTCATCAAGCTCAAGTTCCCGAAGCTCAAGCCCGCCAAGATCCTCGACCTCGGCTGCACCATCGGCCACAACACCGGGTCCTGGAAAGACCACTTCCCTGAAGCGGAAGTGCACGGCATCGATGTCGCCGCCCCCTGTCTGCGCTACGCCCACGCGCGCGCCCAGGCGCAGGACCGCGAACTGCACTTCCATCAGATGAACGCCGAGGCGCTCGACTTCCCGGACGCGAGCTTCGATGTGGTGTTCTCCTCGATGTTCCTGCATGAGGTGCCGCGCAAGGGCATCGAGAAGATCCTCGCCGAGGCCCATCGGGTGCTCAAGCCGGGCGGTCTGATGCTGCACATGGAGCTGCCGCCGAACTCCCAGCTGTCGCCCTACGACGCGTTCTATCTGGACTGGGACGGCGCCTACAACAACGAACCGTTCTACAAGCCCTTCCGCGACCTCAAGCCCGAGGAGATCTGCCGCCGCGCCGGCTTCGCCCCCGACAAGTACCTGCAGTTCGTGATCCCCTCGGTCGGCTGGTACGGTGAGAAGGTATGGCGTGAGGCCGCGGAGCGGCCGCCCTCGGTGGACAGCGACAAGACCGGTCGGCTCACCGATGGCATCCTCTGGTACTGCTTCGGGGCCTTCAAGTGAGCGCTTCCGATCCCGCGCGCCGCCCGATGCGCCGCACCATCCGCGGCGGTCGCCCTTATTTCTTCGCCGACCCTGCGGTCGACAAGATCCTGAACATGGTGGTCGTGCTCGGCAGCGAGGTGTGGACGCTGCGCGAACGGCTCGCCGCGCTCGAGGCCATCCAGATCCGTCAAGGCAGCTTGGCGAGCGGAGAGATCGACGCCCACGACTTCAGCCCTGAAGACGAGGCCCGCCTCGCCGGTGAGCGCAAGGAGTTCATCGACAGCCTGTTCCGCGTGCTGCAGGTGCAGGTCGAGGAGGCCCGCGCGCGCGGAGAGAAAGCCAAGCCGGCACGCCGCACGGGCTCCGCAGCGAAAGGGCGCAAGACCCGGCGCTGATGCGCGAAGAACGCCTCGGGCGTGCAATTCTGTTGCCGCCACGACGGACGGGACAACCCGTCCGCGATGATTTATAAACACGCCTTCCGGACCATAACCATTCAGAGGACTCGCATGAACCCAGTCTTGGCCCGCGCTGTACGCATCGCCATCGCCGCCACCCTCGGCGCTTCCGCCGCCACCGCCTCGGTGGCGCAGGACGCGGGCAACGAACTCGTGCTGACGGAGGTCACCGTCACCGCACAGCGCACCTCCGCCTCGCTGCAGGATGTGCCGATCTCGGTCACCGCCCTCAGCGCCGAGGCCATCGACCGTCAGCAGATCACCAACACGCTCGATGTGATCTCCAAGGTCCCGAACCTCGTCGGCAGCAACAATGTCGGTCTCGGCAGCGCCACTGCGTTCTTCCTGCGCGGCGTCGGCCAGGATGAGTCGCTGTCCACCTCCGATCCTGCGATCGGCACCTATGTCGATGGCGTCTACATCGCCCGCCAGATCAACAACAACGCCTTCCTCTACGACATGGACCGCATCGAGGTCCTGCGCGGCCCGCAGGGCACCCTGTACGGCCGCAACACCTCCGGCGGCGCCGTGAAGGTGATCACCCGCAAGCCGGAAGACGAGCTCAAGGGCTACGTCGACCTGGCCTACGGCGAATACGACGCCTACACCGGACGGGCGATGATCAACGCGCCGCTCAGCGACACGCTCTCGCTGCGCGTCAACGGCTTCGTGCTCGGCCAGGACGAGGGCTACATCAAGAACCTCACGACCAAAGAGGAGATCTGGGCGCCCGAGGGCTACGGCGCCCGCGCGCAGCTGCGCTTCCAGCCGAACGACGATGTCGACTTCACGCTGGCCGCCGAATACGCCGACGAGGAGGGCACCGGCCTGACCGGTTCCGACTTCGCGCGCAACACCGACCGGAACCTCTTCACGGTGGTCAGCGGTCTGCGTGACCAGTTCGCCGAGACCGACCAGACCGCCGTCACGCTGGGCGGCACCTTCAAGCTCGGCAGCGTCACCGTCGAGTCGATCACCGGCTGGCGCGATCTCAACCAGCGCTTCCTGCTCGACCTCTCGGACGCGGCGCCCTCGCAGTACATCCTGCCGCATAAGAGCAACCACAAGCAGCTGAGCCAGGAGTTCGTGTTCTCAGGGAACGCCGGCCGCGTGGACTGGCTCGCGGGCGTCTTCTACATGGACGAGAAGAACCGCTCCGACATCGGCGACGAGCTGTTCCTGTTCGGCGGCGCCGTGGCGGCCAACTTCCGTCGCGACCTGCGCAACGACAACGAGAGCTACGGCATCTTCGCGGAGGCGACCTTCAACCTGAACGACCAGTGGGCGTTCACGCTGGGCGGCCGTCAGACCGAGGAGAAGAAGACGGTCAACAACACCCAGTACTTCGTCGCGCCGGGCGGCGGTCCGCGCAATGTCGGCGGCAACAACTACCCGGGCGTCCCGGGCAACCTCGTCCCGCTCTGGGGCAACGCCCAGATCCTGGCGAACGGCACGCCGACCAAGCTCGACTTCTCGGAGTTCACGCCGAAGTTCGCCGTGCAGTACCGCGCGAACGACGACCTGCTCGCCTACGCGAGCTACACCGAGGGCTTCAAGTCCGGCGGCTGGAACGCGCGCGTCACCGATGTGCGCGACTTCGTCGACTTCCAGCCCGAGACCGTGAAGTCCATCGAACTCGGCCTCAAGAGCGAGTGGATGGACGATCGGCTGCGCGCGAACCTGACCTACTTCCAGGCCGATTACGACGACTTCATCGTCACCGCCCTCAACGACGCCGGTCGCTTCGTGACGGTGAACGCGGCGGAGGTCAAGATCGACGGCTTCGAGGTCGAGCTCGCGTTCGTCGCCGCCGATGGCCTGGATTTCTTCGCCAACCTCGGCCAGATGGACAACGAGTACAAGAAGCTCGTCGGCGCGGACTTCCCGAAGTCCAACCAGGTCAAGCGCACGCCGGAGCTGTCCTATCAGCTGGGCTTCAACTGGGATGTGGCGGTGCCGGGCCTCGGCGGCAGCATCATCACCACCGGCTCGTTCTCGCATCAGGACGAGTACTACAACGGCCTGAAGAACGCGGCGGTCGAGTTGGCGCCGGCGATCGACCTGTTCGATCTGTCGGTGGGCTTCCGTCCTGACAGCGGTCGTTGGGCGCTCACCGCGAGCTGCAAGAACTGCGGCAACGAGGAGTACTTCCACTCGACGCTGAACTTCGGTCAGCTCGGGTTCGCCACGCAGTTCCCGGGACTGCCGCGTACCTGGAAGCTCGGCTTCCGCTACAACTTCGGCGCGCTCTGACGGCACACCGCAGGACCCCGGCCTCTCGCGAGAGGGGACGGGGTTTTTTTATGCGCCGTGTTCTATGCGCGGTGTTCTATGCGCGGTGGTCGATGTCGAACAGCAGGTCGAAGGCCTCGACCCAGAACGGCATGTCGGCGCTGACCTCGAGCCCGAAGGGCTGCAACAGCGCGTTCCAGTACACCGTGTGGAGCGGCACCCAGACCGCCGGATCGCGGACCGGCGAACCATCGACCGCGGTGTCCGCCGCGGTCACATGGCCGAACACCGCCTCACGCACCTCGCGCGTGCGCAGCAGCAGGGTCGGCCGGCCGTGCATATCGATCAGGATCAGGAGCGCACCCACCCGCGGCACCGGTTGACCGGTGCGCTCGACGATCCACGGCAAGGTGAAGGTGCCCGTCTTGTCGCGCATCCGGATGAGATCGAAGATCTGCAGCGTGCTCTCGGCATCGAGGCCGATCCAGCGCACCTCGCAGATGGGATGCGGGCCGATCCCGGGGCAGGCGCGGACGGCTGCCGCCAGGAAGGCCTCCAGCGCCTCGGCCGTGGGCGGCGTGGCGCCGGCCGGAAGGTGACCCGGGGTGATCGTTGCAGTGCTCGGGCTCATGGTTTGGCGGCTCCCAGAAAAGCGATGGACAACAGCAGGACATGGATCGCCGCGCTCACTCCGCGTCGATGTCCCTTCCTGAGAGGATGTTGGGCAGCGTCATCGCCGCCGCGGCCGACACCAGCAGCAGCGGCGCGATCAGCAGCGAGAAAGCCATCTGCCAGCCGCTCGTCTGCACGACCAGCGGCACCAGCGCCGGGAACAGCGCGAAGCCCAGACTGAGCGGCGCCGAGCCGCAGACGGCGAAGGCGGTGGTGCGCATGGAGGTGGGGTAGAGCTCGGTGAGCAGCGCGCCGACGACGGCATTGCTGCCGTAGAAGAACGCGGCGGTGAGCGCGAACAGCGCAAGGTCGTGCCAGCGCTCGCGCGGCAGCCACATCAGCCCGACCAGTGCGATCGCCCCGAGCAGGCACCACAACGCGAAGGTGTTGCGGCGCGGCAGGACATACTCGCCGACATAGGC
>CANHFH010000159.1 GCA_947459825.1 Pseudomonadota bacterium | reverse complement strand
CCCACGGCGACCAAGAGGTCTTCACGCGCGCCGAGATGATCGCCGCGTTCGACATCGCCGATGTGAACAAGTCGGCCTCGGCCTTCAACCCCGAAAAGCTCCTGTGGCTCAACCAGCAGCACCTGATGCACAGCGATCCGGCGACCGTGGTGCCGTACCTCAAGCCGCACCTCGCGCGCGTCGGCGTCGACATCGGCGCCGGTGCGTTGTCGGGCGGTGCTGCGGCCGACGATGCCTTCCTCGCGCGCATCGTGGTCGCGCAGCGCGAGCGCGTGAAGACGCTCAAGGAGATGGCGCAGGCGAGCCGTTACTTCTTCGGTGATGCGGTCGAACTCGACGCCAAGGCCGCCACCAAGCATCTGGGTGACGAGGGCAGGGCGGTGCTCACGGACCTGCGCGTTGTGCTCGCCGATGCGGCCGACTGGACCGCTGCGCCGCTCAACGCGGCCCTGAACGCCTTCGCCACGGCCCGCGGCATCGGCCTCGGCAAGGTGGCCCAGCCGCTGCGCGTGGCGCTCACCGGCAACACCATCTCGCCGCCCATCGATCTCACCCTGGAGCTGCTCGGCCGGGAGCGGTCGCTGGGGAGGCTCGACAGGGCGCTCCAACCTTGACTTTATCGGGGGGGTTCCGTAACTTGCGCCCCCTCTCGTGGGGCCATAGCTCAGCTGGGAGAGCGCTTGCATGGCATGCAAGAGGTCGGCGGTTCGATCCCGCCTGGCTCCACCAATCCTTTTGGGGTTTCGGCGTCCCCATCGTCTAGAGGCCCAGGACATTGCCCTTTCACGGCAGTAACAGGGGTTCGAATCCCCTTGGGGACGCCACTTCCAATTCCTAGCATCATCCGGGTCGTTGAGCCCGGACCATCCCGGCCCGTTATGGACTTTGTTATCGGATTACGATAACTTAATAACCGTGATTGCATCCTTCGGAAACCGGTTAGCCGAAGATCTCTTCCTTGATCGCCGCAGCAAGGAGACGAGGGGGTTCCCCCCAGACCTGCTTCGGGCAGCGCGTCGAAAGGTCCTGTATCTGCACGACGCAGCTGAGTTGGCGGATCTTCGAGTGCCGCCCGGGAACCGTTTGGAAGCACTGAAGGGACGATGGCAAGGATTCCATTCGATAAGGATCAACGACCAATGGCGTGTGGTGTTCCGTTGGTCTGAGGGTCGAGCGGATGAGGTCGCGGTCGTCGATTACCACTGAGGAGTTCCACGAGCATGAGAAAGGTCAACAACGAGCAGCCTGCGAACCCCTTCCACCCCGGGGAGATCCTCCTCGAGGAGTTCTTGACGCCAGCCGGGATCTCTCAGGTTTCGTTCGCGCGCACCGTCGGTTGGACGCGAGCGCGGCTCAACGAATTGATCAAGGGTAAGCGGGGTATCACCGCAGAGGCCGCGCTCGATCTGGCGGCGGCGCTGAAGACCTCCGCCCGTCTGTGGATGAACCTACAGGCGACCTACGACCTTGCTCAGGCTGAGCGGCGCCGGAAGGTCGCATGAGCGGTCTCGCACCCTGGCTCCTGGCCGGCAAGGCCCTCTGCGTGGTCCTCTACGCGGCTGCGTTGGCGCGGCTCGCGGGCTGGCTGCCGGACGGGGTGTTCCCCTACGCGCCGTGGATCGCGGCGGTGTTCATCGTCTTCCACGCCATCGAAGTGCCGATCTTCTGGCGCCGCGTGACGAAGTATCGCGGGCCGCTCGCGGTGAGCATCGCGCTCACGGTGCTGTTCGGGTTGCTGCACCTCACGCCGCTGCGCGGCGCTTCAGCGGATACAGCGGCCTCAGCGCGATAGCCGCTCGGCCATCCGCGTCTGCCAACCGGGACCCGTCGCTTTCCATCGTGCGAGCACATCGGCGGGCAGCCTGATCGTCAACTGCACGCGTGGGTTCTGGGCACGCGGACGCCCCGCGCGACGGATCTCACCGCGAGCGATCATCTCCTCCGTCAGCGGCGGCAGTTCGCGGTAATGCGCGCGCTTGATCGGCGTAGCGTCAGCTTTCTTCAGGTCTGAGCCCAAGGATCGGCGCGAGGCGGTTCGTTTCGCGGGCATCGGCTTTCTTTGTCGTCGGTGACGATGAATTAGTGTAGTGACGGAAATATGTTCCGTCAATCCGCGACCACCGGATAGACGGCGTCACCCCACAGCGTCTGCGGGTTGTACATCATGATCTCGATGATCACCGGGACGAGGGCGGCCATGAACCGCGCGCAGTCGCGCACCTGCTCGCGGTTGACGCTGCTGTGCCAGGTGCTGCCGCCGTGCACCAGCTGGTTGCGCAGCGTGTAGATGCGGGCGAGCACCGTACCGAGCAGCTTGAGCGTGTCGTTGGCGGCCAATGCGTCCAGCGCGCTGCGGTTGGCGGCCTCGAACCGTGGCAGCCACGCGTCGGCCGCGAGTGTCCCCTTGTGCGACAGCCAGAAGTCGCGGAAGACATATCTGTTCTTGAGCAGTTCGCGGATCGGTCCGGTGAACTGTCGCCACACGAGGTCGGAGAGCCTGCGGTCGCGGTCGAGCTTCAGCAGCTTCTCGAGGAAAGACCGGAACGTCTCCTGCTCGGACGAGAAGTAGTCCTCCGCGATGTCCGTCGCGTAGGCGGCGTTGAAGGCGATCCAGAGGAAGATGAACTGGGCGTCGGGATCCTCGGCGCTGGTAGCGTTCCCCTCCTGCTCCGCCCGCTTGAGCCAGCTCAGCGCCCGATGGACGCGGAGCCCGAGCGCGGGACCATAGCCTTCCTTCTCCCGCTCGTACCGCTCGAAGAGCTCCGCGTGCGTCCGGCTCATCGCCAACCTATTCCCGGGAGCTTGCGCTCCCATTCGATGGCGCTGCGGACGATGAGGTCGAGGTCGTCGCGTTGCGGCTGCCAGCCGAGCACGCGGCGGATCGCCGAGGCCTCCGACACGAGTTCCGGCGGATCGCCCGCGCGACGCGGGCCTTCGCGCAGGGTGAGCGGTTTGCCGGACGCGCGCTCGACGGCGGCGAGCACCTCGCGGACGCTGTAGCCGTGACCGTAGCCGACGTTGAGCGTGGTCGACGCGCCGCCGCGGCGCAGGTAGTCGAGGGCATCGAGATGCGCGCGCGCGAGGTCCTCGACATGCAGGTAATCACGCACGGCGGTGCCGTCGGGCGTCGGATAGTCGGTGCCGAAGATGGCGACATGGTCGCGCTTGCCGGCGACATGCTCCGCGGCGACATGTACGAGGTGGAACGCGTCGCGCCGCGACTGGCCGATGCGGCCCGTGCCCTCGGCGCCGGCCACATTGAAATAGCGCAGCGCGACATGGCGCAGCGCTGCGGCGCCGCTGCCCGCGCTCGTCGCGGCCTCGACATCGCGCAGCATCCACTCGGTCACGAGTTTGGAGCGGCCGTAGGGGTTGATGGGACGGGTGGGGTGCTCCTCGCTGGCGCGGCCGCCGTCGGGGATGCCGTACACGGCCGCCGTCGAGGAGAACACGAACTGCGACACGCCGTGGGCGGTGCAGGCCGCGAGCAGCGCGCGCGTGCCGGCGGTGTTGTTGCCGTAGTACTTCAGCGGGTCGCGCACGGACTCGGGGACGCTGAGCGCGGCGGCGAAGTGCAGCACGGTGTCGACATCGTGCTCGCGCAGCACACGCGCGACGAGCGCGGTATCGGCGACATCGCCCACCACGAGCGGCGCATCGAGCACCGCCTGCCGGAATCCGGTGCTGAGGTCATCGAGCACCACCACGCGCTCGCCGCGTTCGCGTAGCTGCAGCACGGTGTGGCTGCCGATGTAACCGGCGCCACCGGTGACGAGGATGCCCTTGCGCTGCGGGGTCGCGGTCATGCGGATCGTCCCGTCAAACCGCGCCGTGGCAGTGCTTGTAGCGTCTGCCGGAGCCGCAGGGGCAGGGCGCGTTGCGGCTGAGGTTCGTGTCGGCCTCGGGCGCCGCAGGTGCCCCGCGCAGGAACTGCTGGTGCACGCGGGGCAGCACGGCCGCATAGCCCACACGCTCGAGGAAGATGCGCTTCGCCTCGACGCCGTTATCGGCGCCGAGGACGGGCGGATCGCCGTCCGGCAAGGCCGCGAGCGTGGCCTTCAGCAGGGCGTCGTACTGCAGCCAGCCGGCCTCCTGGATGCCGTACTGGTACCACAGCGCACGCCAGTCCTTGCAGAAGCCGGACAGCACGCGCCGGTACTCCGCGGCTTGCGCAGGGTCGTTGTCTGGCCGTGCCGAGAGGTCGCGGATGAGGTCGCCGACGAGGTGGTCTACCTCGCCCGGGGACATCACGGTCTGCTGGCTGTAGCGCTCGGTGCGGACCTGCGCCTGCAGGCCCTCGATGTACGGGACGAAGCGGGGCTCGAGCGGTCGTCCCGCGCGCTCAGCCGCCAGCGCCTGCGAAGCCATCTCCCAGAAGCGCGAGGAACCCGCGGTGTCGATCACGAGGTGGGTGCGCGAGTGCTGTCCACGGTTCTCGACGCGGTGCAGCCGCCAGGTGTCGAAGATCCAGCATTCGCCGGCCGCCATGTGCCGATGCTGGCCGCCGCAGTGGAAGGTCACATCGGGGTT
>CANHFH010000158.1 GCA_947459825.1 Pseudomonadota bacterium | reverse complement strand
TCCTCGACGGTCGGCTGTGGCCGAACACGGAACTCGGACATCTGATGCTGCCGGGTGTCACCGACACGGACGGCGAGGGCTGGGCCGCAGCGAGCGTGCGCACGAGGCTCGCGCTCGACTGGTCCGCGTGGACGCGGCGCGTGAACGACTATCTCCAAGAACTGCACCGTTTGTTGTGGCCTGACGTGTTCATCGTCGGCGGTGCGGTGAGCGAGCATGCCGCCGAGTGGGTGCCGATGCTGCAGTCCCGTGCGCGCATCGTGCCGGCAGCGCTGCGCGGCCATGCGGGCGTGGTGGGCGCAGCGCTCGCGGCGGCAGATGCCGGAACGGCCTCCGCGACGGCGGGGGCGGGCGACGCGGGATGAAGCGCGAGACGCGTCTGCAGCATCCGCCCGAGGTCGATATCCCGGCCGATAACCGGCCGCTCAACCTGCCCATCCAGCAGAACGTCAAATGGACGCTGCCGACCGTCGAGGAGACGCAGCGCATGCTGCGGGGCGAGCGGCCGGGTTACTTCTACTCGCGGATGTCGAACCCCGGTGTGCGGCAGCTCGAGCTCGCGCTCGCGTCGCTGCAGGGTCGGGAGGATTGCGTCACCGCGGCCTCCGGGATCAACGCCATCACGCAGCTGCTGATGGCGCTCACCCGCGCCGGCGACCATGTGGTGTTCTTCATCGAAGGCTACGGTCCCACGCGGCAGTTCATCACGGGCCTGCTGGCGGGCTACGGCGTCAGCCACACCATGCTTCCCATCGGCGACCTCGAGGGGCTGCGTTCGACGCTCGCGGCGCAGCCGACCAAAGTCGTCTTCTTCGAGTCGCCGACCACGCCCGCCGGCAAGGTCGCCGACATCGCGGCCATCACGCGGCTCGCGCATGAGCACGGCGCTTTGAGCGTCCTCGACAACACGCTCGCCGGCTTCCACCAGCACGGCGAGTTCCCCGTGGACCTCTTCGTGCACAGCCTGACCAAGTTCGCGACCGGTGCGGGCGATGTGATGGGCGGTGCTGTGATCGGCGACGCCGCGGTCATCAAGACCGTGAGGCCGACCTTCCAACTGCTCGGCGCGCCGATCGATCCGCTCGCCGCCTCGCTGATGATGCGCGGCCTCAAGACCTATCTGCTGCGCTACCGCGCACAGTCGGCGGCCGCGCTCGAGGTCGCGCACTTCCTGGAGGCCCATCCCGCGTGCGAGCGGGTGATGCATCCCGGTCTCGGGTCCCACCCTCAAGCGGCGCTGGCGCGAGCGCAGATGCCGGACCCCGGCTGCGTGATCACTTTCTCGGTCCGGGCGGGCGCCGAAGCCGGGCGCCGCTTCACCGACGCGCTGCAGCTCTTCGCCTGCACGCCGTCCTACGGCTCCACGGAATCGCTGGTGATGCCGCCGCAGCTGCTGCAACCGCGCGATCTCGACGCCGCACAGTGCGCGATGAGCGGGTTGGGCGAGGGCACGGTGCGGCTGTCCATCGGGCTCGAGGATCCGCAGGACCTCTGCGCGGACCTCGCGCGGGCGCTCGAGGCCCCAGGCCCCGGCTAACCCGGGTCGCCCGCCGACGAGGCGACGCCGATGCGCCGCGGCTGGTAGGGGAGCACCTCGAGGAGCTCTCCGGCGCGCAGGCGCTGCTGCAGGCCGCGCCAGAAGTCCGCCGTCAGCAGGTCGCCGTGGACGCGCACGAAGGCTTCGCGCTGCGTGTCCGTGAAGGCCAGGAAGTTCAGGAAGGTCTCCGGGAAGACATCGTTGTCCGCGACATAGAACCAGGTCTCGCCGCGCATCTCGTCCTCGTCGTTCGAGGCCTGCGGTACATCCCGGAAGCGGCAGTCCGTCACGCGGCAGAGCTCGTCGTAGTCGTAGAAGATCACCCGGCCGTGGCGGGTCACCCCGAAGTTCTTGAGCAGCAGGTCACCCGCGAAGATGTTGGAGAGCGCGAGGTCGCGGATCGACTGCCCGTAGTCGAGCACGGCGCGCAGCGCGGCCGCCTCATCGGTCTGCCGCAGCAGCAGGTTGAGCGGGGTCATGCGACGCTCGATGTACATGTGGTCGAACACCAGGTCGTCGCCGTCCTCGTGCACGCTGTCGGCCGCCTCGGCGGCGAGCTCCTCGAGCAGCGCCGGCGCGAACCGCGCCCGCGGCAGCCGCACCCGCTTGAACTCCTGCGCGTCCACCAGCCGCCCGGCGCGGTCGTGGCGGAACACGAACTGGTACTTGTCGAGCACATCCTGCCGCAGGATGTTCTTCACCGGCGGGAAGCGGTCGCGGATGAGCTTGAACACCACATCCAGCGAGGGCAGGGTGAAGCAGATCATCACGAGCCCGCGCTCGCCGGGCGCGTGCGCGAACAGGTCGTCAGAGTCGCCGAGATGCCTGACGAGCTCGCGGTAGCGCTCGGTCTTGCCCTGCCGCGCCCGTCCGAGCACCGTGAAGAGCTCGGACAGAGGCTTGCGCGGCAGCAGGCGACGCAGGAACACGACGGTCTCCGCCACCCGCTCGAGGTCGGCATGGAAATAGGAGCGGGTGAAGCCGAACACGATGCTGACATCGTCCTCGTCGAGCATCACCGCATCGATGAGCATCCCGCGCTCGGTGTTCTGCAGCGCGATCAGGAACGGCCAGCTGCGCCCGCCCTCGGCGTCGAGCCGTCCGACCGCATAGGCGCGGGTGCTCTGGAAGAACACGGGCCGCAGCATCTCGAGCGAGCGCACCGCCGCGTCGGCATCGACGCCGTCGGCGCGCAGCCGCTGCGACGCGTCCTGGACCACATGGCGTACGCTGCGCTCGAAGTCGATCCAGGGGCAGCGCAGCGGCAGGTCATCGAGCAGGTCCTCGATGAGCAGCGCGAAGTCGCCGCGGTTGTCGTAGCGACGGGTCTCCGGGTTGTTGCCGGCGCCCTCCAGCGGGTCGAGGTCGACGGCTGCGAACTCGATGTCGGGGTCGACGCCTACCGTGCCGAAGAGGCGCCGCGAGACCGAGCTGAAGAAGGTGCGCGCGAAGGCGGCATCGGGCAGCCCCGCGCTCCGCTGCGCGAAGCGGTCGCGCAGCGTGCGCCAGAACGCGCGGTCCGTCGCGGCGTCGCCGAGATCGGCCCGCAAGGCATCGACCGTGCGGTTCACCCAGGAGTCGTAGAGGTCGATGCGTTCGCTCGCATCCTGCTGCGCGCCATGCCAGTCGCGCGCCTCGAAGCGCGACTGCGCGCGACGGGTGACCGCGCGGAACTCCGCGTTGTAGCCCGCGAACGCCGAGGCGACGCGCCGCACCGCGTCCTCGAGACCGAGCACGCTCACGGCCGCCGCCCCGACGCCGGTCGCGAAGACGCGACGCCGGTCAGAGGTTGCGGATCAGCGCGTCGGCGAACTCGCTGCACTTGACCTCGGTGGCGCCTTCCATGAGCCGCGCGAAATCGTAGGTGACCGTCTTCTGGCCGATGGTGCGGTCCATGGCGGTGATGATGGCATCGGCCGCCTCGGTCCACCCCATGTAGCGCAGCATCATCTCGCCCGACAGCAGCACCGAACCCGGGTTGACCTTGTCGAGGTTGGCGTACTTCGGCGCGGTGCCGTGCGTCGCCTCGAACACGGCGTGGCCGGTCATGTAGTTGATGTTGGCGCCCGGCGCGATGCCGATGCCGCCGACCTGGGCGGCGAGGGCGTCCGACAGGTAATCACCGTTGAGGTTGCAGGTGGCGAGCACATCGAACTCGTCGGGGCGCGTGAGCACCTGCTGCAGGGTGATGTCGGCGATCGCGTCCTTGATGATGATCTTGCCGGCCTTCTTGGCCTCGTCCATCTCGGCGTTCGCCGCCTTCTCGCCCTTCTCGGCCTTGGTGCGCTCCCACTGCTCCCAGCCGTAGGTCTGGCCCGGGAAGTCGCGCTCGGCGAGGGCGTAGGACCAGTTGCGGAACGCGCCTTCCGTGAACTTCTGGATGTTGCCCTTGTGGACGATCGTCACGCTCTTGCGCTTGTTGGCGATGGCGTACTCCACCGCGGCACGGAACAGGCGCTCCGTGCCTTCCTGCGACACGGGCTTGATGCCGATGCCGGAGGTGTCGGGGAAGCGGATCTTGGCGTAGGACTTCGGGAAGTGCTGCTTGAAGAGCTCCTTGAACTTCCGGTTCTCCTCGCTGCCCTGCTCGAACTCGATGCCGGCGTAGATGTCCTCCGTGTTCTCGCGGAAGATCACCATGTCGACCTTCTCCGGCGCCTTCACGGGTGAGGGCACGCCCTTGAACCAGCGCACCGGGCGCAAGCAGACATAGAGGTCGAGCAGCTGGCGCAGCGCCACGTTCAGCGAGCGGATGCCGCCGCCGACGGGCGTGGTGAGCGGCCCCTTGATCGAGACCAGGTACTCGCGGCAGGCGGCGACGGTCTCGTCCGGCAGCCAGGTGTTGTAGAGCTTGTGCGACTTCTCGCCCGCGTAGACCTCCAGCCAGTGGATCTTGCGGGCGCCGCCGTAGGCCTTGGCGACCGCGGCGTCGATCACGCGCACCGAGGCGCGCCAGATGTCGGGACCGGTGCCGTCGCCCTCGATGAAGGGCACGATGGGGTTGGCGGGGACGACGAGCTTGCCGTCGCGGATGCTGATCTTGGCGCCGC
>CANHFH010000157.1 GCA_947459825.1 Pseudomonadota bacterium | reverse complement strand
CCCGCGCCGACACGCCGCGCTTCAAGGCCTCGAGCGCGCGGATGACGGCGGTGAGCTCCATGCGGTTGTTGGTGGTCTGCGCCTCGGCGCCCGAGAGCTCGCGCAGATGCTCACCGTACTCCAGCGTCGCCGCCCAGCCACCGGTGCCCGGGTTGCCGCGGCAGGCGCCATCGGCGTAGATCTCGACGCGCGAAGACCCGGTCAGGGTTTGCTGCGGTTGGCGGAGGACGGCTCGGCGATGCCGCCGAGCACCGACGGGCGCCGCTCCTTGAGCCGCGGGCGCAGCGGCGTCAAGGCATGCAGCCGCTTGCGGGCCTTGAGGAGATACGCCCCGGCAGGCCAGGGGTAGACCCAACCGCGCCGCATCCGGCATCCGGCAGCGGGTGGAGTGCCCCAGGGCAGTTCGTAGAGGTAGTGCCGCGTCTCGCCGAGGTCATAGCCCAAGAGGCGCAGCCAGTCGCGCAGGCGGCGCTCCGAGAGCAAGCGCCGCAACCCGGGCGGATAGCCCGCGCGCTGCGCCGCCGCGCGCATGCCCCAGGGGCTCCACGGTGCGAAGCCGAGGATCAAGAGTTTGCCGTCGCCGGCGAGCACGCGGTCGACCTCGCGCAAGAGGCCGTAGGGATCCGTCTCGAACTCGAGAGTATGCGGCAGCAGCACGCAGTCGATGGCATCGCTCAGTACGGGCAGACTGCCCAAGCGGCTCACCATGTCGACGCCCGGACTCGGCGCGGCGCCGACGAGCGCCTGCGAGCGCGTGCGCGCACCTGACAGCAGCGCGCGACCCTCGCCCCAGGCGCCCACCTGCAGCATCTCCCAACCGAAACAGTCCTCGAGGGACTCGGCGACGAGCGCCGCTTCGCCGGTGAGCAGAGCGCGGCCGCGGGGGGTCGCGAGCCACTGCGGAAGAGACTGTGAAACCGGGCCGATCACGATGCAGAAAACAATAGCAATTTTCGGCACTTGTCGGTTAAATACCGCGCCATGCGGAACCCCCTGATCCTCGCCGCCGTCTCGCTGTTCCTCGGTGCTTGCGCCTCGGTGGGCGGACCCTCTTCGGCCTCGCGCGACCTCGAGCCCGCGCGCCCCGCCCCGCCCGGCCCGCCGAAGGAAGTCACCGACACGCTGCGCGCCCCGCCGACCTACCCGGGCAGCACCAGTCAGCCGACCACGCGGCAGCCGCAGCCCGCCGCCGCCAACGCCCCGACGCCGCGACCGGCCGCCGGCGGCAACCCGTACACCGACCTGATGGACCGCATCCGCGCGGGCTTCCAGATCGAGCACGACGAGCGCAGCGCGATCGACAACCAGGCGCTCTTCTACCAGCGCAACCCCGCCTATCTCGACCGCGTGTTCGGGCGCGCCGCGCTCTACATGCACTACATCGTCGAGGAGATCGACAAGCGCGGCATGCCGATGGAGCTCGCGCTGCTGCCGGTCGTCGAGAGCGCGTTCGAACCGTTCGCGTACTCGAGCGCGCGCGCCTCGGGGCTTTGGCAGTTCATCCCGGGCACGGGCAACCGCTTCGGTCTGCCACAGAACTGGTGGTACGACGGCCGACGCGATGTCGTCGAGTCGACGCGCGCCGCGCTCGATTACCTGCAGTACCTGCACGACGAGTTCCAGGGCGACTGGCTGCTCGCCATCGCGGGCTACAACTGCGGCGAGGGCTGCGTGGCGCGCGCGGTGCGCAACAACATCGCCGCCGGGAAGCCGGTCACCTTCTGGGACCTGCGCCTGCCGTCCGAGACGCGGGCGTATGTGCCGAAGCTGCTCGCGATGAAGCGCGTGGTGCAGGAGCCGATGGCGCTCGGTCTCGAGTTCAGCCCGATCCCTAACGAGCCGTACTTCACCCGTGTCGAGATCGAGAACCAGATCGACCTCAAGCTCGCGGCCGAGCTCGCGGGGCTCACGCCCGACGAGCTCTTCGAGCTGAACCCCGCCTACCACCGCTGGGCGACGCCGCCGCAGGGGCCGCATTCGCTGCTGCTACCGATCGACTCCGCGGAGCTCTTCCGCCAGAACCTCGCGCAGTTCACGCCGGACGAGCTGATGCGCGTCACGCACCACATCGTCACCCCGGGCGACACCATAAATTCTTTGGCAACCCGCTACGGCAGCACCGTCATGACGCTGCGCATGCTGAACGGCCTCGACGGCGGCCCGCTGGTGCCGGGCGCCGACCTGCGCGTGCCGAACGGCAGCACGGAGCTGCCCGCGAAGGTGCTGCGCGCCGCTGCCCGTGTCGACGGCCCGGCGCCTGTCGCGCGCACTGCTTCGACCGCCTCGACGCAGACCGCCTCGCGCCGCGCGCGACCGCAGGTGCATGTGGTGCGCCGCGGCGAGTCGTACTGGAGCATCGCGCAGCGCCACGACCTTGATGTGCGCACGCTCATGCGGATGAACGGCAAGCGTCCGGGCGAGAACATCGTGCCCGGCGAGCGGCTCGTAGTCTCCAAGAGCGGCGGTACGCGCGCCACACCGCGCTCCGGCCGCGGCAATCCGGTCGAGAGCGGCAGCGTGCAGCGCGTCACCCACACGGTGCGCAGCGGTGACACCCTCTCCGGCATCGCACGCCGCTACGGCGTGACCACGCGGCAGATCGCCGCGTGGAACGACATCAAGGTCGACGGCGTGCTGCGCCCCGGCCAGAGACTCGCCATCCGCACCCGACGGAGCTGATATGGGATTCTTGACAGGCAAGCGCGCGCTCATCGTCGGCGTCGCAACCGAACGCTCCATCGCCTGGGGCATCGCCGAGGCGATGCACCGCGAGGGCGCCGAGATCGCCTTCACCTACGCCAGCGACAAGCTGAAGGACCGCGTCGAGCCGCTCGCCGCCTCCATCGGCTCGGACATCGTGCTGCCGCTCGATGTCACCTCGGACGCCCAGCTCGACGCCGCCTTCGCGGCGCTGGCGCATCGTTGGGACTCGCTCGACATCGTGGTGCACGCGGTCGCCTTCGCGCCGCGCGAGGCGCTCGCCGGCAGCTTCACTGCGAGCACCAGCCGCGAGGCCTTCGCCATCGCGCATGATGTCTCGAGCTACAGCCTCACCGCCCTCGCCCGTGGCGCTGCGCCGCTGATGAAGGGCCGCGCGGGCTCGATCCTCACGCTCTCCTACCTCGGTGCGGTGCGCGCCATCCCGAGCTACAACGTGATGGGTCTCGCCAAAGCGAGCCTCGAGGCGAATGTACGGTTCCTGGCGGCCGACCTCGGCCCGCAGGGCATCCGGGTGAACGGCATCTCGGCGGGGCCGATCAAGACCCTGGCCGCGGCGGGCATCGGCGGCTTCCGCAAGATGCTGTCGCGGGTGGCGGAGGTGGCGCCGCTGCGGCGCAATGTCACCCAGCAGGATGTGGGCAACGCGGCTGCGTTCCTGTGCTCGGACCTCGCGGCCGGCATCACCGGCGAGATCCTCTATGTCGACGGCGGCTTCAGCACCGTCGGAATGAGCTTCCCCGAGGACGGGGCCGGCGAATAGCCGGCCGCTGGCGGCCCCTGGGCCTTACTGGAAGGCCCGGGCGTTCTTCTCGACCTTCGCGCTTCGGCGCATCTCTTCGATGTAGGCACCGATGGTGCCCTGCGCCTGCTGGTTGACCAGCTGCTGCGCCCGGATGCTGCGGGCCGCGGCATCGCCCGCAGAAGGCACGGAGCGGGTCTGGGAGAGGCTGACGAGGGCGTAGCCGCCATCCGGCAGGGGCACGGCACGGGTGACCGGACGGCCACCCAAAGGCCGCGGCATCGCGAACAGGGCCTCGCGCACCGCAGCCGGGATGGCCGGGTCACGGCGGTCCACGAACCGGGCAGCCTCCGCCGAGACGCCGAGGCTCTTGGCGACGCTGTCAAACGCCGCGGCACCGTCCACACGGGCCGCTGCAGCCTCGGCCGCCGCACGGGCGGCTGCGGAGGCGCCGTCGCGCTGCGCCGCCGCTACGACCTTGTCGCGCACGCTGGCGAGCGGCGGGATGGCGGCCTTGGTGTGGGCGCGGACCTTGACGATGACGAAGCGCTCGTCGCCGAGGCCCACCGGGTCGCTGATGCGGCGCTGGCCGAGCACCTTGTCGCTGAACACCGCGGCCTCGAGCGCCGGGTCGACCCCGAGCGGCTCGCCGCCCGTGCCGCGACGGAAGTCCTTCACCTCGCCCACGGCGAGACCGAGATCCTTGGCGATGGCCGCGAGGTCGGCGCCCGGCTGCTCGGCGCGCCGTTGCGCCTGCTCCTGGATCTCGCCGAAGCGGTCGGCCGACCGCTCACGACGCAGTTCCTGCTCGATCTCACCGCGGACATCGGCGAAGGCGCGGGTGCCGCCCGCGGCGATGCCGTCGAGACGGATCACATGGAAGCCGAAGTCGGTCTTGATGGGGCCGCGGGTCTCGCCCTGCGCCATGGTGAAGACCGCGTCCGCGAAGGGCTTCACGAAGGCGCCGCGTTCGGAGAGACCGAGATCGCCCCCTGAGTCCTTCGAACCCGTGTCCTGCGAGAGCGACTTGGCGAGCGTCGCGAAGTCCTCACCCGCCTTCAGGCGCGCGAGCACCGCGTTCGCTTCCTGCTCGGTCTTGAGCAGGATGTGCCGCGCCTGGCGGCGCTCCGGCGCGATGAAGCGATCCTTGTTGCTGGCGTAGAAGCCCTGCAGGTCGT
>CANHFH010000156.1 GCA_947459825.1 Pseudomonadota bacterium | reverse complement strand
GTTCGCGCGCTATGTCGCGCGCCGCGCCGCCGGCACGCCGCAGACCAGATTGCGGCTCTTGGTGGCGCACGCGAACCGACCGGAGGCGGGACGGCAGTTCCAGGAGCTGCTGCTGGCTGCCCTGCCGCCCGACATCGTCGAACGCTGCGATTTCACGGACATGGGCGCCGCCATCGGCGTGCATGGCGGTCCGGGCACGATCATCGTCGCGGTGCAGCGACGCTAGTCCATCGGCGCTAGCCGAGCGCGGCGATCACCTCAGGGGGCGCCTGCACGAGCTCCACCAGCACGCCTTCACCTGCGATCGGGAATTCCTCGTTCGCCTTCGGGTGCAGGAAGCAGATGTCGTGGCCCGCGGCGCCCTTGCGGATGCCGCCCGGCGCGAAGCGCACGCCACGACCGCTGAGCCATGCGACCGCCGCCGGCAGGTCGTCGATCCAGAGCCCGATGTGGTTGAGCGGTGTGGTGTGCACCGCCGGCTTGCCCTGCGGGTCGACGGGCTCCATGAGGTCGACCTCGACGCGGAACGGTCCCTGCCCCATCGAGCAGATGTCCTCGTCGACGTTCTCGCGCTCGCTGCGGAAATGCCCCGTGACCTCGAGCCCGAGCATGTCCACCCACAGGCGGCGCAACCGCGCCTTGTCCGGCCCGCCGATGGCGACCTGCTGGATGCCGAGCACGCGGAACGGGCGCCCGTCCGTCGCACCGCCGCTCATCGTCCCACCTGCGTCATGTCCCGCCCGCCCCTCACTGGAACTTCATGATCACCTGGTCGACCGCGAGGCTGTCGCCCTTGCCGGCCAGCACCTCGGCGACCACGCAGTCCTGCGCGGCGAAGAGGATGTTCTCCATCTTCATCGCCTCGATGGCCGCGAGCTTCTCGCCGGCGCGCACGGTCTGCCCCGGCTGCACCGCGACATCGACCAGCAGGCCCGGCATCGGCGACAGCAGCACCTTGGAGAGGTCGGGCGGCGCCTTGAACGGCATGAGCGCCTCGAGCTCCGCGTGGCGCGGCGAGAACACACGCGCGAACAGCGACGCGCCGTTGTGCGAGATGCGGAACCCGAGACCGATGCGCTCGATCTGCGCGCAGAACGGCTGGCCGTCGAAGGAGCCGTGCACCGCGATGTCGCGCAGGTTGTCCTCGAAGGCGACCTCATGGGTCTTGCCCGCGATCGTCACATGGAACATCGGTCCCTGCGGACGCACCTTCACCGGGATCTGGTCGCGCCGGCCGGTCTCGTCGGTCAGCACCACCACGAAGTCCTCGCGGATGCGCACCTCGCGGTGGCGGCGCTGGCCGGTGAGCGTCGCCGCACGCTCGCGCACCCGGCGCTGCGAGACGGCGGCGAGCGACAGCAGGAACCCCGGTTCGTCGTGGGCCACCGAAGCGCTGGTGAACCCCTTCGGGTACTGCTCGGCGATGAAGCCCGTGTTGAAGTCGCCCGCGATGAAGCGCGGGTGCGCGAGCAGCGCCGCCTGGAAGGGGATGTTGCTCGAGATGCCGCGGATCACGAAGCCGTTGAGCGCCTCGCGCATGCGCGCGATCGCATCGGCGCGGTCGCGGCCGTGCACGATGAGCTTGGCGATCATCGAGTCGTAGAACATCGGGATCTCGCCGCCCTCGTACACGCCGGTGTCGACGCGCACACCGCCGCCCGCGGGCACCGGCTGCGAGGCCTCCATGTTCTGCGTCGGCGGACGGTACTTCACGAGCCGGCCGGTCGAGGGCAGGAAGTTGCGGAACGGGTCCTCCGCGTTGATGCGGCACTCCATCGCCCAACCGTCGCGCTTGATGTCCTTCTGCTTGAAGGCGAGCTTCTCGCCCGCCGCGACGCGGATCATCTGCTCGACGAGGTCGAGCCCCGTGATGCACTCGGTGACCGGATGCTCCACCTGCAGACGGGTGTTCATCTCGAGGAAGTAGAACGAGCGGTCCTTGCCCACCACGAACTCGACGGTGCCCGCGCTCTGGTAGTCGACGGCCTTGGCGAGCGCCACGGCCTGCTCGCCCATCGCCTTGCGGGTCTTGTCGTCGAGGAAAGGGCTCGGCGCCTCCTCGATGACCTTCTGGTGCCGGCGCTGGATGGAGCACTCGCGCTCCCAGAGGTAGAGACAGTTGCCGTGCCCGTCGCCAAGCACCTGGATCTCGATGTGGCGCGGCTCCTCGACGAACTTCTCGATGAACACGCGGTCGTCGCCGAAGCTGTTGCGCGCCTCGTTGCGGCAGGAACTGAAGCCCTCGAAGGCCTCCTTGTCGTTCCAGGCGACGCGCAGGCCCTTGCCGCCGCCGCCGGCGCTGGCCTTGATCATCACCGGATAGCCGATGCCCTTCGCGATCCCGACCGCGCGCTCGGGGGTCTCGATGGGGTCGTTCCAGCCCGGGATGGTGCTGACGCCGGCCTTGGCCGCGAGCGCCTTGGAGGCGATCTTGTCGCCCATCGCCGCGATCGACGCGTGCTTCGGGCCGATGAAGACGATGCCCGCCTCCTCGACGCGCCGCGAGAACTCGGCGTTCTCCGAGAGGAACCCGTAGCCGGGATGCACGGCCTCGGCACCCGTCCTGCGGCAGGCCTCGATGATGCGGTCCTGCACGAGGTAGGACTCGCGCGAGGGCGCGGGGCCGATGTGCACCGCCTCGTCGGCGAGCTCGACATGGCGCGCGTCCTTGTCGGCCTCCGAGTACACCGCGACGGTCTTGATGCCCATGCGCTTCGCCGTCTTGATGACGCGGCAGGCGATCTCCCCGCGGTTGGCGACCAGTATCTTCTTGAACATGCCTGCAGGCCTCCTGGACGCCGTCACAGCGGGATGTTGCCGTGCTTGCGCCACGGCTCCTCGAGCTTCTTGTCGCGCAGCACGGTGAGCGCGCGGCAGATCCGTCGCCGCGTGCCGTGCGGCATGATCACATCGTCGATGTAGCCGCGCGCGCCGGCGATGAACGGATTGGCGAACTTCTCCTTGTACTCGGCCTCGCGCGCCGCGAGCTTCGCGGGGTCGCCCTTCTCCTCGCGGAAGATGATCTCCACCGCGCCCTTCGCGCCCATCACCGCGATCTCGGCGTTCGGCCAGGCGTAGTTGACGTCGCCGCGCAGGTGCTTGGAGGCCATGACGTCGTAGGCGCCGCCGTAGGCCTTGCGGGTGATGACGGTGATCTTGGGCACGGTGCACTCGGCGTAGGCGTACAGGAGCTTCGCGCCGTGCTTGATGATGCCGCCGTACTCCTGCGCGGTGCCCGGCATGAAGCCCGGCACATCGACGAAGGTCACCACCGGGATCGAGAACGCGTCGCAGAAGCGCACGAAGCGAGCCGCCTTGATGCTGCTCTTGATGTCGAGACAACCGGCGAGCACCAGCGGCTGGTTGGCGACGATGCCGACCACGTGCCCGTCCATGCGACCGAAGCCGACGATGATGTTCTTGGCGTACTCGGGCTGCAGCTCGAAGAACTCGCCGTCGTCCACCACCTTGTACAGGAGCTCCTTCATGTCATAAGGCTTGTTCGGGTTGTCCGGCACCAGCGTGTCGAGCGAGTAGTCGTCGCGGTCCGCGGGGTCGCCGGCCTCGCGCATCGGCGGCTTCTCGCGGTTGTTGGTGGGCATGTAGTTGAAGAAGCGGCGCAGCATGAGCAGCGCCTCGACATCGTTGTCGAAGGCGAGGTCGGCGACGCCGCTGCGCGTGGTGTGGGTGATCGCACCGCCCAGGTCCTCGGCGGTCACCTCCTCGTGCGTCACGGTCTTCACCACGTCGGGGCCGGTGACGAACATGTAGGAGCTGTCCTTCACCATGAAGATGAAGTCGGTGAGCGCCGGGCTGTACACCGCACCGCCCGCGCTCGGGCCCATGATGAGGCTGATCTGCGGCACGACGCCCGAGGCCGTCACATTGCGCTGGAACACCTCGGCGTAGCCGCCGAGCGAGGCCACGCCCTCCTGGATGCGCGCGCCGCCGGAATCGTTGATGCCGATCACCGGTGCGCCGACCTTGATCGCGGTGTCGAGCACCTTGCAGATCTTCTGCGCGTGCGCCTCGGAGAGCGAGCCGCCGAACACCGTGAAGTCCTGGCTGAACACGAAAACGAGGCGGCCGTTGATGTAGCCGCAGCCGGTCACCACGCCGTCGCCGGGGATCTTCTGGTCCTGCATGCCGAAATCGCTGCAGCGGTGCTCGACGAACATGTCCCACTCCTCGAAGGACCCTTCGTCGAGCAGCACCTCGAGGCGCTCGCGCGCCGTCAGCTTGCCCTTGGCGTGCTGCGCGGCGATGCGTTTCTCGCCGCCTCCCTGCCGCGCTTGGGCGCGCTTCTTCTCGAGCTGTTGGATGATGTCGTGCATGGCTTGGTCCTCAGGTCGTCGCTTCGTCCGTATCAGGTCTTGTGCGCGGGTCGTTCGAAGAGGTCGAGCAGGCGCCGCGCGCCCGACGACGGCGCGAGCCGCGAGGCGGCGACCTCGGCGAGCGTCGCGGGCAGCGCATCGCGCACCTCCGGGTGCGCGCGGAAATCGGCGACGAGGCGCGCATGCACCTCGTCCCAGAGCCAGGCGAGCGACTGGCGGCGGCGGCGCTCGGCGAACTCTCCCGAGGCCTCGCGCAGACGGCGGAACTCGCCCACCGTGTCCCAGAACGCGTCGATGCCCTCGCCGGTCGCCGCGCTCGTGCGCAG
>CANHFH010000155.1 GCA_947459825.1 Pseudomonadota bacterium | reverse complement strand
TCTGCCAATCTGCGCCTGAATGCCTGGATCGACATGGTGGAGCCAGGCGTGATCGTCTTCAGCTCAGCCGCCACCTCGATTGGGCATGAGATATGCAATTTGGACCCCTTGGGGATTCCCGCGAAATCTTTATCGAGGATCACGTGATGGGGCGGTTTCGCCTTCATTTTTTCACCCCATGTTTTCTTTGGTCTTGGCACGGCTGACTCCTGTTGTTTGGTGGGGCCAAGTATCCAGAATCCGGTTTGTTGTGCAGATAATCCCCGGGAAAATACCCAGTCTGCGCTGCACAATCAATCAGGACCCAATTCGAATCTCTGACTCCACCAAAATCAGGGAGGGGCAGAAAACAGAGCAAGTCAGTTGAACAATCGCTTCTGGGCCGCCACTGAAACGAAAGAACGGGGCCCTGTGCCCCGTTTTTCGTTTCAGCGGGTGGAGCGGGGTGTGTGGACGAACCCACTGGGTTCGACGATCCGGCAGGACAGCCGGATCGGACGCGCGCAGCGCGCCCCGAGCGTCCCGCGAGGGGCGAGGGCCATGGATGGCCCGAGTCGATCTCACCCTCTCCGCCAGTCCCGCGGTCGCCCTACAAAAACCTTTTGTGGATCATCCGTCTCGATCGGTCCGTGGCGGACGCTTCAGTTCAAGGTGCGGCGACACCAGCCGCCTTCTGCACGGCGTTCACGAGCCTGCGATAAGCGTCCTGGTTGTTGGTGACGCCGGCGACCGCGATCCCGGTGTCAGGCACATAGTAGGCGACGCTGCCCCAGTAGCCGCTGTGCCAGTAGTACTCGCGTCCGTTGGACTGCCCGACGAAGACGCCAAGGCGATAGCCGTCGGCGCCCTTGTGCGGACCCTGCCGCAACATCTCCTGCACGGTCCCGGGGCGCTCGAACAGGCGCCCCTCGAACAGCTCTGCCGTCAGCATCGCGAGATCCTTTGCAGACATCACGAGGCCGCCCCCACCATGCAGATCGACACTGGCGTCGATATCCGTGACCTCCGCGTCTCCGATGAACTGGCGCGCGCGCCACGGCGAACGGCGGGGCTTGTCCTCCGATATCTCCCACCAGGTCGACCGCAACTCCAGGCGGTCCAGTTGCAGTTGCGTGCGAACCGCCTTGCCCAGTGACTGGCCTGTGATCCGCTCGATGATGTCGCCGACGAGGATGTAGCCCGTGTCCGAGTAGCGGAAGACGGTGCCGGGCGGGTCCAGCGGCTTGCCCCATGTCACCGCGAGGCGAACCTGGTCCTCACGGGTCCAGCGCTTGGCCGGCTGCGAGAGCACCAATGGCAGATAACGATCGTCCTGGGCATGGTCATAGATTCCGGCGCTGTGGCTGAGCAGTTGCCGCACCGTGATCCGGGCGGTGTCATAGCCGCCGCTCCGCATCAGCTCGTCCAGTCTCGGCGACATGAGCGGCCCGATCGCAGCGTCGAGATCGATGCGTCCCTGTTCCCACAGCCGCAAGACCGTCGCAGCCACGAAGGTCTTCGTATTGCTGGCCACACGCACCGGTGTGTCGGGTCCAAGGGGTGGATCGGCGACCACGCCGTCCTTCCCGGCTGCCGACACGGCGAACGGCGAAGCCACCCCCTTGCCCGTCACGAACAGGACCATGGGCCGCGGGTCGGAGGCGATCTCTGTCTGCAACGCGTCTCGACCGATCGCTTGCGCAAACGCTGGCGCAGTCGGTTGCATCGACATGTACAGGGTGATCGAGAGCGCCCAGAAAAGCCGACCGATCGGGGCGTTGAAGATCTTTGCCTTCAGATGCATGGTGCCATTATAGGGATTGCAGGACACCACCGTCATCAGAGGAAGCGTCTGCTCTCGCCGCTCAGCCTGGGCCCCGAAATCTCCCTCGGGTGCGGTTGGCGAACGCGACGAGCGACAGCATCACCGGCACCTCGACCAGCACCCCGACGACGGTCGCCAAGGCCGCGCCGCTCGAAAGACCGAAGAGTCCGATCGCTACCGCCACGGCGAGCTCGAAGAAATTGGAGGTGCCGATCATCGCGCAGGGGGCTGCGATGTTATGGGGCACTTTCCAGGCGTAGGCCCAGGCGTAGGCCAGCGCGAAGATCCCATAGGACTGGATGACGATCGGGATGGCGATCAACAGGATCAGCCAAGGGTTCGAGAGGATGGTCGGCGCCTGGAAGGCGAACAGCAGGACGACGGTCGCCAACAGGCCGATCACCGACCACGGCTTCAGCCGCGCGGTGAACGCGTCGATCGCGTGTCCCGCGGCGCCGTGTGCGGCGATCAGGCGGCGACGGGTGAGCGCGCCGGCGATCAGCGGGATCACCACATAGAGCGCCACCGACAGGGCCAAGGTCTCCCATGGGACGACGATATCGGTGACGCCCAGCAACAACGCGACGATCGGGGCGAAAGCGACGATCATGACGAGATCGTTCACCGACACCTGAACCAGGGTGTACGCGGGGTCGCCTTTGGTCATCTGCGACCAGACGAAGACCATCGCGGTGCACGGGGCGGCGCCGAGCAGGATCAGGCCTGCGATGTATTGCTGGGCGTCGTCGCGCGGCAGCAGATCCGCATAGAGCCAGTCGAAGAACAGCAGGGCGATCGCAGCCATGCTGAACGGCTTGATGAGCCAGTTGATGACCAGGGTGATGATGAGGCCGCGGGGCTTGCGGCCGACATCCCGGATGCTGGCGAAGTCGACGCCGACCATCATCGGGTAGATCATCGCCCAGATCAGCACCGCGACGACGAGGTTCACGGAGGCGATCTCGAGCGCGGCGACCCGGGCGATCGCCCCCGGTGCGAGACTTCCGAGGACGACGCCTCCCAGGATGGCCAGAGCCACCCACAGCGACAGCCACCGTTCGAAGATGCCTAGGGGTGAAGCCACGCTGTCGGGGGCGCTCATGATGGTCTCAACTCCGACCGATGCGCGCGAGCGCCGTTTCGAGGTCCGCGCGGTCCATCGACCCGAGCGGAAGTTGCAACAGCTGCAGCAGGCGATATCCGATCGCCTGGCGCGTGAGTTCGAAGGCGCGACGCTTCCCCGCATCGCCACCCTCCGCGTTCGACGGGTCCGGATAGCCCCAATGGACCTTGATGGGGGGGTGGTCGAGCTGCCCCATGAAGACAGGGCAGGTCTCCGACGCGGCGCTGTCGCACACCGTGATCACGATCGAGAGAGGCGGTGCGCCAGCGCCGGTGAATTCATCCCAGCTCTTGCTGCGGAAGCCCGTGGTGTCGATGCCGGCGCCCTGCAGCGCTTCGAGCGCGAACGGGTTGAGGCGGCCGCTCGGCGTGCTGCCGGCGCTGTGTCCTCGGACATCCCGGGAAAGCCGCTTGGCCAGGTGGTTCAGCATACCCTCCGCAAGGACGCTCCGCGCGGAGTTGTGGGTGCAGAGGATCAGGATGTGTACGGTCATCTTCGCGCCTTCGTTTTGATGTCGACTTCGCAGGGTTGGCCGCCGCAGCAGTCTTCGGCGAGATAGGCGAGCAGTGCGCCGATCTCCCCGAACGATGCGCGGTAGATCCGATGACGGCCTTGCCGTTCCTGGGTGATGAGCTTCGCTTCCACGAGTTGCTTCAGGTGGAAGGAGAGGGTGGCGTTGGCCACTTTCGCCGCGCGGAGCAGTTCCTGAGGGGTCGACCCGGCGGGTCCTGCTGCGACGAGTCGACGGAACAACTGCAGGCGTCTCGGTTGGGCGAGGGCGCCGAGCGCTCGGGTCGCTGTCTTGGTATCCACATTTCGATGATAATCGAAATGTGTTTCAGATTCCTTAATCAACTCCGCGGACGGCAATCGGTCGCTCGCAGGCCTTTGCGGATCAACCGCCGCAGCGCATCGTCGTCGACGAGCGCGATGGCCTCGGCGAAACCGAACCAGCCGACCGCCGAGGATTCCTCGGCGTTCAAGCTGAGGCGCTGCGGGTCCTCCGCCACCATCAGGAACCGCAGGTCGAGGTGATGGTGGGCAGGCTCATCGCCGCGCGCCGGGATGGGATGGACATCCACATCGAGCAGCGTCGGCGTCGGGTCGTACAAGCGGACCTCGCAACCCGTCTCCTCGCGCGCCTCGCGCAGCGCGGTCAGATGCATGAGACCGCCGTCACCCGGCTCCGCATGTCCGCCGGGCTGCAGCCAGCGTCGCAGTTTGGCGTGGTTCAGGAGCGCAATCTTGCCCGCATCGGGATCGACCACCAGCGCGCTCGCGGTGAGGTGCGCCTCGGATTGATGGCGTGAGAACGGCTGAGCGAGATGCGGCAGGAGCCTGCGCATCTCGTCGAGGCTGCGGGCTTCGTCGGCATCCGCTGGACGATGGGCGTCGAGCAGTGTGTGCAGAGCGGACGTCATGGTGGCGACCGCGACTCTAATAGAAAACCCGCGCTATCGCGCGCGGCCGTCCTCGAAGACCTCGAGCGTCAAGGCAGAAGGGTGCGAGCCGCCGTGGAAGACGGTCTGTCGGGCGATCCGAGGCGGCGAAGCGTCGGTGGCGATGTCTTCGCCCGTGTTCGGGTTCACGCTGATGAACGGGAACGCGCTGCTGAAGACCGACAGCCGAAGGCGGTGCCCCTCGCGCAATGTATGTCCGATCTCCAACAGGTTGACGCGCAGCAAGGTCGTTTCGCCCGGCCTCATGAGGTCGGAACGGGCCGGGCCGTTCCGGTAACGCGTGCGCAGCACGCCGGTCCACCCGGAACCGAGCCGGACGGCCGTGCCGTCGGGCGCGAC
>CANHFH010000154.1 GCA_947459825.1 Pseudomonadota bacterium | reverse complement strand
GCTGGCCAACCTGGGTTGGTGGGCGTGGCAGTCCTGGTATGCGCCGCCGGCGCGCGGCTCGGTGCCGTGGCGCGCGCCGGGCGCCGAGGACGCGAAGCCTGCTCCGGCGACGCCGGGTCTCGCCACCGTGCGGCTCGCCGGCGAGGCGGCTGCGCCGGTGGACGGTGGCGCGTCGCCGTCTCCCGCCGCGGTGCCTGCAGCACCCGCTGCGCCGGACCCCGCGGCGACCAGCGAGGTCCCCGCGCCCGCGGCCGCCGTACCCGTCTGCTACGAGATCGGCCCGTTCACCGCGCTCGCCGACAGCGCCGCAGCGGAGTCGCAGTTGCGCCAGCGCGGCTATGCGCCGCGGCTCGCGTACGCCCCAGGCGTCGAGCCGCAGCGGTATCTGGTGCGCATCGACGGCTTGCCGACCGCGGCGGATCAGGCGCGCGTACTCGCGCGGTTGCGGGCTGCGGGCCTCGGCGATGTCGCAGCCCTGTCTGCCGAGCGCGCCGTGTCGCTCGGCCTCTTCAGCGAGGCCGCACGCGCGACGGCGCGTGTGCAGCAGGCGCGAGCGGTCGGCTTCGCACCGCGTATCGCACCGCAGTATCCGTCCGATGCCGAGCACTGGTTGCGTGTCGACCTCGTGGCGCCGTCGCCGCCGGGCACCACGCCCGCCCGCGCGCTCGCCGGTGCCTGGCGAGTGCAGCCCTGTGCGGTGACGCCGTGACCGCGCCTGTGCGTCGTCGCCTCGGGCCGTTCACGGCGGTCGCGCTGGTGGTGGGCAACATCATCGGCGCGGGCATCTTCATGCTGCCCGCATCGCTCGCGCCGTACGGCTGGAACGCCGTGCTCGCGTGGCTGGTCACGCTGGTGGGCGCGATGTGCCTCGCCTGGGTGTTCGCGCAGCTCGCGGCGCAGCGCGCCGACGGCAGCGGTACGCACGGCATCGTCGCGGGCGCCTTCGGCGACACCGCCGCGTTCTTCACCTCGTGGGGCTACCTCATCAGCGTGCTCGCGGCCAACGCCGCCTTGACCGTCGCCGGCATCAACTACCTGCAGAGGCTGCTGCCGGCGATCGGTGCGCAGCCCTGGGGCCCGCAGGCCGCCGCGCTCGCGATGATCGCGCTCTTCGCCTGGGGCAACGCGCGCGCGCTCGCGGGCGGCATCCAGGTGGTGTCGACTCTCGTCAAGGTTTCCCCGTTCGTGATCGTGATCGGGCTCGCGCTGTGGCTGCTCGGCGCCGAGGGCGGAGCGGCGCTGACGCCGGTGGCGGCCGTGCCGATCGAGCCGGCGACGGTGTTCGCGGCGGTGGGCATCACGGTCTATGCGATGCTGGGACTCGAGGCCGCGGCGGTGCCGGCCGACGCGATCGACGAACCGAAACGCAACGTGCCGCGCGCCACGCTCATCGGCACCGCGGTGGCCGGCGTGCTGACCCTGCTGTCGAGCTCGGCGGTGGCGCTGATGATGCCGCAGGCCCAGCTCGCCGCCTCGACGGCGCCGATCGCCGACTTCGTCGGACGCTTCGTGGGCGACGGCGCAGGCGCGTTCGTCGCGCTCTGCGCCGTGGTCAGCTGCTTCGGCGCGCTCAACGGCTGGTTGCTGGTCACCGGCGAGCTGCAGGCCGCGATGGCGCGCGCCGGCTCCCTGCCGCGCTGGTGCACGCGCAGCAACGCGCGCGGCGTGCCGGTGAACGCGCTGTGGCTCGGCGCCGCCGTGACCGGCGTGTTCGTGCTGCTCGCCATGTCGCGCGGCGGCGTGAAGGCCTTCGAGTCGCTGGCGCTCGTGTCCACCGTCACGGCGCTGTTCCTGTACGTGGTGGTGACCGTCGCCGCCGCACGCTATGCCCGCAACGGCCTGCTCGCCGCGCGGCCGTCGTTGTGGGCCGCGGCGGCGGGTGCGCTGGTGTTCGCCGCGGTCACGATCTGGGGCTGCGGCCCGGAGGCGGTGCTGTGGAGCGCGGGCCTGCTCGCGCTCGGTTGGCCGCTGCGGTACTGGGCTAGGCTAGAATCGGCCCGCGGGACGCCGGGTTAGCACAGGGGTAGTGCAGCGGTTTTGTAAACCGTTGGTCGGGGGTTCAAATCCCTCACCCGGCACCGTTCTTTCGATCACCGTCCGCAGCAGCCCGGGAGCGCCAGCATGAGCCGCATCGACCGTCGTCAGGCACTCGCGCTCGCGCTCGGCGCCGCGCTCGCATCGCCGCGCGCCAAGGCCTTGAACATCCCGGCTTCGGGCGGCGCGGCGCTCATCCCGCTCAACTACAACGAGAACCCGCTCGGCCCCGGCCCCAAGGCGCGCGAGGCCATGATCGCGTCGCTCGGTGACGGTTGGCGTTACGCCGACGGTGATCCGCTGCAGCGCTTGATCGCCGCCATCGCCGCCCACGAGAAGGTGGCGCCCGAGCGCATCGCGGTCGGCTCGGGGTCCGGAGAGCTGCTGCACATCCTGGCGCTCGGCTGGGCCACCCGCGGCAGCGTCACCTGTGCGTGGCCCACCTTCGGGCAGCTGATGGGGTTCGCCGAGAAGCTGGGCGCGACCGTGCGGCGCGTGCCGCTCGACGCGAGGCTGCGGCATGACGCCGCCGCGATCGACGCCGCGACGCCGACCGGCACCTCGCTCGTCTATCTCTGCAACCCGAACAACCCCACCGGCACCGTGCTGCCGGCGGCTGAGCTCCGCGAACTCTGCCTCACGCTCGCCGCGCGCACGCTGGTGGTGGTCGACGAGGCCTACATGGATTTCGTCGAGCCGGGTGCGACCGAGAGCATGGTGGACCTCGCACGCGGCGGCGCCGATGTCGTCGTGTTGCGCACCTTCTCAAAGCTGCACGGGATGGCTGGGCTGCGCGTCGGCTACGCCATCGGCCGTCCCGACACCATCGAGCGCATGCGCTCGCTCGAGCTCGTGAGTCCCAACATGCCGGGCGTCGTGGCCGCGACCGCGAGCCTCGGCGACGAGGCGTTCATCGCGCGCTCGCGCGACAGCGTGATGGCGGACCGATTCCGCGTCACCGCCGCGTGCCGCGGACTCGGCATGCAGTGCAGCGACTCCCACGGCAACTTCGTGTTCGTGCGCACCGGGATGTCCGCCACCGCGTTCCGCGACCGCATGCGCGGACTCGGCATCGAGGTCGGCCGACCGTTCCCGCCCTTGACGGATTGGAGCCGCATCTCGCTCGGCAGGCCCGAGGACAACAAGGCGCTCATCGCCGCGCTGCGCGCGTTCAAGGCGGGCGGCCCGACGCGCAAGGTCGCCGCGACCCTGCCGGAGGCGCGCGTCTGGTCATGAGGCGCCGCCGGTTCCTGGGTCTGGCGGGCGCTGGCACCCTCGGTGCTGCGATCTCATGGCAGCAGTCGCTCGCGGGCGCCGATGACCGCGCACGGGCGGGCGACTTCGATCCGACCGAACGCAGCATCGCCGATCTGCAGACCTTGCTCGGCGGGTCGCTCACCTCTGCGGCGCTGGTCACCGCTTACCTGGCGCGCATCGCGCGTCTCGACGCCGCAGGGCCGTCCTATCGATCGGTGATCGCGGTCAACCCCGACGCCTTGGCAGCGGCGCGCACGCTCGATGCGGAGCGCCGCGCCGGCAGGCTGCGCGGTCCGCTGCACGGCATCCCCATCCTCATCAAGGACAACATCGCGACGCGCGATCCGCTGCCGACCACGGCCGGATCGTACGCGTTGGCGCGCGCCTTCCATCGCACCGATGCGGCGCTGGTCGCTCGCCTGCGCGCGGCGGGCGCGGTGGTCCTCGGCAAGACCAATCTCAGCGAGTGGGCGAACTTCCGTTCGACGCGCTCGAGCAGCGGTTGGAGCGCGGTCGGCGGCCAGACCGGTAACGCCTACGATGTCGCGCGCAACCCTTCCGGTTCCAGCTCCGGGTCCGGCACGGCCGCGGCGCTGAGCCTTTGTGCCGCTGCGGTCGGCACGGAGACCGACGGTTCCATCCTCTCGCCTGCGGCGGTGAACGGGCTGGTCGGCTTCAAGCCTTCGCTCGGCGTGGTGAGCGGTGCCGGTGTGGTGCCGCTCTCGCCGCGTCAGGATGTCGCGGGGCCGATGGCGCGCAGCGTCGCCGATGCGCGCACGCTCGTCGAGGCGATGTACGAGCGGCCGCGCCGCGCTGCCGCGACACCGCGCACGCTGCGCATCGGTCTCGTACCCGCACCCGGCAACCTGCGCGTCGAGGTGGCGGCGCGCTACCGCGCGGCGCGCGATGCATGGCGCGATCTAGGCGCCGAGGTGATCGAAGCGCCGTTGCCGCCGACCATCGCGCAGGCGGGCGATCCCGAGTTCACCGCGCTGCTGTACGAGTTCAAGGCAGCGCTCGACGCCTATCTCGGCGCGTTGGCGCCCGGCATGACCGAGGCGTCGTCGTTGACGGCACTGATCGATTTCAACCGCCGCAACGCCTACCGTGAACTGCCGCTCTTCGGGCAGGAGATCTTCGAGATGGCGGCCGCGAAAGGACCGCTCACCGACCAAGCCTATCTCGATGCGGTCGCGGCGCTGCGCCGGCTCGTCGAGACCGAGGGCTTGGAGCCCATGTTCCGCGACCTGCGGCTGGATGCCCTCGTCGCGCCGGGCGCCGGACCCGCCGCGCTCATCGACCCGTTGCTCGGCGACCGGCGGGAATCCAACGGTCCGCCGCTCGGTTCCGCTGCGGCGATCGCCGGCTACCCGAGCATCACGCTGCCGATGGGCCTCGCGAAGGGCATGCCGGTCGGCATGACCGTGGTCGCGCCGCGCCACGCCGAGGACGCG
>CANHFH010000153.1 GCA_947459825.1 Pseudomonadota bacterium | reverse complement strand
CGCAGCGGCGGCTGCGACGGTCGAGTCCGCGCCGGCTGCGGTCGCCGCGGCCGAGCCGGCCGCGTTGCCGCCGCCGGTGGTCACCGGCCGCTACGACGGCGTCGGCGTGGTCATCGGCGGTTCGTTGCGCACCACGGTCAACACCACCGGCGCACGCATGCTGCCCGATGCCGCGCCGTTCTTGGTGCTGCCCTCGGTACCGGGGGTGCGCGAAGGCACCACCAAGATCGACGCGCGCCTGTCCACGCTGCTGATCGCGATCCGCGGCCGCGAGCTCGGCGGCTTCCAACTGGGCGGCGTGATCCAGGCGCAGCTCTTCGACGGCGACCTGCTGTCGGGCAAGTACGGCGTGTATCCGGGCGTCGCCTATGTCGAAGCGACGAACGAGCGCTGGCGTCTCGCTGCGGGTCTGCAGCCGGATGTCTTCAGCCCGAAGATCCCGCGCATGGTCGACAGCATGTCGGGCATGGCGGGGTCGGGGAACCCCGGCAACTCCATGAAGCCGCAGCTGCGCGTCGAGCGCTTCGTGCTGACGGGCGGCGGCAAGCTGACCCTGCAGGCGGCGCTCGCCGATGCGCAGCCCTCCAACATCCAGCCGCCGTCGCTCGCCTCCACCGAGAACACGGGCACGCCGAACTACGAAGCGCGCATCGCCTTCGCGCGCGGTGCGGCCGACAAGACGGTCTCCTGGGCGCCGTATCCCGAATGGGAGCTCGGCATCTCGGGCGCCACCGGCTCGTTCCGCACCTTCTCGATCGCCGGCGCGTTCCCGGCCTACGACACGGACCTCTCCGGCATCGCGATCGAGGGCGCGGCGCGCTTCGGCCAGCGCTTCGCGGTGCAGGGCGAGCTCTATCGCGGGCGCGCCTTCGCCCCCTATCTCGCCGGCATCTTCCAGACCGTCACCGCCGACCGCACACCCGTGCGCAGCGAGGGCGGTTGGGGCGAGTTCGCGTGGTGGTGGCAGCCGGACCTGCATTCGCACATCGGCTACGGCCGCGACCGCGCCTGGGCGTCGAGCGGCGCGCAGCCCGGCGTGCGCTCGAACGAGACGGCCTTCGCCAACCTGTTCTGGGATCCGAGTCCCATGACCACGCTCGGCCTCGAGGCGACCTGGCGTCGCACCGAGTACGAGGGCGGCCTCGGCAACGAGGGCTTCGCGCTGATGCTGTCCTCGGAACTGCGTTTTTGAGCGTCTGAAAGCGGCGGCCTGCGGGCCCGGGAGGAGATGATGTCGAAGAAGATCCAGCGGGGAGCCGCAGGGTTCGCCGTCGCGGCCGCGTCGCTCGTGCTCGGGGCCTGCAGCAAGCCGGGCACCGCGCCGGCCACGACCGGCGTCACGGTGTACTCCGGCGGCGACATCCTCACCATGGCGGGGGCCGAGCCGGCCTACGCGGAAGCGGTCGCGGTACGGGACGGCAAGATCCTCGCCGTCGGCACGCGCGCCGAGGTGGCCAAGGCCGCGGGCGCCGGCGCCGCGCAGGTGGACCTCGCCGGGCGCACGCTGCTGCCGGGGTTCATCGACGGTCATAGCCATCTGCTCAACTACGCCGATTCTTTGGTTCAGGCCAACCTCAACCCGCCGCCCATCGGCGGCGTGACGAAGATCGCCGACATCACCGCCGCGCTGCAGAAGCTGAAGGGCGAGCTCGGCGCGGGCGACGGCGAGTGGATCATCGGGCAGGGCTACGACCAGGACATGCTCGAGGAGCGCCGCCACCCGACCGCGGCCGACCTCGATGCGGCCTTCCCCAAGAACCCGGTCATGATCATCCACGCCTCCGGGCACATGTTGGTCGCCAACTCGCTCGCTTTCGCGGCGGTGGGCATCGACGCCGACACCCCGGACCCGGAGGGCGGCACCATCATCCGCAAGCCCGGCGGCCGCGAGCCGCAGGGCCTCGTGCAGGAGATGGGCATGATCGCGTTCCAGCCCGTCCTCAAGGGTGCGCGCAAGCCGGAGGTCGACCTCGACCTCATCAAGCGCGCGGTCGCGCACTACGCCGCCAACGGCTACACCACCGCGAGCGAAGCGCTGGTGCTCGGCGACAAGCTGCCCGTGATCGAGATGGCGGCCGACAAGGGCGCGTTCACCATCGATGTCATCGCGTTGCCCGCGTTCACCATGGCCGCGGACCTCGTCGGCACCGGCAAGCTGAAGTGGGGCGAGTACCGCAACGGTCTCAAGTACGCCGGACTCAAGATGGCCGTGGACGGCTCGCCGCAGGGCAAGACGGCGTATCTCACCAAGCCGTTCCTGACGCCCGTGCCGGGCTGCAAGACCGATTGCCGCGGCTTCCCGAACCTCACGCAGGACCAGGTGAACCAGCTGTTCCTGCTCACCTACAAGAACGGCGTGCAGATGTTCTCGCACTGCAACGGCGACGCCGCCGTCGACATGATGATCGCGGGCCATGATAACGCCGAGAAGGTGCTGGCGACGCCCGGCAAGGACCGCCGCACCATCATCATCCACTCGCAGATCATGCGCGCCGACCAGCTCGACGCTTATGCCAAGCATGGCCTGCTGCCGAGCTTCTTCACCAACCATGTCTACTACTGGGGCGATGTGCACCACGCCAACCTCGGCCCCGAGCGCGCGGAGTTCATCAGCCCGATGGCGAGCGCGTTCAAGCGCGGCATCCGCGCCACCAACCACACGGACGCGACCGTGACGCCGACCGACCCGATGTTCCTGCTCTGGACCTCGGTCAACCGCGTCACGCGCGAGGGGCGGGTGCTGGGCGAGGCGGAGCGCATCTCGCCCTACCAGGGTCTGCAGGCGCTGACGGTGAACGGCGCCTACGAATACTTCGAGGAGTCCTCGAAGGGCACGCTCGAGGCCGGCAAGCGCGCCGACTTCGTGGTGCTCGACAAGAACCCGCTCAAGGTGGCGCCGATGACCATCAAGGACATCCGCGTCGTCGAGACCATCAAGGACGGCAAGCGCGTCTACGCACGCACCTGACCCTCAGCGCGGACCGCGGCGGCGCCTCACCAGGCGATGCCGTGGTCCTCGCCGTGGTCGCTGACGCCGCCCCACAGCGCGCCGTTGTCGAGGTCGACCTCGATCGCGGTGATGGGGCCGGAGGTGCGCGGCTGGAACTCGAGACGGTAGCCGCGCGAGATGAGTTCGCTGCGCACCCAGCGCGGCACCTCGTCGTCGAGCAGCATGCGGCCGGGCTTGCTCGAGTGGTCGCCGAAGGAATCGCGCAGCTGGAAGCTGTTCATGTTGGCGGCCTCGGCCGCCTGCTGCGGCGTCATGCCGAAATCCACCCGGTTGAGCAGGAACTGCAGCAGGTTCTGGTCCTGCCCGTCGCCGCCCTGCACGGCGAAGGCGAGCCAGGGCTTGCCGTCGCGCAGCGCGAGGCTCGGGGTGAGCGTGGCGCGCGGCCGCTTTCCGGGCTCGAGCACGTTGAACGGGTTCTCGCGCGGGTCGAGCACGAAGGACTGCAGCCGCTGCGAGAGGCCGATACCGGTCTTGCCGGCGATCACCGCCGGGATCCAGCCGCCGCTCGGGGTGACGGCCACCAGCCAGCCTTCCTTGTCGGCGGCGACCACCGAGGTGGTGCCGCGGTAGAAGGCCTCGTGGTCGTCGTCCAGGCGCGCCGTAGGAGGCGCGACGCCGCTCGGCGTGAACGGGCGCGGTGCCGTGTCGGTGGCGTCCGGCGCGGCGTCGGCGGGCGGCCAGGCGCGCAGCAGGTCCGTGTAGGGGTTCACGCCGCCTTGGAAGGGGTAGGGGTCGCCCGGACCCATGCGCGGATCGTTGCGCTCGCCGATGAGCTTCGCGCGCTCCCGCGCGTAATCTTTGGAGAGCAGGCCGAGGATCGGCTCCGCGGGCGGATACGCCGGGTCGCCGTAGTAGAAGTCACGGTCCGCGAACGACAGGTTCATCGCCTGGTAGAGCGTGTGCAGGTAGCGCGCGGAGTTGTAGCCCATGGCCCGCAGGTCGAAGGTCTCGAGGATGTTGAGCGCCTGCAGCATCACCGGGCCCTGCACCCAGGTGTCGAGCTTGTAGACCTCGACGCCGCGGTAGGTGGTGCTGCGCGGGGCTTCGATCTTCACCTGCCAGCGCGCGAGGTCGTCGCGGGTGATGAGCCCGCCCGCGGCCTGCACGGCGTCGGCGAACTCGGCGGCGATATCGCCGCGGTAGAAGCGCTCGTAGGCCGCCATGATCGCCTGCTTACGGGTCGCGCCGCGCTTGAGGGCGCGCTGCTCTGCCTCGACCAGCTTGCGCAGCGTCGCAGCGAGCTCGGGCTGGCGGAAGATCTCGCCGGCGCGCGGGGCCTCGCGGCCGTCGGGGGCGCCGGATGCACCCGCGGCAGCGGGCGCCGCACCGGGCTTGGCGCGATGCGGCAGCATGATGCGCGCGCTGTCCGGCCACTGCTTGAGCTTGGCCTTGTCGCGCTCGATGGCATCGGCCGCCTGCGCCTCGATCGGATAGCCATCGGCGAGCTCGATGGCGGGCGCCAGCACCTCGGCGAGCGACAGCTTGCCGTACTCGGCGAGCATCACGATGATGCCGCCCGGCGTACCGGGCGTGACCGCGGCGAGCGGCCCGTGCTCGGGCGGATGCTTCATGCCGCGGCTGCGGAAGAACTCGACCGTGGCGCCGGTGGGTGCGACGCCGAGCGCGTTGATGGCGATGACGCGCTTCTCGCGCGGATGCCAGATGAGCGCCTGCGTCTCGCCGCCCCAGTGCAGCGTGTCCCAGATCGTGGCCGTCGCGGCGATCATCGCGCAGGCGGCATCGACGGCGTTGCCGCCGCACTCGAACATCTTCGCGCCGGCGGTCGCGCCGAGCGGCTTGCCGGTGATGGCCATCCAGTGGCGGCCATGCAGCGGCGGCTTCGCGGTGCGCTCCTGCGCGGCGGCCGGTGCTGCGGCGGTGATGACGAGGGCGACGATGACGGAGGCGAGGGT
>CANHFH010000152.1 GCA_947459825.1 Pseudomonadota bacterium | reverse complement strand
TCAGGCGGTCCCGGTCGCCAATGCCTCGCGGAAGTGCTTGCGGCAGAGGGGGATGTAGCGGTCGTTGCCGCCGATCTCGACCTGCGCGCCCGTGGTCTCGACCCGCCCGTCCGGGCGGACGCGGACGACCATGGTGGCCTTGGCGCCGCAGTGGCAGACGGTCTTGAGCTCCACGAGGTTGTCGGCCCAGGCGAGCAGCTGGGCGCTGCCCTCGAACAGGCGGCCGAGGAAGTCGGTGCGCAACCCGTAGCACAGCACCGGCACATCGAGGTCGTCGACCACCCGCGCCAGCTGGCCGACATGGTCCACGGTGAGGAACTGCGCCTCGTCGACCAGCACGCAGGCGAGCGGCGCGCGGTCGTGCTCGGCGGCGATCTCGGCACGGAGGTCCTGCCCGGGGGCGAAATGCCGGGCGTCCGCGCTGATGCCGATGCGCGAGGCGACGCGGCCGCCGGCGCGGTCGTCGAGCCGAGCGGTGTAGACCAGCGTGCGCATGCCGCGCTCGCCGTAGTTGTGGGAGGCCTGCAGCAACGCGGTCGATTTGCCCGCGTTCATGGTCGAGTAATAGAAATACAGCTTGGCCATGGCGGTCGGTCGCTGGGTCGCGGCGGAGCGTCAGCTGGCGACGATGCCGACCACGCAGGCCGTCATGCACGAGCCCAGCGTCGCCGCGACGAAGGCCGGCCAGGCGAGATCGGCGAGATCACCGCGGCGCGAGGGCACCATGGTGCCGATGCCGCTTATCTGGATGCCGATGCTGGCGAGGTTGGCGAAGCCGCAGAGCCCATATATCGCGATCAGCCGCGAGCGCTCGGAGAGCGCCTCGGGCGGCATTCCCGAGAGCTGGATGAAGGCGATGAATTCATTGAGAACGCTCTTCACGCCGAGCAGCGAGCCGACCGTGGTGGCCTCGGCCCAGGGGATGCCCATCAACCAGGCGACCGGTGCGAAGATCCAGCCGGCGATGCGCTCGAGCGTGACCGCCTCGCCGCCCACCGTCGGCAGGAAGCCGACGATGCTGTTGGCGAGCGCGACGAACGCGGTCAGCACGATCAGGATGGCGATGATGTTGAGGTAGAGCTGCAGGCCGTCGCTGGTGCCGCGGGTGATGGAGTCCATCGCGCTCGAGTAGATGCGCGGCGGCTCCTGCAGCGCCTGCGTCGCGTCGTCGTCGTCGGGGATCATGATGTGGGCGAACAGCACCGCCGCCGGGACCGACATGATCGACTTCGTGATGAGGTGGCCGAGCACGCCCTCGAACTGCGCGCCGAGCATCGCCGAATAGATGACCATCACGGACCCGGCGATGGTCGCCATGCCGGCGGTCATCACCAGCAGCAGCTCGTAGCGCGACATGCGCTCGAGATACGGCCGCACGAGCAGGGGTGCCTCGGTCTGGCCGAGGAAGATGTTGGCGGTGGCGACGAGCCCCGCCGGGCCGCGGGTACCGAGCGCGCGCTCGAACACCCACGAGATGCCGCGGATGACGACCGGCAGGATGCGCCAGTACCAGAGCAGCGCCGACAGCGCCGACATCACGATCACGAGCGGCAGCACCTGGAAGGCGAAGGTGACGACCGCGTTCGGGTTGGTGACGGTGAAGGGCGTGTCGCCGCCGCCGAGATAGCCGAACACGAACGAGGTGCCCTTGAGCGTGGCGGCGCCGAGCGCGCCCACCGCCTGGTTCATGTAGAGCAGGCCTTCCTTGACCAGCGGCGCCTTGAGCAGCAGCAGGCAGATGACGAACTGCAGCACGACCGCGATGCCGACCAGCTTCCAGTTGATCCGCCGACGGTTGCGGGACATGGGCAGCACGAGGGCGATGAAGACGGCGATGCCGAGCAGCGCCTGGAGGTAGAGGGTCATCTGAGCTTGATCTCCCGCAGGCGTTCCTGGAGGTATTCTTCGGCGAGGATGGGCGGCAGCGGCTCCGGCCGGCCGGGGCCGGTGCACGAGGGCAGGGCCGCGATCGGGAAGTCGGGGTTGAAGTGCAGGAAGAACGGCATCGACCAGCGCGCGTGCTGCGCGCGGTCGCTCGCCGGGTTGACCACGCGGTGGGTCGTCGACGGCAGCAGGCCGTTGGTCAGCCGTTGCAGCATGTCGCCGACGTTCACCACCATCGAGCCGGGCGCGGGGTTGGCGGCGAGCCACTCGCCCTGCCGCGTCAGCACCTGCAGGCCGGGCTCCTCGGCGCCGAGCAGCAGCGTGATGACGTTGATGTCCTCGTGCGCGCCGGCGCGGACGCTCTCGGTGGGCTGCGGCGGCATCGGCGGATAGTGGATGACGCGCAGCACGCTGTTGCCGAGCTGCACCTTGTCCTCGAAGAAATCCGGCGCGAGACCGAGCACGCGCGCGATCGCGGTCAGCAGCCGGCGGCCGGTGCGGTCGAAGGTCTCGAACATCTCGAGGCTGGTCTCGCGGAAGCCGGGCAGGCCGTCGATCCAGATGTTGTCGGCCATGTAGTGCTTGTAGGGGTGCCCCGACGGCAGCTCGCGGCCGACATGCCAGAACTCCTTCAGGTCATGGTGGACCGCGCCTTTGGCGGTCTCGATGCCGAACGGCGTATAGCCGCGCGCGCCGCCGCCACCGGCGATGTGGTAGCGGCGCTTGTCGGCCTCGGGCCAGGCGAAGAAGGTCTTATAAAGACCGAGGAAGCGGTCGATGAGCCCTTGCGGGATGCCGTGGTCGGCGATGATCACGAAGCCGTAGCGCCGGTAGGCCTCGCCGAGGGCCGCGACGAAGGCCGGGCTGTCGGCATCGCGCAGGCTCAGGGTCGGGATGCGGTCGGTCATGGTCCGCATTCTGCACCCTCGGGCGCGCCGCGGCGAGACTCCGGCCCTCCGCGGCGGTAAGCTTGGCCGAGGCATGGAACACCTCGCCGCAACGCTGCTGCGCCTCCTCGGCGCCTATCTGCTCGGCTCCCTCAACGGCGCGCTGCTGCTCGGGCGGCTGCGGGGGGTCGACATCCGTACCCAGGGCAGCGGCAACGCCGGCGGCACCAACGCGCTGCGCACCCAAGGCCCGCTGTTCGCGCTCGGCGTGGTGGTCATCGACATCGCGAAGGCTTGGGTCGCGGTGCGCGTGCTCGGCGGCCCGGAGACCACATGGCTCGCCGTCGGCTGCGGCTTCGCCGCGGTGCTCGGGCATGTCTATCCGGTGTTCCACAGTTTCCGCGGCGGCAAGGGCGTCGCGACGCTGCTCGGCACGCTGCTTGCGGTCTCGCCGCTGCTGCTCGCGGGCGTGCTCGGCGTGTGGCTCGTCATGATGATGCTGTTCGGCATGGTGGGCCTAGGGTCGATCGTGGCGAGCGCCGCGCTGCCGCTGCTGGCGTGGGTCGGTGTGCGCAACGCTTGGTTGGATTCCGCTGCCCTCGGGCCGTTGCTCGGCTTCGGCGTCGCCTGCGCGCTGCTCGTGGTGTGGACGCACCGCGCCAACCTCGCGCGCATGCGTGCCGGTACGGAGCCGCGCGCCAAACGCCTGTGGCTGCTCGGCCGGCTGCGCGGTCGGACATGAGCGACAGTCTCGCGCAGCGCGTGTTCGCCGTGCTCGCCGACGGCGCGGTGCACTCCGGCGAAGCGCTCGCCGCCACCGCCGGGGTCACGCGCAGCGCCGTCTGGAAAGCCATCGAGACGCTGCGCGCCGATGGCCTCGCGATCGAGGCGGCGACCAACCGAGGCTATCGGCTCGCCGCGTCCTGCGAGGCCCTCGATGCCGCGGCGCTGCGCGCGGCCCTGTCGCCGCCGGCCGCCGCGCGGCTGCGGCGGCTCGAGGTCGTCTGGGAGACGGGGTCCACCAACGCCGACCTGCTCGCCGCAGCGGCGCCTCCGGTAGGCAGCTGGGACGCGCTGCTCGCCGAGAACCAGCGCGGTGGCCGCGGCCGCCGTGGCCGCAGCTGGCGCGCCGCGCTCGGCGACAGCCTCTGTCTCTCGCTCGTCACCGCCTTCGAGCCGCTGCCGCGCGACCTGTCCGCGGCCACGCTCGTGGTCGGTGTCTGCGTGCTGCAGGCGCTGCGCGCGCACGGCGCGGAAGGCCTTTCGCTCAAATGGCCCAACGATCTGGTTGCGATCCCTGCGGGAGGTGCGCTCGCCAAGGTCGGCGGCATCCTCGTCGAGCTGCGCGCCGAGGCCGGCGGTCCCGCGCAGGTCGTCGTCGGGATCGGGCTCAACCTGCGCGCGCCGCCAGCGCTTGCGACGGCGGTCGTGGCGGAGGCCGCGCACGGATCCGGCGCGGGCGCTCTGCCACCCGCCGGACTCGACGGTCTCGGTGTCGCGGTGGGTGCGCGCAACGCCATCGCTGCGGCCGTCATCTCGCAGTGCGTCGAGGGTCTGGAACGCTTCGCGGGCGAGGGCTTCGCGCCGTTCCGTGAGCTTTGGCGCGGAGCCGATGCGCTGCGTGACCGCCCGGTGCGGGCGCAGGGCGGGGCGGTGCCGCTCGAGGGCATCGCGCGCGGCATCGATGACAGCGGGGCTTTGCTGCTCGAGGAGGCCACCGGCCTGCGGCATCCGCTGGTCGCCGGCGAGGTGAGCGTGCGATGACCCGCAGCCGCGCGATATCTTTGGTGGCGTTGCTGGTGCTGGCCAACCTGGGTTGGTGGGCGTGGCAGTCCTGGTATGCGCCGCCGGCGCGCGGCTCGGTGCCGTGGCGCGCGCCGGGCGCCGAGGACGCGAAGCCTGCTCCGGCGACGCCGGGTCTAGCCACCGTGCGGCTCGCCGGTGAGGCGGCTGCGCCGGTGGACGGTGGCGCGTCGCCGTCTCCCGCCGCGGTGCCTGCCGCACCTGCTGCGCCGGACCCCGCGGCGACCAGCGAGGTCCCCGCGCCCGCGGCCGCCGTACCCGTCTGCTACGAGATCGGCCCGTTCACGGCGCTCGTCGACAGCGCCGCAGCGGAGTCGCAGTTGCGCCAGCGCGGCTATGCGCCGCGGCTCGCGTACGCCCCAGGCGTCGAGCCGCAGCGGT
>CANHFH010000151.1 GCA_947459825.1 Pseudomonadota bacterium | reverse complement strand
TCGGTCTTCGGCGCACGCGGACGGAACGCGCTGACCCGGCCGTCGTCGTCCTGCACCACGAGGATGCCGTCGGCGACCCGCGGCGCGTTGGTCACGCGTCCGCCCGCCTTGCCACGCGCGACGAAGGCGCCGGTCTCGGCGTCCATCCAATGCAGGTAGCCCTCGGCATCGCCGACCACCACGAACGCGCCGACGGCGGCGGGGCCCGAAAGCCCGCGGCGGCGCAGCGCATCCTGACGCCAGAGCTCGATGCCGGTGCGACGGCGCAGCGCAGCCACCTCGCCGCCGGCGGTGGCGACGAACACCCGGTCATCGTCGATGTCGAGACCGCGATGGCTGGAGAGTTCGCGCGACCACCAGGTCTGGCCGGAATCCAGCGCGAGCATCGCGACGCGGCCCTGATAGCCGGCGACGAAGACATCGGCCCCCGAGACCTTCACAGCGGCGTCGATGTCGACCATACGCTCGAGTTCGGTGCGGCCGCGCGCCGGCGTGACCAAGGATTCCCACAGCACCTCGCCGTCGGCCACCGTGACCGCGATCACGCGGCCGTTGTCGAAGCCCGCGATCGCGGTGCCGTCGGCCACCACGGGCGCGGCCGCGCCGCGCAGCGTCAGACGCGGCAGCGACTGCTCCTCGCGCCAGAGCTCGCGGCCGTCCTCCACCGAGAGACCGCGCAGGCGGCCATCGACCGTGCGCACCACCACCGCGCTGTCCGCGACGGCCGGCGCCGAGAGCACCTCGCCGCCCACGGCGACGCGCCAGCGCTGCGCACCGTCCTTCGCGTCGAGCGCGATGACCTCGCCGTCGGAGGATCCGACGACCACCAGCCCGGCGCCGACGCCGGGACCGCCCGCGAGGGTGGCCTTGGTTCGCGCGCGCCAGAGCTGCTTGCCGTCGGCCAACTGCAGCGCCGCGACATCGCCGTCACGGCCGGCGGCGTAGACGCGGTCCGCGTCGATGGCGGGCGCGAGCCCGACACGCATCACATCGTCGCCACCGCCGAGCGACGCGCTCCACAGGCGGTCGATGGACACGCTCTCACGGAAATCGACGAGCTCCGAGGGCTTCTCGACATCCTTGTCGTTGGCGCAGCCCGCACCGAGCGCGAGCGCCGCCAGCAGCGCAAGACGGGCGAGCGGCGCGGTGCGCATCACGGCGTACCCGGCTTGGCCGGCGCGGCGGGCGCCGCAGCGGCGGGCTCCTTCACGCCATCGGCGAGCAGATCACCGATCTTGAGCTGCAGCGCGACGAAGTCGACGGTCGGCGCAGCCTTGAAGAGGGCGGCGTCGGCCTCGGCCTTGCGCCAGGCCGCGAGCGCGCCCGGGCGATCGCCCTTGGCGTACAGCGCATCGCCGCGGATGGACTCGAACAGCGGCCCGAAGGCGCCGGGCTGCGCGCCGGCGAGCGTCGCGATCGCGGCGTCGGCGTTGCCCTGCGCGAGCTGCACGCGCGCGAGGCGCGAGCGGGCGACGAGCTTCAGCTGCGGGTCCTTCGAGCTCTTCATCACGCGCGTGAGACGCTCGTTGGCGGGACCGAACTCGCCCGTCTCCACCAGCGCACGCGCCACCACCAGGTCCGCCTGGTCGGCGTAGGCCGACGCGCCGTGGTCCTTGCGGATCTCGTCGGCGAGCACCAGACCCTTGGCGCGGTCGCCCGACTGCAGGGTCTCGAGCAGCAGCCCGTAAGAAGCGCTCGCGGACTGCGCGCGCGCCTCCTGCCGCTGTTCCCACCAACGCCAGCCCGCCAGCGCACCGAGGCCGAGCAGCACGCCGACGACCAGCCAAGGGCCGTTCTCGCGCAACCACTGCTTGACGCGCTCCCACTGCTCCTGCTCGTTGTAGTAATCGTCGATCACGATCGTTGCTCCTCGAGGCCGCTCAGGCCTGTCCGTCGAACCACTGCGCGACGGCCGCGGGGGCAGTCGCCAAAGATATCTCGCTCGGGGCGCCCGCGCCTTCGCGGAGGGGCTTGAGCTGCGCGACGCCGCGCGCGAGCTCGTCCTCGCCCAACACGACCGCCAGCGGCGCAGCGCTGCGGTCGGCGCGGCGGAACTGTGCCTTGAAGTTGCCGCCGCCGAGGTTGACCTCGACGCGGCGCCCGGGCATCGCGCCGCGCAGGGCGTCGGCGAGCGGCAGTGCGGCGCGCACGGCGGCGTCGCCCTGCGCCACGATGTAGACATCCGCGCCGCGCGCGGCGGGCGCGCTGCCGGCCTGGGCCATGAGCTCGACCACGCGCTCGACGCCCATCGCGAAGCCGATGGCGGGCGTCGGCTCGCCGCCGAGCTGGGCGATGAGACCGTCGTAGCGGCCGCCCGAGCAGACCGCGTCCTGCGCGCCGAGCGCGTCGGTGGTCCACTCGAACACGGTGCGCGAATAGTAGTCGAGCCCGCGCACCAGACGCGGGTTGATGACGAACGGCACCCCGAGCGCACGCAGCATCGACTGCAGCTCGTCGAAGTGCGCGCGCGACCCGGCGTCGAGATGCTCGGGGAGCGAAGGCGCCGCCGCGATCATGTCCTGCATCGCCGGGTTCTTGCTGTCGAGGATGCGCAGCGGGTTGCCCTCGAGGCGGCGGCGGCTGTCCTCATCGAGCGCGTCGTAGCGTGCGCGGAACCAGTCGGCGAGCACCGCGCGGTAGGCGCGGCGCGCGTCGGCGGTGCCCAAGGAATTGATCTGCAGCGTCACCCGGGCGATGCCGAGGCGGCGCCAGAACGCGGCGGTGAGCGCGATGAGCTCGGCGTCGATGTCCGGCCCCGCGAAACCGACGGCCTCGACATCGACCTGATGGAACTGGCGGAAGCGGCCCTTCTGCGGCTTCTCGTGGCGGAACATCGGACCGATGCACCACAGCTTGTGGCGAGCGCCGCGCAGCATGCCGTTCGAGATGACGGCACGGACGAGGCCGGCGGTGGCCTCGGGACGCAGCGTCAGACGCTCGCCGCCCTTGTCCTCGAAGCTGTACATCTCCTTCTCGACGACATCGGTGTGCTCACCGATGGCGCGCTTGAAGAGATCGGTGTGTTCGACCACCGGCACGCGCATCTCGTCGTAGCCGTAGGCGTGCAGCAGCTCGCGCACCGTGCCCTCGAGGTGCTGCCAGAGCGGCGCCTCCGCCGGCAGCAGGTCGTTCATGCCCTTGACGGGAGGGATGGCGATGCTCACGGCGACTCCGTGGGCGGCACGGCGACGGGCGCTGCGGCAGGATCGACGACCGGCGCGGTGGCCGCGGATGAAGCGGACGGCGGCGGCGTCGGCAGCGGGCTGTCGGACGCCGGCGCAGGCACCGGCGGCAACGCGCGCAGCGCTCCGGTGGCCGCGACCTCAAAGCGTGCGACCGAGTTGCGGACGGCGTCCTGCGGCAGGGTCACGGCACGGCCAGCGACCTCGACGCGCGTGACATCGCCACGCCCGAGCGTCACGCGCAGCGGCGGCGCACCGGCGGCGGTCACGCGCTCTCCAGCGCGGATCAACTGATAGAGACGACGCGCGCCCTTGGCGTCCACGACCTCCGCCCAGCAGTCCGCCTGGGTGGTGAAGGCGAGCGCGACATCGCCCGGCGCCGGAGGCACCGTGACCGGCATCGCAGCCGGTGCGGGGGCGGCCTCCGCAGCATCCGCTGGCGCGTCTGCGGGTGGATCCTCCGGAGGGGCGACAAGCGGCTCGGTCGGGGTGACGGCGGTCGCGGGCGCCTCCTGCGGCACTGCAGCGACCTCCGGCACAGGAACGGCCTGCGGCGGCATCGCGACATCACCCGCGCCGGCCTGGGTCGGCACCGCCACGGGCGCGGGGCGCGCACCGGCGCCCTGCAGGATCCACCAGGCCGCCAAGCCGATGGCGAGCGCGCCTGCGATCACCGCAAGCGAACGGCCCCAACGACGGGTATCGATGGGACGCGGCGCCTGCGGCGCGCGCGTGAGGTCAGGCAGCGGCTGGCCGCTCGACTGCTCCGCCGACCAGCGCGCGAGCAGCTCGGCGGACGGTGCACCCAAAAAATCCGCGTAGCGCCGCAGGTGCCCACGCGCGAACACGGCGGCGCCGAGGTCGGCGTAGCGGTCGGCTTCGAGGGCGTCGATGATGGCGCGGTCGCAGCGCAGCTCCTGCGCGACCTTGACGGGATCGAGACCACGCTCCGCGCGCAACCGCGCGAGCAGCTGGCCGATGGACTCGGTCGCGGGCATGTCGTCAGCCGTGCTCACGGACGCGCTCCCATCGCGGCGCCGAGCTTGTCGCCGAGGCGCACCCGCACACGGTCGTTGACCCGGCCGGCGAGCTGGCCGCAGGCCGCGTCGATGTCGTCACCGCGCGTCTTGCGGATGGTGGCGAGCACGCCGCGCTGCAGCAGTTCGTCGCGGAACGCGGTGATGACGGACATGGGCGAGCGGCGGAACCGCGTGCCCGGGAACGGGTTGAAGGGGATGAGGTTGAGCTTGGCCGGCTTGCCGCGCATCAGGCGCGCGAGTCCGCGGGCGTGCGACGGCTGGTCGTTGACGCCGTCGAGCATCACGTACTCGAACGTGATGCTGCGGCCGTTCTGCTCGTCGATGTAGTGCCAGCAGGCCTCGAGGAGTTCGGCGATCGGGTGCTTGCGGTTGATCGGCACGAGCTCGTCGCGCAGCGCATCGTCGGGCGCGTGCAGCGAAACCGCGAGCGCGCAGTTGGTCTCCTCGGCGAGCTTGTAGATCTGCGGCACGAGGCCGGAGGTCGAGAGCGTGACGCGGCGGCGCGAGATGTCGAAGCCGAGGTCGTCGAGCATGATGCGCACCGCGGGCACGACATTGCGGAAGTTGGCGAGCGGCTCGCCCATGCCCATCAGCACCACGTTGGTGACGGGGCGCAGCCCGCCCGGCTCGAGGCCGAGCTCGCGGTTGGCGAGCCACACCTGGCCGACGATCTCGTCGGCGGTGAGGTTGCGGTTGAAGCCCTGCTGCGCGGTCGAGCAGAACGCGCAGTCGAGCGCGCAGCCGACCTGCGAGGAGATGCAGAGCGT
>CANHFH010000150.1 GCA_947459825.1 Pseudomonadota bacterium | reverse complement strand
TGGATGGACGCCGAGACCGGCGCCTTCGTCGCGCGTGGCAAGGCGGGCGGACGCGTGACCAACGCGCCGCGGGTCGCCGACGGCATCCTCGTGGTGCAGGACGACGACGGCCGGGTCAGCGCGTTCCGTCCGCGTGCGCCGAAGACCGACAAGTCTTCGTCCACGCCCGCGAAGCCGGAGTGACGACCGCCCCCGTGGACACCCTGCTGCCCGTCGTGGCGCTGGTCGGTCGACCGAATGTCGGCAAGTCCACGCTATTCAACCGCCTCACCGGCACGCGTGATGCGCTCGTCGCCGACATGCCGGGAGTCACCCGTGACCGCCAGTACGGCTACGGCCGGCTCGGCCCTGTGCCTTACGTGGTGGTCGACACCGGCGGCCTCGTCGAGCAGCCCTCCGGCATCGAGCAGCCGATGCGCCTGCAGACCGAGCGTGCCATCGAGGAAGCCGACCTGCTCGTCTTCATCGCCGATGCACGCAGCGGGCTCACGCCGCAGGACCACTTCGTGGCGCGTGAGCTGCGCCGCTCCGGCAAGCCCGTGTTCCTCGCGGTCAACAAGGCCGAGGGTCTCGATCCTTCGACCGCCGCCGCCGATTTCCATTCGCTCGGCCTCGGCGAGCCGCTGCCCATCGCCTCTGCGCACGGCGAGGGCTGCCGCGAGCTCATGGAGCGCGTGCTCGAGGGCTACGACGCCGCAGCGCTCGCCGCCGCCGCCGCGCCCGACGACGGCCGCATCCGTATCGCCGTCATCGGTCGCCCGAATGTGGGCAAGTCGACCCTCGTCAACCGCCTGATCGGCGAGGACCGCGTCATCGCCAGCGACATGCCCGGCACCACCCGCGACAGCATCTTCGTGCCGTTCGCGCGCGATGGCCGCGAGTTCACGCTCATCGACACCGCCGGCGTCCGCCGCCGCGGCAAGGTCGAGGACGCGATCGAGAAGGCGAGCGTCGCCAAGACCCTGCAGGCCATCGATACCGCGCATGTGGTGGTGTTCGTGGTCGACGCGCACGACGGCGTCGGCGAGCAGGATGCGAGCGTGCTCGGCCTCGCGTTGCAGCGCGGCCGCGCGCTCATCATCGCCGTCAACAAGTGGGACGGCATCCCGATGGAGCAACGCGAGGAGATCCGCCGTCTGCTCGCGCTCAAGCTCGATTTCGTCCCCTATGTGCCGCAGCACTTCATCTCGGCGCGCCACGGCACGGGCGTCGGCGAGCTCGTCGCCGCCACCATCAAGGCCTACGACGCCGCGATGACCGAGATCCCGACGCCGAAGCTCAGCAAGACGCTCGAACGCGCGATGGTGCAGCACCAGCCGCCGATGGTGCGCGGCCGGCGCATCAAGCTGCGCTATGCCCACCAGGGCGGCCGCAACCCGCCGCGCATCATCATCCACGGCAACCAGACCGTGCATGTGCCCGAGGCCTACACGCGCTATCTCGCCAATGTGTTCCGGCGCGAGTTCGATCTCTTCGCCTCGCCGGTCGCGGTCGAGTACCGCACCGACGCCAACCCCTACGCCCGCGGCAAGGGGCGTCCGCAGCGGCTCACCGCTTCGGAGAAGCGCGCCGCGACCAAGAGCCGTCGACCGCGCACCAGATGAGGGCAAAGCCGCGGCCGGAGCCGATCGGGCTACCTGCCGACGCGGGGACTCTGTTATCTTCATGGGGTAGATCCACCCGCCCTTGCTCCAAGAAACCGAGGCTCCCTTGAGTCATCCGCTGCCCGCGGCGCAGCCGTCATCCTCGCTCGACGAGGACGCTTGGGACGACCTCCTCAACTACATCGAGGAGCGGCGGGTCATCCCCATCATCGGCCCCGAATTGCTGCAGGTCGATACCGACACCGGCCCGCGCGCCTTCCAGGACTGGCTGGCCGAAAGGCTCGCTGCCCGGCTCAACGTCGATGTCTCGCGTCTGCCGGAGCCTTACTCGTTGAGCGATGTGGTCAGCTGGCATGTCGCTTCCCGCGGGCGCCGAGAGGAGCCCTACACCCGCGTGCGTTCCATCCTGCGCGATGCCGCCTTCGCGCCGCCGCCGGCGCTGCGGCGTCTCGCCGAGATCACCGACTTCGACCTCTTCGTCACCACCACCTTCGACGGCTACCTCGAGCAGGCCATCAACGAAGCCCGCTTCAGCGGGCTGCCGTCCACCGAGGTCATCAGTTACGCGCCGAACCGCGTCGCCGACCTGACCGTCGAGCGCGCCCAGATGACGCGCCCCGTGGTCTATCACCTGCTCGGCCGCGTCTCCGCGTCGCCCACCTACGTCATCTCCGACGAGGACACGCTCGAGTTCATGTGCGCGTTGCAGAGCGAGCATCTCACGCCCGAGAAGCTGTTCCACGAGCTCGAGAACAACCACCTGCTGCTGATCGGCAGCAACTTCTCCAACTGGCTGGTGCGGCTCTTCCTGCGCATGGCCAAGCGCCGCCGCCTCTCCGACCCGCGCGATGTCGGCGAGATCCTGGCGGACGACCATTCCTCGCGCGACGAGCGGTTGATGGCCTTCCTGCAGCAGGTGAGCTTGCGGACGCGGGTGCATTCGGGCGCGGTGGACTTCGTCACCGAGCTGCATCGCCGTTGGACGATCCGTAACCGCGGCGTCGTAGCGTCGGCCGGCGCCACCGCCGCCGCTCAGCCGGCGCGTTTCCTGCCGCCCGCCGTCGAGATGCCCGACCACGCGGTGTTCGTGAGCTACGCCCGCGAGGACCTGCCCGCGGTCCAGCGGCTCAAGGCCGCGCTCGACCGCGCCGGTATCACGGTCTGGTTCGACATGGACCGCCTCGAGGGCGGCGACGATTACGACCGCAAGATCCAGCGCAACATCTCGCGCTGCGCCTATTTCGTGCCGGTGGTCTCCGCCACCACCGAGCGGCGCGTCGAGGCGTATTTCCGCCGCGAGTGGAGCTTCGCCGTCGATCGCACGCGCAACATGGCGGACGGCGCGGTGTTCATCCTGCCGGTCTGCATCGACGAAACGGCCGAGGTCTCGGCCAGAGTGCCGGACAAGTTCAAGGCGGCCCACTTCACGCGCTTGCCGGGCGGCGAGGGCGCCGATGCCTTCGCCGAGCGCCTGCGTCGCCTGTTCGCGGGGGAGGCCTGAGCATGGCATCCGCCGACGGCTCCGCGGTCGACGCGCAGCATCCCTGGCTCGGCCTCGCCTCCTTCACCGAGGAGACGCGAGGCTATTTCTATGGCCGCGAGGAGGAGATCTCCGAACTCACCCGCCGTGTGCAGCGCAAGCTGCTCACCGTGCTGTTCGGCCAATCGGGCCTCGGCAAGACCTCCATCCTCAACGCCGGCGTGGTGCCGCGGCTGCGTCAGGACGGCTACTGTCCGGTCTATGTGCGCGTCGACTACAGCGCCGCCGCGCCCGCGCCCGCCGAGCAGATCAAGCAGGCGGTTTTCCGCGCCACCCAGGCCGCCGGTTCCTGGACGCAGCCCGGTTCCGCGGTCGAGGGCGAGTCGCTGTGGGAGTTCTTCCACCACCGCGATGACGCTTTGCGCGATGCCGACGGCAAGCCGGTCATCCCGCTGCTGATCTTCGATCAGTTCGAGGAGATCTTCACCCTCGCGCAGGCGGATGACGCCGGCCGTGCCCGTGCCGCTGCCTTCATCGCCGACCTCGCCGACCTCGTCGAGAACCGACCGCCCAAGGCGCTCGAGGCGCGCATCGACTCGGACGACACCCTCGCCGAGCGTTACGATTTCGCCCGCGCCGACTACCGGGTGCTGATCGCGCTGCGCGAGGACTACCTCGCGCATCTCGAGAGCCTGAAGGCGAGCATGCCCTCCATCACCCAGAACCGCATGCGGCTCGCCCGCATGACGGGCGAGCAGGCGCTCGAGGCGGTGGTCAAGCCGGGCGGAAGGCTCGTGACCCCCGAGGTCGCCGAGTCCATCGTCCGCTTCGTGGCGGGCGGGTCGGAGCTGCGCAACGCCGAGGTCGAGCCCTCGCTGCTCTCGCTCATCTGCCGCGAACTCAACAACGCCCGCATCGCGCAGGGCAAGGACACCATCTCCATCGATGTGCTGGCCGGATCCAACGCCACCATCCTGGGAGAGTTCTACGAGCGCGCGCTCGCCGACCAGCCGGCCGCGCTGCGCAAGGTCATCGAGGACCAGCTGCTCACCGACTCGGGCTATCGCGAGAACATCGCCGAGGAGCGCGTGCTCAAGGCCTTCACGACGGCGGGTGCGCAGCCGGACGCCCAGTCCGCGCTCGCCACGCTCGTCAACCGCCGTCTGCTGCGCATCGAAGAGCGGCTCGACGTCCGCCGCGTCGAGCTCACCCACGATGTGCTCTGCAGCGTGGTGCAGGCGAGCCGCGCCGAGCGTCTCGAGCGCGAGGCCCGCGAGGAGGCCGAGCGCAAGCTCGCCGCGCAGCGCGAGCACGAGCGTGCCACCCGTGAAGCGCTCGTGCGCGCGCGCCGCATCGCCATCGGCTGCGCCGCGCTTGCCATGCTCGCCGTGGCCGGCGCCGCCTACGGCATCTACAGCGCGCAGCGCACCGAGAAGGCCGAGCAGGTCGCGCAACGCTCCCGCGACGAGGCCGAGCGCCTCGTCGACTACATCCTCGACGACTTCTACAACGAGATGGAGCCGATCGGACGGCTCGACGTGCTCGCCGGGCTCGCCAAGCGGGCGGTCGAATACTACGACGGCCTCCCTCCGGAGGCACGGAACGTCTCCACGCAGCGCAACAGCGCCATCGCCCGTGCCCAGTACTCGCGCGTCCTGCGGACCGCCGGTCAGCTGGCGGAAGCGGACGATTATCTCGCCTCCGCCACGGCGCTCATCACGGCGGTACGCAAATCCGGCGACGCGAGCGACGCCACGCTCATCGCCTCTGCCCGCATCGACGGACTCCGTGTGGCGCAGCTTTCGACCCGTCGCGACTACAAGTCATCGATCGCGCTCGGCTCGCAGGCGTTGCAGGACCTGCAGCCGGTGCTGGCCAAGCCCGAGGTCTCGCGCGCGGCCCGTCAGACCGAGGGCGTCATCCTCACCTCCACCGGCTTCGCT
>CANHFH010000149.1 GCA_947459825.1 Pseudomonadota bacterium | reverse complement strand
GCTCGCCGCCATCGATCGCGAACAGAGCCGGCCGGTGTGGCAGACGCTCGGCGCCGGCTACATCCCGCTCGACAAGACCCTCTCGGACCCGCAGTCGCCCGACGACGAATATGTCTACTTCGCGAACTGAACGCGCCGCGCGCGAGGTGCTGCTCGCAATCGGTCTCGCGCTCGGCCTCGCGTCCGCTGTGCCGGCCGCGGCTGCGCCGGCGACGACGGCCGCGCCGACGAAGCGTCCGAACATCGTGCTCGTCGTCGTCGATGACTGGGGATACACCGATGTCGGCGCCTTCGGCGGCGAGATCGCGACACCGAACCTCGACGCCCTCGCCGCGGCCGGCACGCGCTTCGCGAGCTTCCATGTGTCCGGCGAGTGCTCGCCGACCCGCGCCATGCTGCTCACCGGTGTCAGCAGCCATCGCGCGGGCGTGGGTGCGATGCGCGAGACGGTGCCCTGGCAGCACTACGGCAAGCCGGGCTATCTCACGGTGCTCGACCGCGGCGTCGTCACGCTCGCCACGCTGCTGCAGGAGAGCGGCTACCGCACCTATGCGTCGGGCAAGTGGCATGTGGGCAAGCAGCCGCACAACCTGCCCGGCGCGCGCGGCTTCGACCGCTCGCTGGTGCAGGGCGACAGCGGCTCGGACAACTGGGACCCGCGGCAGCGCTATCTGGCCCTCACCGATCGCGTCTACTGGTTCGAGGACGACAAGCCCAAGGAGATGCCGCGCGAGTACTACTCCTCGGAGTTCTTCGTCGACCGCGCGCTCGGGTGGCTGCGCGCGGATACGGCCCGGCCGGAGCCGTTCTTCCTCTACCTCGCGTTCCAGGCGAACCACATCCCGCTGCAGGCGCCGCGCGAGTTCATCGACCGCTACCGCGGCGCCTACGACATGGGCTGGGAGGCCTTGCGGACCGCACGGCGCGACCGCGCCGCGGCGCTGGGCCTCGTACCAGCGGGCACGCCGCTCGCCGAATCGCCGCTCGTCCCCGACTGGGACGCGCTCGATCCGGCGGCGCGGCGCGAGGCCGCGCGGCACATGGAGATCTACGCCGGCATGGCGACCGCCATGGACCACCAACTCGGTCGCCTGATCGCGCAACTGCGCGCGGATGGTCGGTACGACGACACCGTGTTCGTGTTCCTCTCCGACAACGGCGCCGAAGCCTCGGATCCCTACGAGCTGCTGATGGGCCGGCTGTGGCTCGCCACGCAGTACACGCGCGACCCGGCGCGCCTCGGCGGCCCCGGCACCTACACCGTGATCGGCCCGGGTTGGGCGAGCGCCGCCGCATCGCCGCTCGCCACCCACAAGTTCTACGCGGGCGAAGGCGGACTGCGCGTGCCGATGATCGTCGCCGGCGTGCCGGGTCAGCGCGCCGGGAGCGTGCACACCGGCTTCACGCATGTCACGGACATCGCGCCGACGCTGCTCGCGCTGGCCGGCGTGACGCATCCGGCGTCGCGCGGCGATCGCACCTTCGCCGCGCCGAGCGGCCACAGCCTGCTGCCGGTGCTGCGCGGCGAGTCCGAGCGCGTGCGCGCGCCCGGCGAGACGCTCGGCTACGAGCTCGCCGGCAACGCGGCGCTGTTCCGCGACGACCTCAAGCTGGTGCGCAACCAGCCGCCGATGGACGACGGCCGCTGGCGGCTCTACGACATCGCGCGCGACCCCGGCGAGACCCGCGACCTCGCCGCGGAGCGTCCGGAGGACTTCGCCGCGATGCAGGCCGCGTGGGAGCGCTATGCGCGCGACGAGGGCGTGCTGCCCATGCCGGCGGGCTACGAACCGCGCCGCCAGGCGACGCTCAACTCGCTGCGTTTCGTCTATCTGCCGATGCTCGCGTGGCCGCTGTCCGCGCTCGCGCTGCTCGGCGGCGCATGGATCCTTTGGCGACGTCGGAGACGCGCATGACCCGTACCATGGTGATCACCGGGGCCTCGGCCGGCATCGGCCGCGCCATCGCCCTCGAAGCGGCGCGACGCGGCTGGCATCTCGGGCTCGCGAGCCGCAGACGCGAGGCCTTGGAGACCCTGCGCGGCGAGATCGACGCGGTGACCGCGGGCCGCGCGCCGACCGCGGCCATCGCCGAAGTCGATGTCGCGGACCCGTCGTCCGCCGCCGCGCGCCTGCGCGCGCTCTTCGAGGAACTCGGCGGCGCCGATGTGTTCGTCGCCAACGCCGGCGTCAATGAATTCACACGCATCGGCAAGGGCGGCTTCCCGGGGTCGCAGCGCATCCTGCAGACCAACCTGATCGGCACGGTCGCCACCCTGGAGGTCGCGGCGGAGCACTTCATCGCGCGCGGGCGCGGGCATCTCGTCGGCGTGTCGTCTTTGGCCGCGCTGCTGTCCATCCCCTCCCAGGGCGCCTACTGCGCGAGCAAGGCGGGGCTGTCGAGCTGGCTCGGCGCCGCGCGCATCGAGCTCGGACGCCAGGGCATCGCCGTCACCGAGGTGCAACCCGGCTTCGTCGACACCGAGATCATGCCGGATGTCGGCCGCTATCCGTTCGCGGTGAGCGCCGACCGCGCCGCACGCACCATCGTCGATGGGATCGAGCGGCGTCGGAAGCTCGTGGTCGTACCGGGCATGCCGTGGCGGCTGTTCAGGCCATTCGCAAGGCTCGTCCCCGACGCGGTCTGGCGCAAGCGCCGCTGACGCGCCGGCGTCAGGCGTCGAAGCCCGGCGACTCGCGCTGCACCCGGCGCAGCAGGCCGGGCCACGCGAGCGCGGACGCCATCGCCGCCATCGGTCCGGACATCTGTGCGCGCACCTCGTCCTGCGCGGCCTGCGGCGCGAGCCGCACCCCGCCGCGACCCGCCGACAGCGCCATCACCTGCTGCGCGCAGGCGCGCTCCAGCATGAAGAGGTTCAGGAACGCAGCCCCGGCGGTGGCGCCGAGCGCGAGCGTGCCGTGGTTGCGCAGCAGCATGGCCTGGCGGTCGCCGAGGTCGCGCACGATGCGCTGGCGCTCGTCGAGGTTGAGCGCGATGCCCTCGTAGTCGTGGTAGGCGAGCGACGGCAGCACGATCAGCGCATGTTGGGTCAGCGGCAGCAGCCCCTCCGCGTGCGTCGACACCGCGACGCCCGCGTCGGTGTGCACATGCAGCACGAACATCGCATCCTCGCGCGCGGCGTGGATCGCCGAGTGGATGGTGAAGCCGGCCGGGTTCACCCGATGCGGGGTCGGCGTCACCGCCTTGCCCTCGAGGTCCACCTTCACGAGGCTCGAGGCCGTGATCTCGCCGAACAACCAGCCGTAGGGATTGATGAGGAAATGGTGCTCCGGCCCCGGCACGCGCGCCGAGAGATGCGTGAAGATCAGGTCGTCCCAGCCGTGCAGCGCGACGAGACGATAGAGCGCCGCGAGCTCGACCCGCGCCTGCCGTTCTTCTGCGGTCATGTGCCCCTCCAGGGGTTGTGGTCGCGGTAGGTCTCCGCCAGCGGATCCACCCGCACGATCTGTTTGCCGCGGTTCGCGCCGGTATAGAGCCGGATCAGCGCCTCGGGCATGCGCTCGAGGCCCTCGAGCACATCCTCGGTGTGGGTCAGCGCGCCGCTGCGGATCATCTCCGACATCGCCTGCTCGGCGCGCGGGAAGTCGGCCTCCATCCGGTAGATGAAGAAGCTGCGCATCATCGCGTACTTCTTGTGCAGCTGCTGGTAGTGGCGCAGCGCATAGGGCTGCTCGTCGTCGCCGAGGTACTCGGAGATGCGGCCGCAGAGCGCGATGCGCGCATCGGTGCGCAGGTGCAGCAGCGCGGTGTCGAGCGTCGCGCCGCCGACGTTGTCGAAGAACACATCGAGGCCCTCGGGCAGCAGCTCGCCGAGCCGCGCATGCAGGTCCTCTCTGCGGTGGTCGATGGCGGCGTCGTAGCCCAGGCGTTCGACCAGCAGCCGACACTTCTCGGGGCCGCCCGCGATGCCGACCACCCGGCCGGCGCCGTGGTGCTTGGCGATCTGCGCCACGCTCGAGCCGACACCGCCCGCGGCGCCCGACACCAGCACCCGATCGCCGGGCCGCAGCTGCGCGATGTCCATCAGACCGAGGTACGAGGTGAAGCCGGTCACACCCAGCACGCCGATGCCGGTCGAGAGCGGTGCGATGCGCTGCGCGATCCGGTACATCATGTAGTACGGGCTGCCGTCGCTGACGGAGTGTTCCTGCCAGCCGAGCTTGCCCTGCACGAAGTCGCCCGGCGCGAACCGCGGGTTGCGCGAGGCGACGACCACGCCGACGCCGCGCCCGCGCATGGTCTCACCGAGCTGCAGCGGCTTCTCGCCGGCTCCGCCCTGCAGCATGTAGCGGCGCATCACCGGTGCGACCGAGAGATAGAGCGTACGCGTGAGCAGTTCGCCCTCGCGCAGCGCCGGGATGGGGCGCGAGACCAGCTCGAAATCCGACTCCCGCACCTCGCGGCCGACCGGGCGGTCGGCGAGCACCCATTGGCGGTTCTGGTCGGCGACGGACATCCTCCGAATCCTCCCACATCGTCGCCCGGGTGTCCCGTCGGCGGCGGACGATGCCACCGTCGGGTGGACGGCCCTGCGCGACGGCGCGACAATCCTCCGCGTCACCATGCGTCGTCTCGCACACCTCACCGCCGGTCTCCTCGCCCTCGTCTCGGCGGCGACAGCGGCCGCGCCGCGTGTCGAGCTCGGCATCGACGTGCTGCTCGCACCCGGCAGCACGCATCTCGCGCTGGTGGCGGGCAAGCGCGTCGGCCTCATCACCAACCCCTCGGGCGTCGACGGCGCGCTCGTGCCGACCGCAGACCGCCTCGCGCGCGATCCACGCGTGCGACTCGTACAGCTCTACGGTCCCGAACACGGCATCCGCGGCGAAGTGCCGGCGGGCGATCCCGTCGAGGACGCGCGCGATCCCGTAACCGGCTTGCCGGTGCAGAGCCTCTACGGCCGCACGCGCCGTCCCACCCCTGAATCGCTGGCGGGGGTCGATGTGCTGCTGTTCGACATCCAGGACATAGGCTCGCGCACCTACACCTACATCTCCACGCTCGGCGAAGCGAT
>CANHFH010000148.1 GCA_947459825.1 Pseudomonadota bacterium | reverse complement strand
GTACTGGCCGAAGCGGGAATAGAGGAAATAGTCGTCGTCCCCCACATGGAACCGGGCTTCGGCGAAGAAGTCAGGGAAGTTCCGCTCGAGGTACTGGTTGACGGCGAGCAGGCGTCCGGAGTCGTTGCCGTGGGGCGCGATGTGCTTCTTCATCAGGGTCTTGCCACACCTCCAAGGGATCCGGAGCACCATTTCTGGGCGTCACGACCGGTACCCGACCCCGCAACGCGGCGCGGAAGTTAAGGCAAGCGGACCCGTGATGCAAGACCTGCGGGGAAGAATATCCGCCGTCGCCGCTTAGCCGCGGTCTTCGCTGAGCAGCCGCACCAGCATGCGGCGCAACTGCTCCTGTCCGCCGAAGAACACGGCTAGGACGCGCACCCTGCGAGCGGCCCCGTCCACCTCGAACCAGTAGGTCGCACGGTCGATCGTCAGCTGACGGACGCCCGGCTGGACATCGTCGCGGGCAGCGCCGCGCAGGGGCGCCGTGGCGAGGCGCCCGGCGGCTTTGCGGATGGCGATGACGCGCTGCGCCGCATGGGTTGCAGCCCCGTCCTGACTCTCGCCGAAAGAGGCGTAGCTCTCGAGCAGGTGGTCGAAGATCAGCTCGAAGTCGCGCTCGGTCGCCGCGGCGAACTCAACCCGGTACCGCATGGGTCCGTCGCTTGCGCTTGATCAGTCGCGCGATGCGGTCATCCATCTGGGACCCCGATACGAAGGCGCCCGCGCGTCGCGACCGGAGGAGCGCGGCGAGGGCGGCGCGCTCCTGATCCTCGGCCTCGCTCTGGCGGCGCAGCAGCTCCACGCCCTGCTGCAGCACCGCGCTGACGCTCGGGAAACGCCCCGCGTCGACCAATTCTTTTGCGTAGGCGTACTGCTCATCCGTGAGCGAGATGGATGACTTGACGGTCATGTGATCGGACGGCATCGAGGACGAGGTCTGCACGGTAGCACCCAGTAGTACCAAGGGCAAGCCGACGGGAGGGCCATCGACACCCCTCGCTACCTGCTCCGCCGTTGGTCGATGAACTGATTGAACGCCTCGCGGGCCTCGAAGCTCATGAACAGCGCATCGTGGCCGCCGGCGACCTCGAGGAAGACGGGACGCTGGCAGTCGGCGCAGACTTGCACGGCCTGCTTGAAGAGCGGCCAGGAGCGCATCTGGATCGCGCCGTCGCCGAGGCCTTGGACGAACAGGGCATCCGCCTTGAACCCCGCGGTGAACGACAACAGCGAGATCCTGCGATAGGGCAGAGGGTTGACGGACGCAGGACCGTAGCGCTGGACCATCAGCCCGCACTCCTGGCTGCCCGGTGCGCCGCCGCGTTCCTCGAGCAGGCAGCGGTACTCGAAGTCGAGGGGTCCCGGGGCATTGGCGATCACCCCATCGGTCTGCTGCAGCGTGTTCAGCCGGGTCGCGACATAGGCGCCCTGGGAATGGCCGGCGATGAAGACCCGGCCGATGGACAGGCCCAGCGCTCGTGAAGCTTCGTTCTTCACCCAAAGGAGAGCGGCCTCCGCCTCGCGCAAGCCCTCGCCGACCTCGCGGTTCTGCTGGGGGTAGGCGACGCTGACCAACAGCATGTCGTCGCGCTGGAGCAGGCGCTTGAAGTTCTCGAGGGTGTTCTCGGCGGCCGGCAGTATCCGGTCGTCGAACCACACGGTCGGGTGGTAGAGCACGAGCGCATCTTTGACCGACGCGGACGGCATGTGGATCACCACCTGCACCGAGACCCCGCCATAGGTGATGGTGCGGATGCCTTGCACAGGCGGAGCCGGGGGACTCGCCGGCGGTGGCGCGGAACCTGCGGCCGGGGCGATGTCCGCCGATCCCGACCCGCCGCAGGCGACGAGCAAAGCCAGCAACGGCAGACAGAACACGATCGATCGCAGGCGCATCGGGTGGGTCCTCATACGACTCCTGCCGACGATACTGCGGGAAATCCCATCGCCCGTGGGTGAAGAACGGCCAAGATTTGCGGAAGCCCGGGCCGCCTCTCCGCGCGCTCGGTCGGATGTCCTCGGACCGCCTCAGCCGGGTCGGTGCAGCCTGCTTTTCCGGCGGGATTTCGGTACCCAGACGCCGCCGCCATCGCTCCACCATGCCGTATGTGCGTCGAACGCCGGCGACATCGAGGCCTGTCCGGTACCGCTGATGCCGGCTTTCTTTGCGACCGTCGGCCAGGTGGCGACGACGGTCGCGATCCCGCGCGCGATGCCCAAGGCTTGCTCGGCGCCCAGGCGGTAGTAGTCGTGCGTCTCGAGCACGGTCTCGACCCGCGGTGTGGCGTCGGCTTCGTCGAGCGTCAGCACATGGGATGGCTTGTCGGGCGCCGGCGTCAGATCGAAAGCCGGCGCCGGACGCCAGCCGTCGACTTCACGGATGAACGCGTGGTTGCGCAGGTGATCGTCCCGGTTGCCCGTCATCACATTGAACAGCGTCCGGCGGAAGAGCTGCTCGAGATCCCGACCGACCGTGCCCGTCGTCCCGAGGTTGCTCACGAGTTCGGCGAGCTCCGGATAGCTTCCGCCGGCGCCGTCCGATCGCTCCAGAAGCGTCATCGCCGAGGCCACATGGCGTCGACGGTCGGCGGTGCGATCGAAACGCGACGCGCAGAAGGTGTGGTGTCGGCTGAACCTGCAGAGCCGGGAGGCGGGGACGGTGATGCCGCAGGCCTCGGCGAGGCGATTCGAGGTCCACTCCCACGCGCCGACGTCGTGCCGATCATCGGCAGCCGGGAACTTGGCGAGCCACTGCGCGCCGTCGGTATCGGTCACACAACCTTTGGGCCGGGCGCCGCCGAGCGACGAGCCCGGCGCGATCAGCATCGTGAGCCACGCTGCGGCGTCGTCGCCCTCCGCCTCGGCATCCCGCGACAGTGCGACCGCGAGGGCTTCGATCTCGCGCAGGCGCGCGAAGGGCGGTGCGGGCGGATGTCCGTCGGCGATGAACGCGCCGGTCCTCGGGTCAAGGAACCGCAAAGCGCCCATACGCGTCGCGTCGTGGACGCCGAGCAGATAGTCCCACGCGTGCAGCGCGCGCACCCGTCGGCTTTCGGCGCGGGCCAGCAACACTTCCCTGCGATCCATCAAGGCCTGCCCCCAACGGTCCGGCGCCGCATCGAGCAACGCGCCGAGGAGCGGCATGCTCTTGGGCGGGAAGAAGGAGCCGCGCTGCAGCGGCAGTCCCGGCGCGAGCGCGAACCCGAACGGGGCGTCGATCCAGCGCGGATCGTGGTCGAACCGTACGGTGCCGCGGTCGTGCTCGAGCGTGCCGACGCGCGTCAGCGGCGCGATGTCGGCATCGATCCAGACCTCGACCATGTTCATGTGGACCGGCCTCGCCGCGGCAATGCGGCGTCCTGCAGCTGCCGGCCCACCGGGTCGTCCGCGGCGAGCGCGTCGAGGTCCTCGCCGAAGCCGAGGACCGACAGGACGCGCACGACGGTCCCGAAGGTGACCGCCGTGTCGCCACGCTCGACATGGTAGAGCGTCGTGCGCGAGATCCCAGCGCGCTCGGCTACGGTGAGCACGCTCAACCGCCGACGCAGCCTCGCCAGGCGCAGACGCTCCCCGAGCGCTACCAAGCGGCGCTGCTCGGCGGGATAGGTCACAGGCGGACGACTCGGCATGTTCGTCATTATAGTCAAAAATAGCGTTTATATCTGTAATAGCGGGTTTTTCAGTTAGCGAGCCGCTCTGTGTTGACGATTTAAATAAAATATATTATGATTATCATAATATGAGCATTCGCATCACGCTCGACGTCCAACTTGCTCGGAAGAAGATGTCGCTGACCGAACTGTCACAGCGCGTCGGCGTGTCGATGACCAACCTGTCGTTGCTGAAGACCGGGAAGGTCAAGGCGATCCGTTTCAGCACCCTCGAGGCGATCTGCGAGGCCTTGGATTGCCAGCCCGGTGACCTGCTTGAACATGTCCCCGACGACATCCCATCTGAAGACACCCGAGGAGAACCACCATGACGCGCCACCCTGCCTTGCCCGGCTATATCGCCATCGCTCTGGCATTGCTGTTCCCCGCGTATTGGATCCCCATGTTGTCATCGGGCCTGGAGTCGTTCGCCGACGCGTACCGGACCGATGTCATGCAGCTGAGCGCGATGGACCTGCTGTTCGTGGCGATCGGCGTGATGGAGATCTACATCTATCTCTCGTTGCGCCGGCTCTTCCAGGAGCGCATCGATGGCACCCTGCCCGCGACGCTGCTGCTTTTGATGGCCATCACCGTCGGCGTCTTCCACGCCACCGTGCTGTTCGATGTCGTGCTCTCGGTCGGCCCCACGCTCGACGAACCGGTGCGCGAGCGTCTGGTCGCGGCGAGCGCGGTGGTGATGATCGCCGCGCTGTTCGTCTACGCCGTACTCGGCTTGGTGTTGTCGATCGTCCTGTTGTCGAGGAGGGCTGCGCTCCCTAGGCTGCTGAAGGTTTTCGCGGTGCTGCTGGCCGTGGCCTCCGTCCTGCAACTGACGGTCGTGGGTGGCCTGCTCAACGTGGTGCTGTTCCCGTTGATCCTGTTGGTGCTGGCGGTGCTCTTCATCCGCGGCGACCACGAAGTCGAGGTGGTCTAGCAAGAGGCTGGTGTCACCACGGCTGAGCCCCTGCCCGAGCGCACGACCCTGTGCGAACATCCGGCCATGAGCATCGTCCACGGCTTCGCCGGCGCCATCGGCAACACCCCGCTGATCCGTCTCGACGGTCCGTCGCGCGCGACGGGCTGCGAGATCCTCGGCAAGGCCGAGTTCATGAACCCGGGCGGGTCCGTGAAGGACCGCGCAGCCCGCGCCATCATCGAGGACGCCGAACGCAGCGGTCGCCTCCAGCCGGGCGGCACGGTGGTCGAGGGCACGGCCGGCAACACGGGCATCGCGCTCGCGCACCTGTCAACGCCGATTTAAATCTGACCCACCTTTCGTTCTGTTCGCCGATTGAAAACTGATCCACCCTCCCGTTGGTCAGGTCGTCTGAACGAGGCGGGCGTCAGCCCGCCGAGTCAGACGAAACTCCCTGCCTGATCCTCTGCTTCGGC
>CANHFH010000147.1 GCA_947459825.1 Pseudomonadota bacterium | reverse complement strand
GATGACGGCGAGCGCCGCCTGCGGCGAGATCCGCTCGAGCGGCACCCAGTCGTAGCGGTTGCGGTAACCGAAGTCGCCCTCGAGCACGGCGCCGATGCGGTCGGCGAGCATGAACGCCGTGGTGGGCGGTGGCAGCCAGCGCAGCAGCAGCACGACGATCACCAGCGCCGCGAGCGCCCACAGCGCGCCGCGCAGCACCCACCGCAGCGCCCGTGCGGCGACGGCCCGCACGCCGACCTGCCGCAGGGCCGCGACGGGTGAGGCCGTCAGGCGGCCTCCGCCCGGCGGACGGTCGCGATCAGCACCTCGTCGACCGGCACATCGGCATGGCCGCGGCGGCGCGTGGTCGGCGCCTCGGCGATGGCGTCGATGACCTCCATGCCGGAGGTCACGCGGCCGAACACGGCGTAGCCGTAGTTGCCGGGCGAGTGGTCGAGGAACGCGTTGTCGACCAGGTTGATGAAGAACTGCGCGGTGGCGCTGTTGATGTCGTTGGTGCGCGCCATGGCGAGCGTGCCACGCGCGTTGGCGAGCCCGTTGGCGGCTTCGTTGCGGATCGGCGCGCGGGTCGGCTTCTGCTCCATCCCCGAGGACATGCCGCCGCCCTGGATCATGAATCCGGGGATCACGCGGTGGAAGATCGTGCCGTCGTAGTGGCCGTCGTCGACATACTGCAGGAAGTTGGCCACGGTCTCCGGGGAGTCCTTGGCGAACAGTTCGACGGTGAAGTCGCCCGCGGTGGTCGAGAACAGCAGGGCGGGCAGCGCGGCATCGGTCATGGGGTCACCTCTTGGGGGATGTGTCCGGCGGCAGGTGCGCCTCGGTGACGCGCTCGTGGCCCGCCGGATCGCGGTGCGAGACTATGTCAGCGTATCCCCGCGCCGCAAGCCGCGCGCGCACCGCCTCGCCCTGCGTCGCGCCGTGTTCGAGCAGCAGCGCGCCGCCGGGCAGCAGGTGCGCAGGTGCCGCGTCGATGATCGCGTTCAGCGCCGCGAGCGCATCGGGCCCCGGCGTGAGCGCGCCGCGCGGTTCGTGCCGCAGCGAGTCGCCCCGCAGCACCGGGTCGTCGTCGGCGACATAGGGCGGGTTGGAGGCGATGAGTGCGTAGCGCCGATCACCGACCGGGCCGAACCAGTCGCCCTCCAGAAAGCTCACATCTGGGAGCGCGAGCCGTGCCGCGTTGTCGCGCGCCATCGCGAGCGCCTCGGGGGAGCGGTCGACCGCGGTGATCCGCCACGCCGGCCGCCCGGCGGCGAGCGCCAGCGCGATCGCGCCGGACCCCGTGCCGAGGTCGAGCGCCTCGGCCGTGGCATCGGTCGCCCCCGCGCTGCGCTGTGCCGCGCACCATGCATCGCCCGCCTGCAGCGCGCGTTCGACCAACAGCTCCGTCTCCGGGCGGGGCACCAGCACGGCGGGCGATACCGCGAAGGGCAAGGACCAGAACTCACGCTCGCCTGTGAGATAGGCGAGCGGTTCCCCGTCGGCACGCCGCCTCGTCCACGCGTCCAGCCGCGCGCGCTGGGCCGCATCCAGCGGGCGTTCCGGCTCGGTGATGAGGACGCTGCGCGGCAGGCCGAGGCAGGTCACGACCAAGGTCTCGGCCTCGCGTCGCGCCTCGCCCTCGAGCAGCGGCGTCAGCTGCCGGGCGGCCCGCACGACCGCCTCCGCGAGTGTGGCGGCGGGGGACGGGGGCGGCGGCGCGTCGGTCATCCGCGAAGTCTGTCACGACCGTCGCCATGGTGCGCGGATGGCGGCATCCCGGTCTGCTACATTGAGGCCCGTGGACCTCTTCCCCTACGACAGACCGGCGACCGCAGGAGAGGTGTTGGACGCCGGGTTCCTGCTCTTCAAGCGCACGCTGCCCGCCTGCCTGCCGTGGTCGCTGCTCGCCGTGATGGCGGGCAACCTGCCGTCGGCCTACCAGTTGCTCACCGGGCAGTCGCTCACGCTGTGGTCGCCCAAGGACCTCGCGTGGTGGGCGTTGATGCTGGCGTCGGCGGCGGCGAGCCTGTGGGTCTGGACCTTCATCGTCCTGCGCCAACTCGGCGTGGCGCGTGGCGAGCGCCGTCCCCTGGCGGCCGATGCACTGCTCGCTTGCCGGCGTTTGCCGCAGTCGTTGGCGTTGATCCTGGGTGCGGCGCTCGCGGTGACCGTGGGGCTGCTGCTGCTCGTGGTGCCCGGCGCCTACCTTAGTGTCGCCTTGTGGCCGAGTCTCACGGTGCTGATGGCCGAAGGGGGCGGTGTGCGCAGCGCGGCCGACCGCGCGCTGCAGCTGGTGCGGGGGCAGTGGTGGCACACCGCCACCATCCTCGGCGTGGCCACGAGCGCGCTGCTCGCGCTCTACGTGGTCGGCGTGCTCGTCGCGCTCGCGTTCACGCAGCTCGGTGGCGGTCTCGACCGCAGTTCGGCGACGCTCGCGCTCGGCATCGCCTCCGCCCTGCTCGCCGGCGCTTTCCAGCCGTTGTTGACGGCGCTCGGCATCGCCCAGTACGCCGATCTGCTGCGACGCGCCGAAGGACGCGCCGCAGTCCCCGCATGAGTCCCGCCGCGCCGCGCGCCCGGCGCGCTTCGTGGGCCGCGATGGCGCTGCTGCCGCTGACCGCGGCGGTGCAGCCGGGGGCCGCGCAGCCGGCGGCCGTGCGGTCTGCAGCCGGACCCACCGCGGCGACCGCGGAGGTGATCACGACGGCGCTCGCCGCGGAGCTGCGGGCCTGTGTGCGTGCCGTCGATGCGTCCGCCGCCACCGACGGTTTCGGCATGCGCCGCGTGGATCTGTCCCTGACCTGTCCGACGCTGGCGGTGCGGCTCGCTGCGCAGCCGCTGCCCGGCATGCGCGGACGACCATCTGCGGGGGACGGCAGCGTGTCGCTGCGGCAACTGGTCGACCTGATGCAGCTCGCCGAGGCGGCGACGGAGCCGAGACGCTACGTCGGGCAACTGTCCTCGGTGCGGCTCGGGATGATCATCGATGCGCTCGACCCGGCGGCGCGAGGTGAGCTGTCGACACGCACACGGTTGGCGCGTTGGTGGCGCGCGCTCGTGGGCGAGTTCGACCCCACCGACCGCACGCAGCGCAGCGAACGGCGGCGCATCGCATGGCCGCTCGGTTTCTGGAGCACGGTGTCCTGGGTGTCGTTCGGGATTGCTGCGCTGCTGGTCGTGACCGTGCTGGTGCAGGAGCTCCGCGCGGCGCTGGGGATGCGGATGCAGGGTCGCCGTGCCGCGGTGCGGGCACCGCGCCGCCGCGATCCGCTGCCGGATCTCGCAGCCATCGACGCGCTGCCGCCGCGCCAGCGCGCCGGCGCGCTGCTGCGCGCAGTGGCGGAGCGGCTGCATGCGCGCGGCGCCTTGACGAAGCCCGACCCGTTGACGCCGCGCGAGGTCGGCCGCGCCGCGCGTCTGCCGGCCGACGAGCGCATCGGTCTGCAGTTGATCGCGGCGGCGGGCGAGACGGGCGCCTTCGGCCGCGAAGAGCCTGCTCCGGCGACGCTCGCAGCGGCGCGTGCCGCGGCGGCGCGATGGCTGGAGCGCGGCGATGCGCTCGCCCGCTTGCGCGCGTGGCGCCGCGCCGCCGATGCGCGCGGCGCGGGCGGGACCGCATGAGAGCACGGCTGCGCGCCGTGGCGCTGGCGCTCGCGGCGTTGTCGCTGCTCTACGGCATCTCCGTCGGCAGCGCACCCGGCGAAGCCGAGGCGACCCGCCCGACCTCCGTCGAGCCCGGTGCGGGCGGATATTCGGCGCTGCGCGAATGGTTGGCGTCGGCGCGCATCCGGACCGCATCGCTGCGCGGGGACTACGACCAGCTGGCGTCGCTGACGCGCGACTACCCGACCGGCAACGTGCTGCTGGTCACCTTGCCGGGAACGAGCGCTTTGTTGGACCGCGATATCGTGCCGTTGCATCTTTGGGTGCGCGCCGGCAACACCCTGATCGTCTCGGCGGCGCTCTGCGATGCGCCGGATTGGGCGCGCGGCCCGCAGCTGCGCGCGCTGGCCGACGACGTGGGCATGTTGACCGGGCTCGAAGCGGTGGGAGCCGGTCAGCCGCTCGGTGCCTTCCTCGTGACGCCCGCGGTGTCGCGCTGGGAGCCCGCGTTGCGTCACCCCCTGACCGAGGGCGTACGCGCCGTCGAAGCGGTGTCCGACCGGGTCGCGCCCCCCTGCGCGGTAGGCCTGCCGGGCGGACGCGGTGCGCTCGCGCTGTTGAGCTCGAAGGGGGAGATGACCGGTGGTCGCGATGACGGCGCTTGGCTGTTGCCCCGCGGTGCCGGTTGGGTGGTGCTGTCGGCGCAGGCGACGCCGCTCGCCAACCGCGCGCTCGGCCGCGCGGACAACGCCCGTTGGGCCTCGAACCTGCTGCGCGGGTCGTTGGGGCCCGGCGGTACGGTGATCTTCGACGACGGCCTGCAGGGCGCTCCCGAGCTCTGGGATCTGCGTCGCCTGCTCCTCGATCCACGGACGCACGCCTCGCTCGGCGCGGTGACGCTGCTGTGGTTGCTGTGGGTCGCCGGCGGGACGCGGCTGCGCGCGCCGCTTGCGCCGCCGCGGAGCCCCGGCGTCGCCGCGCTGGTGGCCGCCGAAGGTCGATCGCTCGCGCGCGCCGTGGAGCCGCATGAGGCGGCCTCGGCGCTGTTGGAGGCGTTCCTGTCGCGGCTGCCCGAGCCTGCGCGCGCGTCCCCCGAGGACTGGCTCGCTGCGCGCTCCGGCGCCTCGTCGGCCGACCTCGCGCAGTTGCGCAGCTGGCGCCGTCGTCTCGGGTCCGGCGGCACCGTGCCGCTCGATGCCCTGCATGATCTTCTGACCCGCCTTAGGAGTCCTTCCGCATGAACGATACCCAAGCCCCGCCGTCGGCCGACCGCCCGTCCATCCAGGCCTTCGAGCGCGCGCTGCAGCAGGAGCTCGGTAAGGCGGTGGTCGGTGACGGCCGGCATGTGGAGGCGCTCGCCATCGCGCTCCTGGTGCGGGGCCATGTGCTGCTGCAGGGTGTGCCGGGGCTCGGCAAGACCTTGCTCGCGCGCTCGCTCGCCGCGGCGCTCGGCGGCGCTTTCAAGCG
>CANHFH010000146.1 GCA_947459825.1 Pseudomonadota bacterium | reverse complement strand
ACCGTCTGCAGGTCGCGCGCGAGGTCGTAGTCGATGTGCCGACGGCGCAGCGTGGCGCCGGTGCGGAGCTGCGCGAACGACTCGGCGTACCGCCCGACATCCTCGAGCTCCTTGGCGAGCGCGTAGCGGATGAACACCTCGTTGCGCGGATGCGTGAACGGCTTCGCCGCCAAGGCCTCGAGCGCGGCGATGTGGTTGCGCTCCGGAGTCTGGCGGCGCAGTTCGGTGCGGTTCAGCCAGGCCTCATGGTCGCCGGGGTCGAGCGCGAGCGCGCGGTCGTAGGTCGCTTCCGCCTCATCGATGCGACCGACGAAGCGCAGCAGCGCGGCGCGGTTGAAGAGATACTGCGGCCGCGCGGGGTCGAGCTCGACGGCGCGCGTCGCAGCGGTGAGCGCCTCGTGGTGCAGACCCATCGCGCTGTAGAGCGAACCGATGGCGTGCTGCAGCCGGGCGTCATCACGCGCTTCGCGGCTCGCGCGGTCGAGCGCAGCCCGCGCGGCGCGGGTGTCGCCCGCGCGCCAGGCCTGCTGTGCGCGGGCCACCTCGTTATGCCGGTCCTTGTCCATGTCCCGACGCCGATGCTACGCCAGCACCGCCGCGCATCGGGCCGTCAGAACTGCCAAGACACCCTGAGACCGAGCGTCCGCAGACGGCGCAAGGACTCCGAGGAGTACTCCGGCGGCGGACGGGCGCCACCGGCTCCCGTGAAGGTCGGGTTGTTGTACGACGAGATCCCTTTCTCATCGGTCAGGTTGCGGCCGTAGAACTGCAGCTGCAGGTTCTCGCTCAGCTCCACTCCGATGGAGGCGTTCAGGATCCAGAACTCGTCGAAGATCCGGTAGTCCCGGGCCCGCGTCGACAGGCGGTTCGGGAAATCGCTGCGATAAGCGGCGTCGAGATGCAGCAGAAGCGCGCGGCCCCCGGCGATCGGCCAACGCTGGTCGAACGATCCCGTGAACTGATGCTTGGAGACGCCGGGCAGACGGTCACCCTTGAATCCGGCGCCCGGCGCGAGCGCGCCGCCGACGGGCAGCAGCACATCCTGGGTCAGTTCGGCATCGGTGTAGCTGTAGCCGGCCGTCACCATGGTGCCGTCCGTCGGCGCCCAGAGCATCTCGAGCTCGGCGCCCTGGGAGCGCGCCTTGCTGCCATTGACGATGATCGCGCTGGTCGAGGCCGACGCGGTCTCGAACTGGATCTCGTCCCAATCGATGCGGTACACCGAAGCGGAGTACTGCAGCGAACCGGACAAGCGTCCTTTGACACCGATCTCGAAGTTCGTCGCGGTGTCCGGGTCGAAGGTGAGGAAATCGGCCGGATCGCAGAAGGCGCAGGTGCCCACCGGATAGGAGTTGGCGCCACCCGCGCGGAAGCCTTCGGCGACGGTCGCGTACAACAGCGTGTCGTCCGACAGCTGGTATGACGTGTTGAGCTTGAAGATCTGGTCGTCGAAGGAGATCGCGTTGGCGTTGCGGTTGCGGCCGAAGATGTTGCCGTCCGAGGACACGAGCGGACCGAAGAACGGCAGCTCCACCAGCAGGTCCTGCAAGGTCTTCTGCCAGAACACGCGCGCGCCGCCCGTGACCGACCAGGCATCCGTGATGCGGTAGGTGATCTCGCCGAACAGCGCCTTGTCCTCGAACTTGACCGTACGGTCCGTGATCGAGGCCATGTCCTTGGGCCGGATCGCGCTCGGCCGCAGCAGCCCGAAGTACTCCTGCACATCACCGAAGCGCGGGAAAGGGCCGAACCCTGTACCGGGCAGTTCCGACCAATCAGCGATGCCCTTCAGCAGCTGCTGTTGGAAGGCCTTCGTCTCGAGGTCCTGGTAGTAGGCGCCGACGGTCCAGCTCAACGCGCCCTCGCCGTTCGACACCAACCGCAGCTCTTGCGTCAGCGACTCGCTGCTGAAATCGTTGAAGGAGGGCAAGGTGATGCGCGGGTAGTAGCCGTAATACGGTGCGTAGATGATCGGGAAGATGCTGCCGTCGGTGACGGCGTCCTCGCCCTGCTCGAAGTAGCCGGTCGCGGAGGTGAGGGTGGCGAAGCCGAGGTCGACGGTGGCGGTCGCCGACACGAGGTCGACCTTGCGGTGCGAGGGTTCGTCGGCGACGCGCCGACCCATCGTGTACTCGATGGAGTTGAGCTGCTGGGAGGAGAAGCCGCCCGACTTCTCGTCCTGATGCTGATAGGCCAGCACGATCCGGGCGGAATCGCTGAACTCGAAGAGCCCCGAGACGCGGGCGAACCAGGTCTCCGAGGAATCGAGGTCCTTGATCTGCTCGGTCCTGAAGCCGCTGCCGACCGGGTTGGCCGGGTTGGCGAGCACCGGCACCCGGTCCGCGTCCACCACCACGGAGCTGCGCGCATCGATGAACCCGGCGAGCTGCTCGTAGCCCGCCGAGAAGCGCACCGCGGCCCGGTCGCTGATCGGCAGGTTGGCCAGCACATCGACGCGGTAGTCGAGGTCGTCGGAATGGGCGAGCGTGCCGCCCTCGGCGGTCACGCGGAACGCCGTATCGCGCGTGTCCGGCTGGTTCTGGATGAGGCGCAGCGTACCGCCGACGGATCCGGCGCCGTACAGCGTGCCCTGCGGGCCGCGCAGCACCTCGACCCGCGCGATGTCGGTGAGCCGCAGGTTGGCGAACATCGGCGTCTCATCCACATAGGTGGACACCGACGGCGTGAGGAGGTTCTGGAAACCGCCGCCGCCCACCCCGCCGGCGTTGATGCCGCGGATGATGAAGGAGTTGTTGGTGCCGTTGCTGCGCACGCCGCCGTCGGTCACGACGAGGCCGGGCACATGGTTGGCGATGCCGGCGAGGTCGCGTACGGCGAGCCGCTGCAGGTCCTCGCCGCTCGTCACCGAGATGTTGATCGGGATCTCGAGCACGGACTGCTCGCGCCGCGTCGCGGTGACCACCACCTCCTCGAGACCCTGCGCGCCGCGCTCCTGCCCCTGCGCGTTGGACGCGAGGATGGCAGCGATGGCGGCGGCGACCAGACTCGGCGGTCGCAGCAGCAGCCCGCCCTCGCGTCGCTGTCCACCGTTCTGATCAGTTTCTTTGACCATGTCGGACGCTCCCGATGTTGTCCCCCGACCGCTACCGTATTACCGGCCTACGTCGCAGGGACGCGGTGAAGCGGCCCGATTGCTAGGAAATCGGGCGACGCAGCGGGTAGCGGGCGCGGCTACAGCTCGCGGCGCAGCGGCCGCGAGAGGCCCGCCGCCAGCGCGGTGACGACCAGCGCGATCGCCAACGCGAGGTAGGTATCGGCCACGCCCCACCGCTCGACCGAGTAGCCGGCGGCGACCATGCCGAGCGGCGGCACGGCGTAGAACGCCGACATCTGCGCGCCGTACACCCTGCCCTGCTGGTCGGCCGGCACACGCTGCTGGATCAGCGTCGTGACGAGCGGGTTCAAGGGTCCCCAGAAGAAGCCGAGGAAGAACGCCGCGGTGGCGAGCCACGGCAGCGGCGGCAGCAGCGCCATGGGCAGGATGCTCGCCGCCGTGCCCACCAGCGTCATCCGCAACATCGCACGCCGCGACAGGCGCGCGCTCAACCAGCCGTAGCCGAACGCGCCGAGCGTCGCGCCGGCGGAGAGCGTCGAGATCACGATGCCCATGCTCGCAGGCTCGCCGAGGTCCTCGAAATACGCGGTCAGCACGATGGACTCGGTGGGCAGGTAGATGGTGGCGATCACCACCAGCGCGAGGGTCAGCGTCCGCAGCAACCGGTCCTGCCACAGCACGACGAAGCCGCGCATCAGCCCCGCGCCGCCCGTGGCGGTATCCGCCTCACCGCGCGCCCGCGCCTCGAGGCCGAGATCGCCGACGCGCAGCAGTCCGATGCAGCACGCCGAGACGAGGAACAGCGCCGCGGCGGCCCAGAACGGACTCACCGCGCCGAAGCCGGCGATCAGCCACGCGGCGAGCGCAGGCCCGGCGATCCACGCGACGCCGAAGGTGCCCTCATGGATGCCGTTGAGCCGCTGCTGGTCCATGCCGGTCGCGCGCGCGGTATCGGTGAGCAAGGCCTTGCGCGCCGTGTAGCCGGCCGGATCGAACAGCGCGCCGACCACCGCGAGCAGGAACACCGTCATCGGCGTGAGCCCGAAGAACAACGACACCACCGGGATGGCGAGAACGGACGAGGCCGACAGGATGTCCGAGCCGATGCTCACGGCGCGACGGCCGATGTGGTCGACCATCCAGCCGCTCACCGGCGCGATGAAGAGCGGCGGCAGCGACGCGGCCGCGAGCACGAGCCCCGCGAGCGTCGCCGAACCGAGCCGTTCCATGACCAGCCATGGGATCGCGATGGTGACCATCGCGTTGCCGAGGCCCGAACACAGATTGGCCGCCTGCAGCAGCAGGATGGGTATCTGACGATAGGACATTTTGCTGTGGAGACCTATCGCGCGGTCGGCGGTGGCGTGCCGGGGCGGTCGTCCTTGCGGTCCACCGCGGCCGTGACCGCCACATCAGCGGTGACATTGCCGAGCGTACGCATGATGTCGGGCAGCATCTCGACGGCCACGAGCAACGCGAGCGGTTCGATCGGCACGCCCATCGCCATGGCGATCGGACCGACCGAGACGACGAAGCTGAGCGTGCCGGGCAGCGACACCGAGCTCAAAGACACGAGGAATGCGACGAGCACACCCGCCGCCAGCGTCCAGGCCGACAGCGGCGTGCCTGTCAGATAGGCGACATAGATCGCGACCGCCATGTTCATCGCCGGGCTCGTCGCGCGGAAGATCGCGACCGCGAGCGGCAGCACGAAATCCGCGGTCGATCCGCGCACGCCAAGCTTGCGCGAGGCCGCGAGCATGGCCGGAAGACTCGCGAGCGAGGACTGCGTGGAGATCGCCACCGCGAAGACCGGCACCATCGCGCGGGCGAAGGCACCGGGCGACCGACCGCCGAGCGTCAGCGCGATGACGATCGACGCGAGCAGCACGACGAGGCCCGCCGCACTCACGATCAGGATGTAGTGCGCGAGGCCGCCGATCGCATCCGCGCCGGTCTGCGCCGCGAGCGACACCGCGAGGCCGAACACCCCGATCGGGGCGAGCATCAGCACCCAGCCGACGATCACCATCATCGCCGCCGCGAGGCCCTCGAAGAACTGGACCATCGACTTGCGCGGCGCTT
>CANHFH010000145.1 GCA_947459825.1 Pseudomonadota bacterium | reverse complement strand
CCGGTGACCGGCGAGATCACCTACGGCCTCGAGCGCCTCGCGATGTACCTGCAGGGCGTCGACAGCGTCTATGACATCGTCTGGACCGATGGGCCGCGCGGCAAGATCACCTACCGCGATGTCTACCACCAGAACGAGGTCGAGCAGTCGAAGTACAACTTCGAACACGCCGACACCGCGGTCCTGTTCCGCCACTTCGACGAGCATGAGGCCATCTGCCAGAAGCTGCTCGAGGCCAAGCTCGGCCTGCCGGCCTACGAGCAGATGCTCAAGGCCTCGCACACCTTCAACCTGCTCGACGCGCGCCGCGCGATCTCGGTCACCGAGCGTCAAAGATTCATCCTGCGCGTGCGCACGCTGGCGCGCGGCGTGGCGCAGGCCTACTACGACGCACGCGAGGCGCTCGGCTTCCCGATGCTGCACGGCGCGACATCGGCGCCGGCCGCGGAGAAGGCGCCATGACCGCCCAGCGCGACTTCCTCTTCGAACTCGGCACCGAGGAGCTGCCGCCCATCGCGCTGCCGGAGCTCGAGCGCGCGCTCGCCGAGAGCATCACGGCCGGGCTCGCCGCCGCCGGTCTCGCGCATGCAGGCCTCAAGTCCTACGCTGCGCCGCGCCGGCTCGCCGTGCTCGTGCGCGGCCTGCCCGCCGCGCAGCCCGAACAGCTCATCAAGCGCCGCGGGCCGCCGGTCAACGCCGCGTTCGACAAGCAAGGCGCGCCGACGCGTGCCGCCACGGCCTTCGCCGAAAGCTGCGGCGTCGCGCTCGACGCGCTCGGCCGCGTCACCGAAGGCAAGGGCGAGTTCCTCTCCTTCGAGGGCAAGAAGCCCGGCGCCGCGACCGTATCGCTGCTGCCCGGCATCGTGCAGGCGGCGCTCGATGCGCTGCCGATCCCCAAGCGCATGCGTTGGGGCGCGAGCGACGCCGAGTTCGTACGCCCCGTCCACTGGGTCCTGATGCGCTTCGGCGATGAGGTCGTGCCCGCGCGCCTGCTCGATACCGACGCCGGCGCGACGACGCGCGGCCACCGCTTCCACGCGCCGCAGGCGCTCGCGGTCCCCACGCCCGCGGACTACGCGAAGGTGCTGCGCGAGCAGGGCTTCGTCCTCGCCGACTTCGCCGAGCGCCGTGAGCGCATCCGCGACGCCGTGACGGCCCGCGCCGCTGCGCTCGGCGGCCGCGCGGTGATGGACGACGCGCTGCTCGACGAGGTCACCGCGCTGGTCGAGTGGCCCGTGGCGATCGAAGGCCGCTTCGAGGAGCACTTCCTCGCGCTGCCGCGCGAGGTGCTGCTCTGCACGCTGCAGGAACACCAGCGCTACTTCGCCATCGAGGACGACAAGGGCGCGCTGTTGCCCCTCTTCATCACGGTCAGCAACATCGAGAGCCGCGAGCCCGCGCGCGTGCGCGAGGGCAACGAGCGCGTCGTACGTCCGCGCCTCTCCGATGCGGCGTTCTTCCAGGCGCAGGATCGTCGCAAGCCGCTCGCCGACTCCCGTGTCGGGCTCGATGTCGTCACCTTCCAGGCGAAGCTCGGCTCGATCGGCGACAAGGTGCGCCGTGTGGGAGCGCTCGCCGCGACGATCGCACCTCAGGTCGGCGCGGACGGCGCGCTCGTCGCGCGTGCCGCGGAGCTCTGCAAGTGCGACCTCATCTCGGCGATGGTCGGGGAGTTCCCGGAACTGCAGGGCACGATGGGCGCGTACCATGCCGCGGCCGATGGCGAACCGGCCGAGGTGGTCGCCGCGATCCGCGAGCATTACCAGCCGCGCGGTGCGGGCGATGCGCTGCCTGCCACCGCCACCGGCACGGCGCTCGCGCTCGCCGACCGGCTCGACACCCTCGCCGGCATCTTCGGCATCGGCCAGAAGCCGAGCGGCACCAAGGATCCCTTCGCGCTGCGCCGCGCCGCGATCGGCGTACTGCGCATCCTGCTCGAGCAGCACCGTGACCTCGACATCGGCGCGTTGGTCGATGCAGCCGTGGCGCTGCAGCCCGTGAAGACCGCCACGACCGCCGCCGAGGTGCGCGAGTTCATCCTCGAGCGGTTGCGTGCGCAGGCGCACGAAGCCGGCCATCCGGCCGAGGCCTTCGATGCGGTGCTCGCGAGCGGGTCGACCCGTCCGCTCGACCTCATGGCACGGCTCGACGCGCTCGCCGCCTTCCGTCGCCTGCCCGAGGCCGAGGCCCTGGCTGCGGCGAACAAGCGCATCGCCAACATCCTGCGTAAATCGGATGGCGGCGGTGCTGCCGCCGGCGCGGATGCGGGCTCTGCGCATGTCGATGCCGCGCGGCTCACCGTCGAGGCCGAAAAAGTCCTGCACCGCACGCTCGAGGCCATGGCACCAGAGGTCGACGCGGCGCTCACGGCCGGGCGTTACAATGACGCCCTGACTCGCTTGGCCGGCCTGCGCCCGGCGGTGGATGCGTTCTTCACGGAAGTCATGGTCAACGACCCCGACCCCGCGCTGCGCACCAACCGCCTCGCGCTCGTGAGCCGGGTGCGCGAGATGTTCTCGGGCGTCGCGGATCTTTCGCGCCTGCCCGGCTGACCGAACGCTGACCACACCAGGAGTCCAGCCCATGAAGACCGCCCGTTCGCTTCGCCACCTCGTCCTCGCGGGCGCTGCCGCGCTCGCGCTCGGCGCCTGCGCCACCACCAGCGGCCCGACCGTGCGCGTCGATGCCGACCCGACGGCCAACATGGCGTCGTACGGCAGCTACTCGTTCTTCGAGCCGTTCGGCACCGACCGTCCGGGCTACTCCACGCCGCTCAGCAACGCGGTCAAGCAGGCGGTGCGCCGCGAGATGGATGTGCGCGGTCTGCGCTACATGGAGTCGGGCGGCGATCTGCTGGTCAACGCGGGCGTGAAGTCCTCCGAGAAGACCAATGTCTCGACGGTGCCGACCATGGACCCGTACTTCGGTTACCGCGGCGGCCGCTACAACCCCTGGGTGGGCTACAGCACCGAGACCATCGTCAACCAGTACACCGAGGGCACGCTGACGCTGGATCTCGTCGACCGCGCGCGCAAGCAGTTGGTGTGGAGCGGCGCCGCGTTCGGGCGCGTCACCGACAAGGTGCGCAACGATCCGCAGACGGCCGTGGACACCGCGGTGCGCGAGATCATGGCGCGCTACCCGAAGGCGCCCACGCCTTAAGCGGGGCTCACGATGCGCGCCCCGAGCGTCCATATCTGCATGCCGGACCGAAGGTAACCGCAGATGTGGCTCCGCTCGGTCGTGTTCACCGCGTTCATGTTCGCGTGGACGCTGCTGTTCGCGATCGGCTTCGTCTGCGTCGCGTGGTCGCTGCCGCTGCCGCGGCGCTTCGGTCTCGCCGCCTGGTACGCCGGCGTGATGCTGGGTGCGCTGCGGGCGATCTGCGGGCTCGAGCACCGCGTGATCGGCGCGGAGAACATCCCCGCCGAACCGCATGTCGCACTGTGGAAGCATTCCTCGGCCTGGGAGACCTTCGCACAGTTCCTGATCGGACCGCCGAAGGTCATCGTCCTCAAGCGCGAGCTCATGTACATCCCGTTCTTCGGCTGGGGTCTGTGGCAGATCCGCTCCATCGCGGTCGACCGTGGAGCCGGCGCTTCGGCGGTGAACCAGGTCGTGAACCAAGGGACTGCGCGGCTGCGTGAGGGTCTCTCGGCGCTGATCTTCCCCGAGGGCACGCGCATGGCCGCCGGCGAGACCCGGCGTTACGGCGTCAGCGGCGCCCTGCTCGCGAGCCGTGCAGGCTGCACGGTCGTGCCGGTGGCGCACGACGCGGGATATTTCTGGCCCCGGCGCGGCCTGCTCAAGAAGCCGGGCGTCATCACCGTGGTCGTCGGTGCGCCCATCGTCGCCGCCGGCCGCGACCCGCGAGAGATCAACGACGAAGCGCAGGCCTGGATCGAGTCCACCATCGCGCGTCTGCGCGCCGAGGCGACACCATGAGCCCGTTCTTCTATGTGGTGCCGTTCTTCTTCGTGCTGATCACGCTCGAGTTCGTGCTCGCACGACGGCGCGGCCTCGAGATATACCGCCTGCAGGACACCGTCACCTCCATCAACACCGGCATCGTCAGCCAGGCCGTCAACGTGCTCGGTGCCGGTGTCAGCGTCTACATGTACTCGCTGATGGTGGATGCGTTCGGGCTCTTCAGCTGGGACGCATCGAATCTCTGGCTCTGGGTCATCGGGCTCGTGCTCTACGACTTCTGCTACTACTGGGTGCACCGCACCGGCCATGAGGTGAACCTCTTCTGGGCCGCGCATGTCATCCACCACAGCAGCGAGGACTTCAACCTCGCGACCGCCCTGCGCCAATCGGCGACCGGGTTCTGGTTCAAATGGGTGTTCTACGCACCGCTCGCCGTGCTCGGCGTCCCATTGAAGATGTTCATCGTGCTCGGCCTCATCGACCTGCTCTACCAGTACTGGGTGCACACGCAGCTCGTCGGTCGCATGGGCGTCCTCGAGCGCTTCATGGTGACGCCCTCCAACCACCGCGTGCACCACGGCCAGAACGACTACTGCATCGACCGCAACTACGGCGGCATCTTCAGCGTCTGGGACAAGATGTTCGGCACCTACGCCGACGAACGCGAGGACGAGAAGGTCGTCTACGGCGTGCGCAAGCCGCTGCGCAGCTGGGATCCGGTGTGGGGCAACATCCACCACTATGTGCTGATCGCGCGCCTCGTGCGCGGCGCATCGAGCTGGCGCGAGCGGCTCGTGCATGTGTTCGGCAAGCCGCGCGGGCCGGTGCTGCTCGCAGCGGTCGAGGAGAAGCCCTTCAACCCGGAGGAGTTCGTACCGTTCGCGACGCCGGCGCCGCGCTTCATGCAGGTCATCGGCGTGTGCTCGACGCTGCTCGGCGCCGTGGCGCTGATGACCTTCTACTGGCTGCTGCCCGGGCTCGGCCTCGGCCAGAGCCTGCTCTACATGGCGGCGATGCTCGCGTTCTTCAGCTTCATCGGCCAGCTTTGGCTGCATCCGCGCGTGACCGGAGCCGCCCGTCAGTAGCCTTGCGGTCACCGACGCGCTGCTCTGCGGCGCGGCGTTCTGGGTCGCCTCGCGGCCGCCCTTGCCGCTGCTGCTGCGTGCGTCGGCGATGGCCTTCGCCGCAGCCGCATTGTTCGGCGTGCTGCGCTTCACCGGTCTGCACACCCATCCGTTCCCGCATCAGTGGCTGACCTTGATCGTCGGCACCGCGGCGTTCCCGGCGCTCGCCTTCGCCGTCGCGCGCCCCGGCTCGAGGGTGACGGGCGAACCGCTGCCCACGCT
>CANHFH010000144.1 GCA_947459825.1 Pseudomonadota bacterium | reverse complement strand
GCCACCACCGTGCCCTACAAGCAGATCGTCATCGCCGCGGGCGATGGGGCCAAGGCCGCGCTCGGCGCCTTCGATTACCTGATCCGCAGCTCCGCGCCCGCGGTCGACGCCGCGGCCTGAGGCGGCGAAGGGTCAGCCCAGCAGCCAGCTGATCGCGAACACGCCGAGCATCACGAACACCAGCGCGACCTTGGTGAGTGTGCCGACGGCAAGGCCGATCCAAGTGCCGATGCCGACGCGGGTCGCGACATCCAGTTTCCGGCGCGCCCAGTACTCGCCGATCACCGCCCCGGCGAACGGCCCGAGGGCCAGCCCTGCGAACCCGAAGGGCAGCGCCGCCAGTGTGCCGAGCGCCGAGCCCCACAGCGCCGACCGGCTCGCGCCGACCCGTTGCGCACCGAAGAGGCTGCCCAAGATGTCGGCCGCGAACGCCAGCGCCGTCAGCACGCCGAGTACCACCAGCGTGGGCCACCCGATGCGCGTGAAGTCGTCGATGGAAGCGGCCACCAGCATGCCCCCGAACACGGCGATCACGCCGGGCACGCCCGGCAGCACCAGACCGATGACGCCGATGAGCATCAATGCGCCGGCGATCAACCAGAGTACGACGGGATCGAGAGTCATGGCAGCGATGATACGACAGCGGATGCCGCAGCGGGCTGACCGCCGCACGGAAGTCTCAGCGTGCGACCGTGACCTCGGTGTAGCGCTGCCGCAGCGTCTCCCGCGCCGTCGCATCGAGTCCGATGGCCCGCTCGAGATACCCGTCGACACTACCGTACTCTTCGGCCATCCCGGCGAACGCGGCATCGAGGAACTCGGCCTCGACACCCATGAACACCGCGATGACCTCCGGTGGAAGCCGTGCGAAGAGCCGCGCGGTCGGGTCTTCCTGGGTGTCACCCGTCAGGGGCTTCGGCTTGTAGTAGCGGTTGGAGAGCAGATAGTCCTCGATCACCGTTTCGCGCGGAACGCCCAGCGCTGTCAGGATAAGCGCGGCGGCCACGCCGGTGCGGTCCTTGCCCGCCGAGCAGTTGAATGCCAGCGGCGTGTTCCCCGCCACCAATTCAGCGAACATCACGCGATACTGATCGGCGAACTGCGCCGGCAGGCGTCGATAGAACGACGCGAACGCCGCGCGGGCCGAGGCGGCATCCGGCGCATCCCGCAGAACTGTCATCACCTCGCCGAACTCGAGGTCGTAGTCGCGCTCGAGCCGACGGATCGGCTCCTCCCCCTCCGGCCAACGGGTGGGCTCCCGCATGCGTTCGTCGGTCGATCGGAAGTCAGCGATCACCGCGATGTCCAACTGTCGCAGATAGTCGTGATCCTTCTCGGTCAGACCGGTCATGCTGCCGGAGCGGTACAACAGTCCACGGCGGACCTGACGCCCGTCGACCGTCGCGTACCCGCCCAGGTCGCGGAAATTGACGCCGCCCTCGAGCGGCAACAACCGTTCGACCTGGACCGGTTCGACGCGCTTCGCAGCGATGACATCGTCGGCATGGAGCGGGCTGACCAGCGACGCGACACCGAGAACGGTCGCCGCCAACCAATGCGACGCGATACGACACGGGAGGATGGACAACGTCATCGACGGCCTCCGAAGCGGATACGTGCCTCAAGACCGTAGGTCCGCGGCTCGTTGAAGATGCCATAAGTGCCCAGCGTGGAGCTGACGCTCTTGTAGAAGAGATACTCCTCGTCGAGGAGGTTGCGTGACCACAGCGCCAGCTCAGCCGTGGCGTCGGACGACGGCAGCGGCAGGTTGACCAGGGAGATCCGCGCGTTGACGAGGAACGAATCATCCGTGAGCGTCTGTTCGACCTCGCTCGTGTAGGACCCGTCCGCCCAACTGCCCGAGACATGGAACTTGAGCCGTGCCGCCCCGACCGGCACTGCATAGTCGATCGAGGCGCTACCCGCGTTCCTCGGCGCGTACAGCGGGAGGATGCGCGTCGACGGATTGCCCGTGACGTAGGGGTTGGGCGCGAACAGCGGATCGGCCTTCAGGCGGGTGTAGTTGACGCCGAGCGTCAGGTTATCGACCGGGAGCGCGAGCAGTTCCAGCTCCGCACCTTGAGACGAACCGTCCGTGGTCGCGTTGGTCGTATCCGATACCGTTCGCTGCGACCCGCCGACCACGAGCGGGAAGAAGAAGTCCATCTGCTTGTCCTTGATCGTGGCGTCGAACAACGAAAGGTTGAGCCGCAGCCGTCGATCCCACAGATCGCTCTTCAGACCGACCTCGATGGACTCGACCTCTTCAGGGTCGAACGCACGGTAGCTCAGCGAACGCGAGTTGGCGCCGCCTGCCCGGAACCCCGTGCCCCACTTCGCATAGCCCATCACCGCATCGGTGAAATCCCACGCTGCCGTCACCATCGGATCCACACGGCTCCAAGAGCTGTCGAACGCGAAACTGGCGGGCGCGCCGTTGACCGTGAACAGCTTGCCGTTCTTCGAGTCCTCGGTGTAACGCGCGCCGAGCGTCAGGTGCAGCCGCTGCAGGGCCGCCGGCGTCCAGGTCGCCTGCCCGAACACGCCGAGGCTCTCCGTCTCGGCCTTGCTCGCACGGTCGATCGTGACACGGGACAGGTCGAGCGGATTCGTGGCCGGATTCTTGGTATAGGCCGTGCCGGTCGCGTTCCAAAGGTTCAGTTGCGGCGACTGCGCATCGTCGTTCACGGATTCGTTGTAGTAGAAAGCGCCCACCACGTACTGCAGCGAATCCGTGCTGCCGATCAACTGGAACTCCTGGCTGGTCTGATCCTGTCCGACATTGGCGACGCTGTAACGGGCGAAGGGCCGGTTCGGCGTGAAGGTGGAGATGGCGTCGATGAGACCCTGGTCGAGCTGGGACTGTTCGAGCTCGCGGTACGAGCTGATGGAGCGCAGCGTCAGCGCCTCGTCGATGCGCCAATCGAGGAGCAGCGTGTGCCCGATCGTCTTGCCGACGCTGTCCGCTTGCTCACCGCCCAGGATCGAGGTGTCCCGCCGCCTCAGCGACGCCCCGTCGCGCTGCAAGGGGCTGGCGAACGGGCCGGCCACCAACAACTGGGCGTGATAGGGGGTCGTGGCGTCCCGGGAATTGTCGTACGCATACTGCATATCGATCGCATCAGAGGGCCGCCACGCCGCTGCGAAGCGGATGCCGCGCTTGCTCCAGGTGTTGAAGTCCGTGGTGCCGCCCACGGCGTTGGTCGTCGTCCCGTCGCGCTCGTTGATGAGTCCGTCGATCTTGATGCTGAGATCGCCGATCCTCGGCAGATCGACATGGACGACGCCGCTGCGCCCGTCGAAGTTCGACACACCCATGCGCGCATCGAACCGGAAGTCCCCGGACGGCGCCTTGGTGACGATGTTGACCGCACCCCCCATGGTGTTGCGGCCGAACAGCGTTCCTTGCGGTCCCTTGAGCACCTCGATGCGCTCGACATCGAGCAGCGCCGTCCCCAGACCCTGCGAACGGCCGAGGAAGACACCGTCGACGTAGACGCCGACACCGGCGTCCCGGGCCGGTTGGTTGGCATCGAACGAGGCGCCGACGCCGCGGATGCCGATGTTGAGGGCCGACGATCGGCCGACGAAGGGCGCGACGCGCAGCGCAGGGATCGCCCCGTCGGACAACGACCCCAAGGAGATCGCCTGACGGCCCTCGAGGCTGGCGCTCGAGAGCACCGAGATGGAGATCGGGGTGTCCTGCAGGTTGGTCTCGCGCTTTTGAGCGGTCACCACCACCTCGTCCAAAGCTATGGGGTCCGGAGAGGGTTGCGCCTCACCCGACGTCGCCAGAACGCTCACGATGATCCCCAGCGGATACCCGACATGTCTCTTCATCACTTCCTCGCAACCGGACAGCCTTTACCGACCGCGATTGGACGACAGCGGGATGACTGCGCGATGACGCGCGGATTTCAGTGGCGTGAAGACGTCACGGGGAAGAGATCGCGAAAGCGGGTACCCGGCTAAGCACCCGGTGGCGGCAGCGGGGTTATCGCAGCGATGTTCTCAGACCCACCCCCTCCGCCAGTGCGCGGCATCCGTGAGTTCCCGCCAGCCGATGATGCGTGCGCGCTTGGAATGCACGGCCTCGATCTCCACCGACACCACGGGTGAGCCGGGCGGCACCGGCTCGATGACTTTGGTCACGAGGAAGTGCTTTTCCTTGTTCTTGGGCGCGACAGCCGTCCACTTGGTGTGCAGCAGTTTCTTCGGGCTCAGAGCGTTGGTCGGGGGGCGAATCATCCCGGACCACCCCGCTTCACCGCCGCGAGACCGTCCGGCCCCAGCGTCTCGAGCGTCGCGAGATTGGAGGCCGAGATGCTGCGGGTATCGCCGAAGGCATCGACCGCCCGCGCGATGCTCTCCTCGCGCAACAGGTGCAGGGTCGGATACGGCGAGCGGTTGGTCTCGTTGCCGATGTCGTCCGGCCCGGCGTCGGCGAACTGGTACTGCGGGTGGAAGCTCGCGATCTGAATCACGCCCTCGAGCCCCATCGTCTGCAGGGCCTCATCTGCGATATCCAGGAAGTCGTTGAAATCCGCGAAATCCTGCAGCACCCGCGGATGGATCAGCACGGTCGTCTCGATCTGCTCCGGCGGTACATCGACGAGGCGTTGCAGCTCCGTCGCGAGGTCCTCGAGCAAGGCCTCGGTCGTCTCGGCCTCGCTCATCGCGTAGCGGATCGTCCCCTTGAGCGCGGGCGCCGGCGCGAACGGACAGAGCTTGAGACCGATGACCACGCGCTCGATCCAAGCGCGCGTCTCGGTGATGGACGGATCTTCAGGCGACGCAGACATCAGGGCACTTCCGCCGAGACGCCTACCGTCGTGCCGCGAGCAGCAGCAGTCCGGCGAAGATGCCGAGGTTCTTGATGAAGTTCTGCAGCTCGTGTTGCGGGTTGCCGCCGGGATAGTCGTTCCAAAAATCGTGCATGAAGAGGTTGATCAGCAGCGTCAAGCCGGCGAGCAGGAACGCCGCGGTCCGGGTCTGCCGGTCGAAGATGATCGCGAGGCCGCCGCCGACTTGCAGAAGGATGGTGAGCAGCAGCAAAGGCAAAGCGAACGGAACGCCGTGGAGTTCCATATAAGCCAAGCTGCCTGCGAACCCGGTCACCTTGAAGATACCGGGAACCACGAAGTAAAGCCCCAGTAGGACACGCCCTACGACAGCCATCGGTCGGCTGAGAGTGTCGAGCACGGGGTTCAGCGGGTTGTTCATGGTGGATCCTGCGTGGTGTGGCCGGGGTCAGTGTCGCATGACCGCCGGAGACCAGCCTACGCCCGCTCGG
>CANHFH010000143.1 GCA_947459825.1 Pseudomonadota bacterium | reverse complement strand
GGCGTGACGCAGCCGCGGCTGCGCGCGCTCGTCGGTCAGGCGCTGCGCGAGCTCGAGACCTCCGGGGTCCGCGATTGGCTGCCGCCCGAGATGCTCGCGCCGCTCGGCCTGCCGTCGCTGCGCGACGCGCTGCGCATGGTGCACCGCCCACCGCCCGATGCGCCGCTCGAACTGCTCGACGAAGGCCGTCACCCCGCGCAGCGGCGCCTCGCCTTCGAAGAATTGCTGACGCACCAGGTGGTGATGCGCCGCCTGCGCGCCGCGGCGACCGTCGATCCGGCCTGGCCGCTCGACGACGCCGCGGGTCTCGAAGCCCGTTTCCTCGCGGGTCTCCCCTATGCGCTCACCGGCGCGCAGCGCCGCGCGCTCACCGACATCGACGCCGATCTCGTACGCGAGCGGCCGATGGTGCGGCTGGTGCAGGGCGATGTCGGCTGCGGCAAGACCGTGGTCGCCGCCGCGGCGGCGGCGCGTGCCGTGGGCAGCGGGCGGCAAGCGGCGTTGATGGCGCCCACGGAGCTCCTCGCCGAGCAGCATCGCCGCAACCTCGACGCCTGGTTCCGGCCGCTCGGCGTGACGGTGGTGCTGGTCAGCGGTTCGCAGCCGGCACGGACACGGCGCAGCGCGCTCGAGACCATCGCCTCGGGCGAGGCGCAGGTGGTGGTCGGCACGCACGCGCTGTTCCAGGAGGGCATGGCCTTCGACGACCTCGCGCTCGTCATCGTCGACGAGCAGCACCGGTTCGGCGTGCAGCAGCGGCTGCGCCTCGCGCAGAAGGGCGAACGCGAGGGCCGCACCGCGCACCAGCTCATCATGACCGCGACGCCGATCCCGCGGACGCTGGCGATGACCGCCTACGCGGACCTCGATGTGTCGGCGATCGACGAGCTGCCGCCCGGGCGCACACCTGTCACCACGGTGGTGTTCGCCGAGACGCGCCGCGACGAGGTGGTGGCGCGCATCGCGGCGGCCTGCCGCGCAGGCCGTCAGGCCTACTGGGTCTGTCCGCTCATCGACGAGTCCGAAGAGCTGCGTTGCCAGGCGGCGGAGGAGACCCACGCGCTGCTCACGGAAGCGCTGCCGCAGCTGAAGGTCGGTCTCGTGCACGGCCGCATGAAGCCGCGCGAGAAGGACGCGACGATGCTGGAGTTCCAGGCCGGACGGATCCAGCTGTTGGTGGCGACCACCGTCATCGAGGTGGGCGTCGATGTGCCGAACGCCACGGTGATGGTGATCGAGAACGCCGAACGCATGGGTCTCGCCCAGCTGCACCAGCTGCGCGGCCGGGTCGGGCGCGGCGCCCACGAGAGCACCTGCGTGCTGCTCTACCGTGCGCCGCTGGGACCGCTCGCCCGCGCGCGCCTCAACGCCATCCGCGAGACCGGCGACGGCTTCACCATCGCCGAACGCGACCTCGAACTGCGCGGCCCCGGCGAGCTGCTCGGCACCCGCCAGACCGGGCTCGCGCGCATGCGGGTCGCCGACTTGATGCGCGACGCCGACCTACTGCCGCGCGTGCAGCAGGCAGCGGAGGTCATGCTGGCGCGCCATCCGGATAGAATCGGACCCCTCACCTCCCGCTGGATCGGCGACGACGACAGATATGGCCGCATCGGATGACATCGCCACGGCGGCAGCGCCTGCCGCGGAGGCGCCCGCCGCCGCGCTCTGGCTGCCAGGCAGCGCCCTCAACTGCTACGAGGGCGATGCCGCGCTGCGCTCCTGGCTGCTGACGCCGGGACTGTTGACGCAGCGCATCCGCGCAGCCGCGGGCGAGGCGTATTCGATGCGCGTGCTGTACGAGGGCCCCGCAGCCGCCGCGGCCGGGGTCGCCCCTGCGCCCGACCACCTGCGCGAGATCGAGATGCGCTGCGGAGGGACGCTCTGGCTCTACGCGCGCACGCGTGTGCCGGCGGCGACGCTCGCCGTGCAGCCCTGGCTCGGCCGCGTCGGTGCGCGCACCTTGGGCGAGGCGCTCGGCGAGCATGACGCCGTCCTCGAGCGCGACCCTTTCCTGTATGCCCTCCTCGCGGCGGATACGCCGGTGGTGGCGCGAGCCTGCGCGCTCGCGGACTGCGCGCCGCGCGCGCTGTGGGTGCGGCGCTCGGCGTTCCGCGCCGGCGGCGCACCGTTCGAGCTCGAAGAGGTGTTCCTGCCCGATATCGGTCGAGAAGGCATCGGTCGGCCATGAAGCCCGCGCTGCGCCGTCGCCTGCACGATTACGCGCTGCTGATGCGGCTCGACCGTCCGATCGGAATCCTGCTGCTGCTGTGGCCCGCGCTCTGGGCGTTGTGGATCGCGGCGGAAGGCGTGCCGCCGCTGCTCCTGCTCGTCGTGTTCGTGCTCGGCACGGTGCTGACGCGCTCGGCCGGCTGCATCATCAACGACCTGCTCGACCGCGACATCGATCCGTTCGTGCACCGCACCCGCGACCGGCCGCTCGCGGCGCGCCACATCTCGCCGTACGACGCGATCGTGCTGTTCGTGCTGCTGATGCTCGCGGCCCTCGGCCTCACGCTGCTGCTCGACGCCGCCACCGTGCGCATGGCGGTGGTGGCGGCGCTGTTGATGGTCGCGTATCCGCTCTTCAAGCGCTTCTTCCCGGCGCCGCAGGTCTGGCTCGGGCTCGCGTTCGGTTGGGCGATACCGATGGCGTTCGTGGCGACCCGAGGCGAGGTCCCGCGCATCGGCTGGCTGCTGCTGCTGATCACCGTGGTGTGGGCCTGCATCTACGACACGCTCTACGCCATGGCCGACCGCGAGGACGACCGCCGACTCGGCGTGCGCTCCACCGCGCTCCTCTTCGGCAGCATGGACCTGCTGGCGGTCGGCTGCCTGCAGGCGATCATGCTGTTCGGGTTGTGGCTCGCCGGACGACAGGCCGGCTTCGGCACGGCCTATCTCGTCGGGCTCGCCGCCGCCGCCGCCCTGTTCGCGTGGCAGCTGTGGATCGCGCGTCGGCGCGAGCCCGCCGCCTGTCTGCGCGCGTTCCGCGCCAACAACCATGTCGGTATGGCGGTCTTCCTCGGCATCGCTGTCGATCACGCGTTGCGCGCCGCCTGATCGGCTGCATCGTCCTCACCGCGCCGCGGCTGCGTGCGCGCCACCGTCCACACCTCCACCGCCGGCACGCCCGCCTCGACCAGCGCGGCGCGTGCAGCGGCGACCGTCGCACCGGTCGTGAGCACATCGTCGATGAGCGCGACACGGCTCGCGGAACGCAGGCCCGCGGAGGCATCCGAGCGCTGCGCCGCCATCACGGCGCGCAGGGCGGGCGTCGCGTGGAACGCATCGACGAGGTTGCGACGCCGTTCCGCTCCGCGCAGCGCCGTCTGCGGACGCGTCGCACGCGCGCGCTGCAACCACCGCGTCCGCACCGGCAGCCCGAGCCAACGACCTGCCTGGCGCGCGATGGCCTCGGCTTGGTTGAAGCCGCGCTCCGCGTGACGCCCGCGATGCAGCGGTACCGGGACCAGCGCCAGGATGCGCGCCGGCGGCCCGTGACCAGCGCTGCCTGCCGCGACGCCCACCGACGCGGCGAGCAGCGCGCCGAACACGCGGGCAGGTCGCAGGTCACCGTGGAACTTGAGCGCGCGCAGTCCGCTGCCCACCGGATCGCGGTATATGAACGGCGCGAAGGTCGCGCGCGGGACGGGCGCGGACCGTCCCGCCGCCGGGTCGGCGAACGGCAGTGTCGCGAGACAACACCCGCAGAGGTCCACCGCACCGAGGTCGCCCTCGCCGCCGCAGAGCACACATCGCGGGGGCAGCAGGGCGTAGCCGATCCGCGTCCGCCAGGACAGCGCTCCGGACCGCTCGCGTAGCCACTCGGCGATTGTCGACCCGGGATCGCCCTGCAAGTTGACACCCTCCCCTCACCCGCCCACCATGCCGACGGAGCGGCGGCCGCGCACGCGGTGGATCGCCCCTGAACGCATAGAAATGGATGAGGACACGCCCATGACCGCAGCCACCCGCCACGACTGGACGCTCGAGGAGGTCGAGGCGCTGTTCGCGCTGCCCTTCCAGGACCTGCTGTTCGAGGCGCAGCGGGTGCACCGGGAGAACCAGGCGCCGAACACCGTGCAGATGAGCACGCTGCTGTCGGTCAAGACCGGCGCCTGCCCCGAGGACTGCGCCTACTGCCCGCAGAGCATCCGCTACGACACGGGCCTCGAGCGCGAGACGCTGATGGCCGTCGCGGATGTCGCCGCGCGCGCCAAGGCGGCGCGCGAAGCGGGCGCGACGCGCTTCTGCATGGGTGCCGCGTGGCGCTCGCCCAAGAAGCGCGATATCGAGGTGATGTCGGCGATGATCCGCGAGGTGAAATCGCTCGGCATGGAGAGCTGCGCGACGCTCGGCATGCTGACGCGCGAGCAGGCCAAGGAACTGCGCGACGCCGGGCTCGACTACTACAACCACAACATCGACACCTCGCCTGAGTTCTACGGCGAGATCATCACCACGCGGGAGTTCCAGGACCGCCTCGACACGCTCGAGGCCGTGCGCGAAGCCGGCATGAACGTCTGCTGCGGCGGCATCGTGGGCATGGGCGAGACGGTGCGCGACCGCGCGCGCATGCTGCAGGTGCTCGCCAACCTGGAACAGCATCCCGAGAGCGTGCCGATCAACCAGCTGGTCGCCGTCCCGGGCACGCCGCTCGCAGGCCAGGCGCCCATCGATCCCTTCGACTTCGTGCGCACCATCGCCGTGGCGCGCATCCTGATGCCGGCATCGGCGGTGCGGTTGTCGGCGGGACGCGAGCAGATGTCCGACGAACTGCAGGCGCTCGCGTTCTTCGCCGGCGCCAACTCCATCTTCTACGGCGAGAAGCTGCTCACCACCGGCAACCCCGATGTCGAGCACGACCGTGCGCTGCTCACGCGGCTCGGCATGCGCACCGCCGCCGGAGCGCCCGGTGCGCTGCACGCCTGAGGCCCGCGCCGCCGCGCTGCAGGGCATCGACGAGCGGGACCTGCGCCGACGCCGGACGCCCGCGGAGGACGGCCGCGTCAACTTCTGCAGCAACGATTACCTCGGTCTCGCCCGCGACCCCGCCGTCGCCGCGGCGATGGCCGAGGCGGCGCAGCGGTACGGGTCGGGTTCCGGCGCTTCGCACCTCGTCAGCGGGCACGGCGCCGAACATGAGGCGCTGGAGCGTGAGCTCGCCGAGTTCACCGGTCGTGCACGCGCGGTGGTCTTCTCCACCGGCTACATGGCGAACCTCGGCGTGCTCGCCGCGCTCGCCGACAAGCGCGATCTGCTGCTCGCCGACGGGCTCAACCACGCCTCGCTGATCGACGCGGCGCGTCTCGT
>CANHFH010000142.1 GCA_947459825.1 Pseudomonadota bacterium | reverse complement strand
GCAGGCCGCCAAGATGCAGGGCGCGCTGTTCGGCATCGTGCAGGGCAGCGCGTTGCTCTGGGCGCCGTTCTTCGGCTGGCTCGCCGACAAGATCGACCGCGTCACGCTCGTGATCATCGCGGTGGTGCTTTCGGTCATCGGTTACGGTTGGATGGGCTTCATCCCCGACCCGGCGGCGAGCGGTGCGGTCTACGGTGCGGCGGCGATGCTGGGCGTCGGGCAGGCGAGCGGCATCCTCGCCTCGCAGGTGCTGGTGGCGCAGGAGGCGCCGGGCGCGATCCGCGGTGCCGTGATCGGCATGGTGGGTTTCTTCGGTGCGCTCGGCATCCTCGCGATCTCGAAGATCGGCGGCATCGCGTACGACGATTGGCGGCCCGGCGCGCCGTTCATCATCATGGCGGGCGCGAACCTCGTGCTGCTGGTGTACGCGGTCTGGGTGCGGCGACAGCCGCGGCGCGCGCCGTCAGCCGTCGCGACCGCGATGCCCCGCGAATGACATCCGGTCGAGCACGCCGAGCAGCAGCGCCGACACCACGAAGGTGAGGTGCACGACCACATACCAGAAGATCTTGTCGTTCGGCATGGTCTTCGCGTCCATGAACACCTTCAGCAGGTGGATGGACGAGATGGCGACGATGGATGCGGCCACCTTGAGCTTGAGCGTGCCGGCGTCGAGCTTGCCGAGCCAGCCGAGCTTCTCGCCCTGATCGGCGACATCGATGCGCGACACGAAGTTCTCGTAGCCCGAGAACATCACCATCACGATGAGGCTGCCGACCAGCACGAGGTCGATGAGCGTGAGCGTCACGAGGACCAGCTTGTCCTCGGGCAGCGAGGCGACCGCGAACAGCAGGTGGATCGCCTCCTGGAAGAACTTCACGCCGAGCGCGATCAGCGCCAGCGCCAGTCCGAGGTACATCGGCGCCAGCAACCAGCGGCAGGCGAACAGCAGGCGTTCGATCGAGCGTTCGAGCATGGTCTCGTCCTCGGGCGGCGGGCGACGGAAGGGGCGGAAGTCTAACCCATCGACGGTTCGGTCGCCGGTGCGGCTGCGGGCAGCCGCAGACGGAAAACATTGACCGGGGCTGCGCCTGCAGCCAGCGCGCGGGTGTCCTCGAGCGTCATGCCGAGCGTGCGCAGCGTCGCCATGGAGCGCTGGTTGTGGGTGGAGGTGATCGCCAGCACCTCGGTGAGCCCGAGGGCGGACCTGCCGTGCTCGAGCACCGACCGCGAGGCCTCCTGCACATAGCCTTTGCCCCAGTGCTCCGGGAGCAATGCGAAACCGAGGTCGGGGATGGGCAAGGTGTCGCGCTTCACCAGGCCGCACATGCCGATGACCGTCCCGTCACCGCGCAGCGAGACGCGCAGCAGCCCGTGTCCATGGGTACGACAGCTCGCGATCGGTCCCTCGCGCAGGTATCGGCGCGCATCCTCGAGGGTACGCACGCCACGGTCACCGATGAACTCGATGAACGACGGTTCGTTGAGGAGCCGCAGCACGACAGGCGCATCGACCTGCTCGTCGAACTCGTGCAGCTCGAGGCGCGGGGTGATGACGGTGATCGGGTCGTCGGACGGGTCGGACAAAGCAGGTCTCTGCCGGGGGCAAGGGGACGGACGCTCTGACCGTGACACGCGCGGTGCACGGCGTAAAGCCCCTGCACCGCCCCCGGCCACGACCGATAATGGGCCATGCGCAACCTCGTCCTCGTGCTCGGCGACCAGCTCGACCGCCGCTCCGCCGCCTTCGACGGCTTCGATCCTCGGGTCGACCGGGTCTGGATGGCGGAGGCGCGCCACGAGTCGACACCGCTCGACTCGAGCAAGGCGCGCATCGCGATGTTCCTCGCCTGCATGCGGCACTTCCGGGATGCGCTGCGCGCCGAGGGGATCGTCGTTGAGTACCACGCGCTCGATGCCGTGCCGCGCGCGGCACCGGGCGTGGTCGGGGCGTTGATCGCGTTGTTGCAGCATGACCTCGACCGCTTGAAGCCCGCGTCGGTGGTGCTGCTCGAGCCCGGCGACCACGGGCTCGGCGAGGCGCTGCGCGCCGCGCTGCGCACGGCGGGGGCGACGGTCGACGAGCGCGAGGACCGCCATTTCCTCTGCAGCCGCGCCGAGTTCGCGGCGCATGCGCGCGGCCGCAAGCAGCTGCGCATGGAGTTCTTCTACCGTGAGATGCGCCGTCGGCACCGCGTGCTGCTCGATGCCGAGGGCGGACCCGAGGGCGGCGAGTGGAACTTCGACGCCGAGAACCGCAAAGCCTTCGGCCGCGAGGGACCGGGTGCGCTCGGTCTGCAGGCGCCGCGCGCCTTCCCGCCGGACGCCGTCACGCGCGGCGTGCTGCAGGAAGTGTCGTCCGTCTTCGCGCACCACCCGGGGACGCTCGAGGCCTTCGACTGGCCGGTGACCCGTGCCGATGCGCTGCTCGCGCTCGAGGATTTCGTCGCGCATCGACTGGCGGCGTTCGGCGATTTCCAGGACGCGATGTGGGAGGGCGAGCCCTGGCTCTTCCATTCACGCATCTCGGCCGCGCTCAACCTCAAGCTGCTCGACCCGCGCGAGGTGATCGCCGCCGTCGAGGCCGCGTACCGCGCGGGGCGCGCGCCGCTCGCGGCAGCCGAGGGTTTCATCCGCCAGATCCTCGGCTGGCGCGAATATGTGCGCGGCGTCTACTGGCTGCACATGCCGGGGTATCTCGAGCGCAACGCGCTCGATGCGCATGAGCCCCTGCCTGCGCTCTATTGGACGGGTGACACCGACATGGCCTGCCTGCGCGATGCGGTGGGCCAGACGCTGCGGCTCGGCTATGCCCACCACATCCAGCGTCTGATGGTCACGGGCCTGTTCGCCTTGTTGGTGGGCGTCGATCCGCGCGAGGTGCACCGCTGGTATCTCGCGGTCTATGTCGACGCGCACGAGTGGGTGGAACTGCCGAACACGCTCGGCATGTCGCAGTACGCGGACGGCGGCGTCATGGCCTCCAAGCCCTATATCGCGTCCGGCCGCTACATCTCGCGCATGGGCAACCACTGCGCCGGCTGTCGTTACGATCCGGGCGCATCGACCGGCGCGAAGGCCTGTCCGTTCACCACGCTGTACTGGGACTTCCTGCTGCGGCACGAGACGGCGCTTGCCGCCAACCCACGGATGGTCATGCAGGTGCGGAACCTGCGGCGGCTCGACGGCGAGGCGCAGGCCGCGATCCGGCGTCAGGCCGTCGCGCTGCGTGCCGCCTTGAAGGGCGCGTAGCGCCCCGGGCGTAGTACCCTAGCGTCCATGACAACCGCCGCCCACAACCTCGCCCAGCGCTTCCCGAGGAAGCGCGCCTTCATCACCGGTGCCGCGAGCGGCCTGGGGCTCGCCTGTGCCGAGACCCTCGCGCGCGAGGGCTGGCAGCTGTTCCTCACCGACGCCGACGCCGAGCGGCTCGACCTCGTCACGCAGAGCTTCCGGCGCGACGGCGCGCAGGTGATGTCCTCGCCCTGCGATGTGCGCGATGCCGCGGCCGTACAGGCGGTGGTCGATGCGGCGGTCGAGGTCGCCGGCGGCATCGATGTGGCGATCCATTGCGCCGGCGTCTCGGTGGCCGGCCGCTTCCACGAGACCCCGCCCGAGGACTGGGAGTGGTGCTTCGACATCAATGTCCTCGGTGTCGCCAACTCCTGCCGGGCCGTGATCCGTCACATGGCGCGCGGGCAGGGCGGGACGATCATCAACATCGCGAGCGTGGCCGGTTTCTGTGCCGGTCCGCAGATGGCGGCCTACAACGCCTCCAAAGCCGCTGTGATCTCGCTCAGCGAGACCTTGATGCAGGAGTACGGCGCGTACGGCGTGCACACGATGGCGGTCATGCCGGCCTTCTTCCGCACCAACATCGTCACCAACGGCCGCGGATCGGCCCGCGTCCTCGAGGCCGCGGGCAAGCTGGTGCAAGGTTCCGGCATCGAGGCCTCGGAGGTCGCCGAGGCGATGCTGGTGGCGGCCTCGCGCGGCCGTACCCATTTCGTCTACCCGCCGAAGTACCGCGGGCTGTGGTGGCTCAAGCGCTTCACGCCGGAGCGTTGGCACCGCATCTTCCCGCGGCTCTTCAAGCGCTGATCGCCGAGGCGGTCGCATCCCGGAGTCGCCCATGCTTTCGCCGTTCCATCTCGCCATCCCGGTCCACGACCTCACCGCCGCGCGCGCTTTCTACGGTGAGCGGTTCGGCTGTCCTGAGGGGCGTTCGTCGACCGAGTGGGTGGACTTCGATTTCTTCGGGCACCAGCTCGTCGCCCATCTCGATCCGTCGCGCAAGGCCTTCACGCCAGCGGCGCACGCCAACCGCGTCGACGGCCATGACGTGCCGGTGCCGCATTTCGGCGTGGTCCTCGGCTGGGACGCGTGGCAGGCGCTCGCGGCACGGCTGACCGCCGAGGGTACGGACTTCATCATCGCGCCCGGCATCCGTTTCGCGGGCGAGGTCGGTGAGCAGGCGACGTTCTTCCTCTACGACCCGTCGGGCAACGCGCTCGAGTTCAAGGCGTTCCGTGATCCGTCGAGGTTGTTCGCTCGATGACGGCCGACGGTCGCGAGCGCAGCCCGTGGGTCGACTGTCGGGTGACGACAGGCGACGGCATCGGTCTGCATTGCCGCGACTATCCGGGTCCGATCGGCGCCGCCGCTCGTCCGTCCGTGCTGTGCCTGCCCGGCCTCACGCGCAACTGCCGCGATTTCGAGCCGCTCGCGCTGCACCTCGCCGCGCGCCATCGCGTGCTCACGCCGGACCTGCGCGGCCGCGGCCGCTCGGACCACGATCCTGATTGGCGCCGATACCGCCTCGATGTCTATGTCGCCGACATGCTGGCGCTGCTCGATGCCTTGGGTGTGGCGCAGGTGGTGGTGGTCGGCACCTCGCTCGGCGGGTTGGTCGGCATGTTCCTCGCCGCGGGTCATCGCGCGCGCGTCGCCGGGCTCGTGCTCAACGACATCGGGCCGGAGCTCGATCCGCGCGGCATGCTGCGCATCGCCACCGGTGTGGGCGCCGCGCGAGCGGTCTCGACCTGGGCCGAGGCGGCAGCCGACGCCCGCGCAGCCAACGAGATGGCGCTGCCCGGCCTCGACGAGGCGGCCTGGCTGCGTTTCGCGCGGGCCGTCTACCGTGAGGAGACGCCGGGCCGCATCGTGCGCGACATGGACCCGATGATCGGCCCCGCGCTGCGCGAGCCCTCGGCGTCGACCCCGGATTTCTGGGCGGCTTTCGCCGCGCTCGACGGCTTGCCGATGCTCTCCATCCGCGGCGAGCTCACCGATCTGCTCTCCGAGGAGACCTTCGCGCGGATGCTGGCCCGTCACCCG
>CANHFH010000141.1 GCA_947459825.1 Pseudomonadota bacterium | reverse complement strand
GCCGCCGCCGCAAGGCGTGCGGATGGTGACGGGCGCGGTGAACTCGGTGGCGCTGCGGTAGCGCAGCCGCGCGAGCTCGCTGACGATCTGGTCGTAGGCCGGGTAGATGTAGTCGGCGAACTGGATCTCGGCCACCGGCCGCAAGCCGTTGACGCCCATGCCGATGGCGGCGCCCACGATGCCGCCTTCGGCGATGGGCGAATCGATGACGCGGTGCGCGCCGTACTTGCGCTGCAGGCCCTCGGTGGCGCGGAACACGCCGCCGAAGTAGCCGATGTCCTCGCCGATGAGCACCACCGACGGATCGCGCGCCAGCATCACATCCATGGCGGAGTTGAGCGCCTGGACCATGTTCATGGCGGTCATCGCGGCGCCCCGCCCTGTGCCACGCCGGCGGCCTCCCGCGCTGCGAGCTCCGCCTCCATCTCGGCGCGCTGCGCCTCGAGATGCGGCGGCATCTCTTTGAAGACATCGCCGAACATCAGCGCCGGGTCGAGCCGCGGGCCCTCCGCCAACGCACCGAAGGTCAGGGCCTGCTTCCAGGCCTCGCCCACCATCCCCTCGAGCTCCGCGGTGAGCGCCGCATGGCGCTCCTCGGACCACTCGCCGCGGACGATGAGGTGCCGCTTCAGGCGCTCGATGGGATCGCCGAGCGGCCAGGCGTGGTACTCGTCCTTCGGGCGGTAACGCGAAGGATCGTCGCTGGTCGAGTGCGCGCCGGCGCGGTAGGTGACGAGCTCGATGAGCGTCGCGCCGTGACCGGCGCGGGCGCGCTCGGCGGCCCAGGCGGTCGCGGCGTACACGGCGAGATAATCATTGCCGTCGACGCGCAGACCGGCGACACCGACACCCGGTCCGCGCGCGGCGAACGAGCGCTGCTCGCCGCCCGCGTAGCCCTGGAAGGTCGAGATCGCCCACTGGTTGTTGACCACATTGAGGACCACCGGAGCGCGGTAGACCTTGGCGAACAGCAGCGCGTGGTGGAAGTCCGCCGCCGCCGTGCTGCCTTCGCCGATCCACCCCGCGGCGACATCGTCCTCGCCCTTGATGGCCGCGGCCATCGCCCAACCGACCGCCTGCGGGTACTGCGTCGCGAGGTTGCCCGAGATGGAGAAGAGACGCAGCGGCGCCGAGTGGTACATCACGGGCAGCTGACGGCCCTTGCACATGTCACGGGTGTTCGAGAGCAGCTGGCACATCATGTCGAGGAGCGGCATGCCGCGCGCGATGTGCAGGCCCTGGTTGCGGTAGGACGGGAACAGCATGTCCCGCGGGCGCAGCGCATGCGCCGCCGCCACCGACACCGCCTCCTCGCCGTAGGAGCGCACATAGAAGCTGATGCGCCCCTGGCGCTGGGTGCGCTGCATGCGATCGTCGAACACCCGGGTCAGCAGCATCTCGCGCAGACCGCGCTGCAACGCCTCGGATGTCAGGCCGGGGTCCCACGGCCCCACCGCGCGGCCCTCGTCGTCGAGCACGCGGACCAAGCCCTCCGCGAGGGTCGCGGTCTCGTGTACGGCGACATCGACGGGCGGTCGCGGCTCCGCGCCGGCCGGCGCCAGGCGGACATAGCTGAAGTCGGGCTGCTCCCCGGGACGCGCCGGGACAGCCGGGACATGCAGACGAGGGGTGCTCATAGGGGCGTAGGGTACCGAAAGCGGCCCACCAAAACGACACCGCCGGTGCCGCTTGCGCGACACCGGCGGTGGGATCTGTCGATCAGACCGGACTTACTGCGGCTTGTCGCAGTCCGTGCGGCGCAGGACGACGCGACGGTTCTCGGCGCGGCCCTCGGCGGTCTTGTTGTCCGCGACCGGCTGGCTCTCACCGAAGCCCGTCGGGATCATCCGCGACTCGGCGATGCCCTGGGCGGCCAGATAATCGCGCACGGCGAGCGCACGACGCTCGGAGAGCTTCTGGTTGTAGGCGTCCTTACCGATCGAGTCGGTGTGGCCTTCGATGACGCCGCTCGTCCAGTTGAGGCGCTTGAGCTCCGTGGCGGCCGCGTCGAGCTGCGCCTTGTCGGCGTCGGTGAGCGTGGCCGAGTCGAAGGCGAAGTTCAGCTTGAGCGTGAGGTCGCAGGGGCAGCCCTGCGGCCCGACGCGCGTGCCGCGCGGCGTGTCCGGGCACATGTCGTTGGGGTCGATGACGCCGTCGCCATCGCTGTCCTTCGGGGCCTCAACAACGGGCTTGGCGACCACGGCCGGCGCGATCGCAGCGATGGCACCGGCGGTCGCCACGGCCACCGGCGCGGCCGAGCCGAAGCGGTAGCCGAGGTTGACCGAGTAGATCATCGGGTCGAGGTTGACCGTGCCGACGCTGTTGCCGTTGAGGCGGACCTTCGAGCTCATGTCGACATAGCGGGCCGACGCGTTCACGAAGAAGCGCTTGGTGACGCCGAAGTCGATGCCGGCGACGGCGGTGGGACCCCAGGAGCGACCGAGCGACAGGCCAGCCGGCGTCTCGCCGTTGAACTGCGCGTAGCCGAGACCGGCGCCGACATAGGGACGAGCGCGGCCGGCGGGGTTGAAGTGGTACTGACCGGTGAGGGTCTGGATGACCGGCTCGACCTTGCCGAACGGCGTGGAGGCCGTCGCGGTGTCCGAGGTGGTGCTGTGCTTGAGGGCCGGCGCCGCGAACAGCTCGAGGCCCCACTTCTCGTTGAGCATCTTGGTGATGTCGAACGAGAAGCCGGAGTCGTCATCGACGCCGAGCTTGGCGGTCGGCGACAGCGCGAGATCACGCGACTTCGGGTCGACCTGGCTGATGCCGCCGCGGATGATCCAGTCGGCGCTCTGCCAATCGTCTTGGGCGAAGGCGGACGCGGAGAGCGCGGCGCCGAGCAGCAGGGCCGCAGCGACCGCGGAACGGTTCATGGACATGTCGGATACCTCAAAAAGAAGTCGAAATACGCGGTAAATGATACCACAAGGCCGGAAGCTAGCCACCCATACCAAAGAGCACCAGCAGGCCCAGAACCGCGAAGATGACGGCCGCCACCCCACGGACCACCCCCAAGGGCAGGGATTTTGCGGCCGCCTCGCCGACCAGCACCGCCGGGACATTGGCCAGCATCATGCCCAAAGTGGTGCCTGCGACCACCGCCCAAAGCGAGGCGTACTTGGCGGCCAGGGCCACCGTCGCGATCTGCGTCTTGTCGCCCATCTCCACCAAGAAAAAGGTCACCAAGGTGGCAAGGAACACGCCGTAGCGCGGCTCCCGGGCGGCCGCCTCGTCATCGGCCTTGTCCGGGACCAGGATCCACGCCGCCATGGCGAGGAAGGACAGACCGAGGATCCAGCGCATCGCCTGCGGCCCGATGGCTGCGGCCAGCCAGGCCCCGACCGCGCCCGCCAAGGCGTGGTTGAGGATGGTCGCCACCAGGATGCCGAGGATGATGGGGATGGGCTTTCGCCAGCGGGCCGCGAGCACAAGCGCCAGCAGTTGGGTCTTGTCGCCGATCTCGGCGAGCGCGACCACACCCGTCGAGACCAGCAGCGCCTGCATCGCGTCCTGCATGACGGATCCTCAGACGTTGAAGCGTGAGTGGTGACACAAGGTTATGATGATAGCGTACACAGATGATCGATTTTGCACGTATCGTCGGCGGCGACTGGGACGACGGCAACGCCCGCAAGAACGAGAAGCACGGCGTGGCGCAGGCCGAGGCCGAAGAGGTCTTCTTCAATCGGCCCCTGCTGATGCTGGAAGATCTGCGGCGCCGCGACCAGGAGGCGCGCTTCCACGCCCTCGGCAAGACGCTCGATGGGCATGCACTGCACATCACCTTCACGCTGCGCGGTGATGGCACCCTGATCCGGGTGATCTCGGCGCGCGACATGCACCGCGAGGAAAGGAGCGTCCATGGCCAAGCCCGCTAAGCCACTGCCCAGGTTCAGGACCGAGCCGCAGGAGCGCGCGTTCTGGGAGAGCGAAGGTCGCGACTCCACCCAGCATCTCGACTGGGCGAAGGCGCAGAGCGTGGTGCTGCCCAACCTGAAGCCGTCGACGAAGACCATCTCGCTGCGCCTGCCGCAGAACCTGCTCCATGCCATCAAGGCGGCGGCCAACGCGCGCGATGTGCCCTACCAGTCGCTGATCAAGATGTGGCTGCAGGAGAAGATCGCGGGTTGATTGCCGGGGTTTGCGTCGGGGCAGGCACGACGAAGGCTCTGGACAGGACGACAGCATGCTTGTCTGCGCCGACCGAACACCCGCCGCTTGAGGTGCGGGCACTCATGAAGACTCTCCTTGAACTCATCTTCGGCGGCTGCGTTCTCCTCGTCGCGTTCCAGAACTCGGGGGCAGGGACGGCCTTGTCAGCTGCCTCGCACTACCCGGTGGTCGGTACGGGGCAGGACGAGTGCTACAGCGAGCGCGGCGACGCCATCCGGTGCCCGACAGCCGGGACTTTCCTTTCGGGGCAGGACGCCCAGCACCCTGGCCGCCAACCCAGCTATGTCGACAACGGTGACGGCACCATCACGGACAGGGTAACGGGGCTGGTCTGGGCCAAGGCGCCAAGCGCTCCGATGACGGTCTCCGATCTCGACGGCTTTGCACGGGCGAGCCGTCTCGGCGGTCACGCCGATTGGCGGGTGCCCACGATCCGTGAGCTGTATTCGCTCATCGACTATCGCGGTGGATATTCGGGCGATCCACGAACCTCGCGACCCTACATCGATACCTCCGTCTTCGACTTCGCCTACGGTGCGGGCACGGGCCTCGGCGACGCGACGCACGGCCGAAGGCCGATCGACGTCCAGGAGTGGAGCGCGACGCGCTACGTCGGGGAGACCATGGGCGGCGACGAAACGGTCTTCGGCGTCAACTTCGCCGACGGCCGGATCAAGGGGTACCCGGTCATGGATCCGGTCAACCGCATGCGGACGCCGCACCGGCTCGCCGTCCGGTTGGTTCGAGGTCCTTCCTACGGACGGAACGACTTCCACCCGGACGCCGAAACGGTGACCGATCGCGCGAGCGGTCTGGTCTGGCAGCGTCGCAGCGTCGCCGGGGCGCTGCGCTGGGCAGACGGCCTGGCCTACTGCGGCGAGCTCTCGCTGGGCGGTCACCGCGACTGGCGACTGCCGAACGCGAAGGAACTTCACTCGATCATCGACTATTCGCGAATTCCGGCCATCGATCCGCTGTTCGGGTTCAGCGATCGCCTTGTCTACCTCTGGTCGTCCACCACGCATCTCGAGGGGCCGCCGCCGGCAACGGTGCCGAACCGCGCCTTCTCAAAGACCGGCGAACTTGCGGTGTATGCAGCGATCGGGCCGGCGATGGGTTACATGGAGGCGCCGCCCCGCTCCGGACAACGGCGCTGGCTGG
>CANHFH010000140.1 GCA_947459825.1 Pseudomonadota bacterium | reverse complement strand
CTGCAGGTCGTTGCTGCCGACGACGATGACCTTCTGGCACATGTCGCGCGCGATCGGCAGGCCGAAGCCGCCGCAGACCACATCGCCGAGGAAGTCGAGCAGCACGTAGTCGAAGCCCCAGTCGTGGAAGCCGAGCTTCTCGAGGGTCTCGAAGCCGTGGATGATGCCGCGCCCGCCGCAGCCGCGGCCGACCTCGGGGCCGCCGAGCTCCATCGCATAGACGCCGTCGCGCTTGAAGCAGACATCGCCGATCGCGACCTGCTCGCCCGCGAGCTTCTTCTTGGAAGAGGTCTCGATGATGGTCGGACAGGCGCGGCCGCCGAACAGCAGCGAGGTGGTGTCGCTCTTCGGGTCGCAGCCGATCAGCAGGACCTTCTTGCCCTGCTGCGCCATCATGTAGCTGAGGTTGGCGAGCGTGAAGCTCTTGCCGATGCCGCCCTTGCCGTAGATCGCGATGATCTGCGTCTCCTTGGTGACGGGCGTCGGTGCGATCGGCGGCGGTTCGATGGCGGCCTCGGCGCGCGTGCTGCGCTTCAGGCGCTCGACCGGGATGGAGACCGTTTCGGCCGGTGGGGTCATGCTGCGTGCCTCCAGTCCAGGATCATCTTGAGACAGGCGGCGTCGCCGAACGCCTGCCGGTAAGCCTCGTCCGCCGCACCCGCTTCGCGCCGGTGCGTGATGAGGCCGTCGAGCGATAGCCGCCCCGCGGCGATGTGCGCGAGCACGGCCTGCAGGTCGGCGTCCTTCCACTCGGCGGCGATGCGGATACGCGCTTCGCGCATGAACGCCGAGGCGAAGTCGAACTGCACCGGGCCGGGGTAGAAGCCCGCCAGCACGACTTCGCCGCCGGGCGCGAGCCGTCCGATGAGCGCATCGAGGATGCCGGCATCGCCGCTGACGTCGTACACCGAGCCGTAATCGCGGCGCGGGTCGTCCTCGGGCGCGCAGACGCAATACATCTCGGCGCCGCCGACGCGCGTCGCGTCGCGCTCCCACACGGTGGGCGCGAACGCTCCTTCCGCGAGCGTGAGACGCGCGAGCAGACGGCCGAGCACGCCATGGCCGACGATGAGTTCCGGTGCACGCGCGCCGCGGGCGGCGAGCGCGTGGCGCGCGGTGGCCGCGAGCGCGAGCAGCACGGCGGATTCGCCGAGCGCGGGATCGACCGGGGTGACGCGCGCCGCAGGCACCACGAGCCGCGATGCCGCGCCGCCGAAGAGACCGCGCACTTCACCGAAGCAGCGTGCACCCGGCACGAACACGGTCTCACCGACGCGTCGCGCGTCGGCCTTCGCGCCGACCTCGCGGATGCGGCCGACGGATTCATAGCCCGGGACGAGCGGATATCCCATGCCCGGGAACGGCGGCATCTTGCCGGACCAGAGAAGCCTCTCGGTGCCGGTGCTGATGCCGCTCCAGTCGACGTCGACGACGATCTCTTCGGGCGCAGGGTCACCCAAGGGCAAGCGCCTCAGCGCGAGCTGCCCAGGCCCCTCCATCACCACGGCGAGCGCGTTCAATCCGTGACTCATGCAGGCCTCCCGACCTGATACCCCCCAACTGTCAGTCTACCCTTACGCCGCAAGGTGTCAATTACTTTAGACACTGTGCCGCATCGTCCCGCCCTGCTGACCTCGGGACGGTCGTATGCCCTACCCCCGGCGACGGCTGACCAACACCCGGGTCTGCAACGGCACCCGGGTCGGGCGCTCCACGGGCGCCTCGAAGCCGGCCCGTTGCAGCATCCCGGCGAGTTCTTGGGCGGTGCGCGGACGACCGCTGCCCATCGCCCAGAGATAGACGCCGAAGTACGCGTCGCCCATGCGCTCCGCGCCGGTGGTACCGGCGAGCGGTTCAGCGATGAGCAGCGTTCCGCCGGGGGCCAAGGCGTCGCGGGCGGCGGCCAGCAGCCGCTCGACCCGCGGATCGTCATGGTCATGCAGCACGCGCACGAAGGTGACGAGGTCCGCGCCCGACGGCAGCGGGTCACGGCTGAAATCACCCGCAGTGACGGTCGCGCGGGACGACAGACCGGCCTCCGTGAAGCGCGCCGTCGCCTGGGCTGCGACGCCCGGCAGATCGAACAGCGCGAGATCGATCTCCGGTACGCGTCGCGCGACCGCGCGCAGGAAGGTGCCGTCACCCCCGCCGACATCGAGCACGCGGCGATGGCGCGAGAAATCGTGGGCGTCGAGGACCTCCTCCGCGACCAGACCCTGCGATGCCGACATCAACCGCGTGTAGGCCGCGGTCGAGGCGGCCTCGACGCTGCCGGGCTCGGCCGCGGCCGCGTAGGGCCAGTAGCGCGCCAACGCCGTCGCGCCGCGAGGAGCACGCAGCATCGCCACCGGATCGACGAGATCGGCGTAGAGCACGGCGTGATGCTCGATCATGGCGAGCACGCCGGGATTGCCGAGCAGCGCCGCACCGCGCCGGCCGAGCGCCCATCGCCCCTCACCGCGCTGCTCGACCAGCTCCAGCGCCGCCGCGGCGCGCAGCAGCGTCGCAGCCGGCGCCGGCGCCAGCGTCCCTTGCGGCAGGAGGTCGGCGGCCGCGACCGGTCCGTCGCGCAGCCGCTCGAAGACGCCGAGCCGCAGGCACGACAACAACACCTGCGACCACACGAATCCGGCGACGATGTCGAACAGTTCGCGCGCCTCGCGCCGCGCCAACGGACGGGTCGGCAGGAAAGCCGCGGCCGCACGCTGGAAGCGCGGATCCATCAACCAACGGTTGCGCCGATCGTGCCAGCGTTCGCGCAGCCGGATGATCCAGGGTGCGCGCAGGCGCGCGTCGGCCGTCAAGCCGCGCGCCGCAGCAACTGCTCAGGCAGCAGGCGCTGCGCCTCGAGGTCGACGAGCTCGCGCAGGAACTCCGCGCCCGGACAGGGCGGGATGGAGGCCGAGGCACCGGCGATCAGCCCCTCAAAATATTTGACCGCACCGGCGAGACCGAACTGCGTCACCGCGCTCGGTCGGCCGAGCGCCTCGTCGCGCCCGGTCGGCTTGCCGAGCTCGTCCTCGGTGCCGAGGGCGTCGCGGATGTCGTCGGCCACCTGATAGGCCTCGCCCAAGCGGTCGCCGAGCGCACGCCAGGGCGCCGGATCCGCGCCGGCCGACAGCGCGCCGCCCACGGTGGCGGCGACGAACAGCGCACCGGTCTTGAGCCGACGATATTCCTCGAGCGGCGTGGCGTCCTCGCATTCCCAGGCCTGGCCGGCGACGATCCCGCCGGGCGCGCCCGCCGCCCGCGCGAGCGCGAGCACGATGCCGGGCAGCCGAGCCGGCGCGTCCGCGAAGGCGCGCGCCACGTTCTGGAAGGCGAGCACGATCAGCGCATCACCGACCAGCAGCGCGATGCGCTCATCGAAGGCGCGGTGCACCGACGGGCGGTTGCGGCGCACCTCGGCGTCGTCGAAGCAGGGCAGATCGTCGTGGACGAGCGACGCGCAGTGCAGCAGCTCGATGGAGGCCGCCGTCGCCTCGGCCAGCGGCGAATGCGGTTCGCCGCAACCGGCGGCGATCGCGAGGCAGAGCCGGGGTCGGATGCGGGCCCCGCCGGGGAACACCGCGTAGCGGATGGCGGCCGCGAGGCGCGGCGGACAGCCCAGCGTCTCGCAGGAGGACACCGCGGTTTCGAGCGCCTGCTCGATGGTGGAGAGACTTTCCATGCGGGCTCCTGCCGACCCCTCCAGCCGGCACAGGCCCGCTGGAGATTGTCCACTTTGCTTGTCACACTAAACCGTCATGGAATATAGACACCCTGCCGAGACCCGTCAAACCGCCGCGCCTGTCGACGCCGCGGGGCCGGTGTTCACCGTCCCGGTCGCCGACCGCGGTTACGCCTGGTGGTACATCGACGCCTGGAGCGACTGCGGCCGCCATGGCCTGACGATCATCGCCATGCTGGGCTGCGTCTTCTCGCCCTGGTATGCGCGGGCGCGGCGGCGCGCGCCGACCGGCGGTGCCGTCGATCCGCTCGCGCACAGCGGCCTCAATGTCGCGCTCTACGGCGCCGTGGGCCATCGCTGGGCGCTCACCGAACGCGGCGCGCGAGACCTCCAGCGCGCGCCCGGCCGGCTCGTCATCGGTCCGAGCTCCCTGGAATGGAACGGGCAGGAACTCGTCGTCCACATCGACGAGGTGACCTCGCCGTGGCCACGCGGTCTGCGGGGTACGGTCCGCGTGCGGCCGCAGGGCCGTCTGCATCACGGCTATGGACTGGACGCCGCGGCCACCGGCGCGCCGCGACATCTTTGGTGGCCGATCGCCCCGCGCTGCCGCGTCAGCGCCGAGTTCACGCAGCCCGGTCTCGCGTGGCACGGCGACGGCTATCTCGACGCCAACGCCGGCTGCGCGCCGCTCGAGGACGATTTCGATTCATGGAACTGGTCGCGCGCCCATCGCGGCGACGAGACCCGCGTCTTCTACGACACGGTATGGCGCGCCGACGCAGGGTCGGGGACCCTGCCGCAGGGCCGGTCGCTCGCCCTCGCCTTCGACGCGCAGGGCGCGCACGACATCATCGCACCGCCGGTGCAGCGTCTGCCGACCACGCCATGGGGCATCCGCCGCGAGACCCGCAGCGACCATGGCCGCAGCGCGCGGGTGCTCGCGACCTTGGAGGACGGCCCGTTCTATGCGCGTTCGCGCATCGAGTCGCATCTCGACGGCGGGCTCGCCACCGGCTTCCACGAGAGCGTTTCGCTGCGGCGCTTCGCCGCCCCATGGGTGCAGATGCTGCTGCCGGTGCGCCTGCCACGCCGGCCGATCGCGCGCTGAGCCGTCACCCGACCCGGCCCGGCTCCTCGTCGCGCTCCAGACGCTCGAAGGCCGCGAGCGCGAGCGCGAACTCGCGCACCAGCAGGCTCTCGCCCGCCAGCACATCCCCCGTCACGCCGTGCCGCGCATCGTGTTCGACCACCGCATCGATGAGGAAGCGCGCCTCCGGCAAGGCGTCGGCGGCATCCATCACGCGCGGCGTGGTCACCGATGCCGTGATCGCCTGCAGCAGCAGCAACATCTTGCGCCGCGCGGACACCACTGCGCGGGTCGTGACCGAGTCGCCGCCCGCGCGGGCGACCTTCCGGCCGATCTCGGCGTACATCAGCCGCGCCGCGTGGATCGCCGGGCGGCACTCCACGGGCAGTTCGGTGACACCGACGGCCGCACGGTCGTAGAGCCGCTGCGCCTCATCCACCAACCGCGCCACCACCCGCCCGAGGTCGGGCTCGAACTGCGGCTCGGCGAGCCATTCGTCGGCGTCGATGCCCGACTCGGCGAGCCAATCGCGCGGCAGATACACCCGGCCGAGCCGCGCATCCTCGCCGACATCGCGCGCGATGTTGGAGAG
>CANHFH010000139.1 GCA_947459825.1 Pseudomonadota bacterium | reverse complement strand
CGCGCCCGCCGCGCGATGTCCGCGCCTTCGTCGTCGGGCCGCTCGGGCACGAGGTCCGGGAACACGCGCAGCGCAGCACGATGCGCCTCGCTCGGGAACGGCGCCGCATACGCAGCGCACTCCGCGGGGGCGAGACCGGGCTCGCTGCGCGCGAAGAGCCGTGCGACATCGTAGTCGGGCTTCGATCGCACCATGTCGCGCCAAGCGATGAAGCCGGGCGTGAGCGGCGCATCGCCCGTGGCGAGCGCCGTGTTCATGACGAGCAGCGCGGCATAGCGCTGCGGCGCCTCCATCGGCATCGTCAGACCGAACAGCCCGCCCCAGTCCTGCACCACGAGCGCGACGCGCTGCAGATCGAGATGCTCCACGAACTCGAGCAGGATCCTGCGGTGGAACCCGAACCGGTGCACCGCAGCGTCGAGCGGCTTGTCGCTGCGCCCGAAACCGATGAGGTCCGGCGCGACGACGCGGTGGCCCGCGGCGAGGAACACCGGGATCATCTTGCGGTAGAGATAGGACCAGCTCGGGTTGCCGTGCAGGCAGAGCCAGGTGAGCGCGGCGTCCTGCGGCCCCTCGTCGAGGTAAGCGAGGCGCAGTCCGTCGAGGCCCGGCAGCGCATCGGTGCAGCGCGGCGCCCAGGGGTGGTCGGGCAAGCCCTCGAAGCGGTCATCGGCTGTCCGGATGTGCGGGATCATGTCGGCCTCCGTCTGCGCTGCCCGATATGATGACGGCTTGATGATAGCCGCTGGCAGGGAGAACGCCATGACCGTCAACGAAGCCGTCCGCCGACGCCGCTCCATCCGCGCCTTCCTGCCGATCCCGGTATCGGAGGCTACGCTGCGCGAGGTGCTGGACGCCGCGCGCTGGGCGCCCTCGGGCAGCAACATCCAGGCCTGGAAGATCGTCGCGGTGGCGGGCGCGGAGCGCGATGCCGTGGTGCGCATGGCGCTCGAGGCCATGGGCACGCCCTCGATGACGTCCAACGACGACTTCCCCATCTACCCGCCGAACCTGTGGGAGCCGCTGCGCACGCGGCGCTTCGCGCTGGCCGAAGACATGTACCGCGCGCTCGGCATCCCGCGCGAGGACAAGGCGGCGCGCCTGCGCCATGTCGCGCGCAACTTCGAGCTGTTCGGGGCGCCGGTCGGGCTCTTCTTCGTCATCGACCGGCGCGTCGTGCACGGCCAGTGGGCGCACCTCGGCATGCTGATCCAGACCGTGGCGCTGCTCCTCGAGGAGCGCGGCTTGGGCTGCTGCATGCAGGAGGCCTGGGCGCAGTTCCGGCCGCAGCTCGCAGCGCGCTTCGCGCTGCCGGCCGAGGAGATGGTCTACTGCGGCATGGCGGTCGGCCATCCCGACGGCGCGCGGCCGGTCAACGGCTTCCCGCGGGAACGCATCAGCGTGGACGAGCTCGCGCAGTTCCGCGGATTCTGAGCGCGCGTCCGGTCGACGCGGCGCAGGATGCGCTCAGGTCCAGGGATCCTGCGATCCCGCAGCAGGATCCTCGTCGAGCGCGAACCGGCCGAACCGGCTGGCGTGGAAGACGAGCGGCGCACCGGGCCGCAGCTCCGCCGACACCAGTTCACCCAGGATGATCGTGTGGTCGCCGCCCGGGTCGAGCCGTACGACACGGCAGGACAGACGCACCAGCGCACCGGGGACCTCCGGCGGCGAGGCGCTATCCTGCGGACCGGCCTGCCCCGCGAACTTATCGGTGCCGCTGCGCGCGAAGTGCCGGGCGACGGTCGCCTGCTCGGCGGCGAGGACATGCACCGCGAACGCCGAGCCCAGCGTGAACGCGCCGAGACTGGCGCTCTTGTTCGCGAGGCACCAGAGCAGCAAGGGCGGATCGAGCGACACCGATGTCAATGAATTCACGGTGACGCCGACCGGTCGGCCGTCCGGACCGACGGCGGTCACCACCGTCACCCCGGTCGCGAACGAACCGAAGACCTTGCGCAGCATCGACGGGTCCATCAGCCGCCTCCCGCCGACTTCATCGAGCCGGACTTCACCAACCGGCCGATCTCGTCGTCGGCGAAACCGAGCGCGCGCAGGATGTCGGCGCCATCAGCACCGGGCGCCTCAGGCAGCGCCCCGGCGCGGGTCGGCGTGACCGAGAAGCGCGGCGCGGGCGACGGGAAGCGCACGCCATCCCGCGATGAGAACGCGCCTCGGGCCTCGTTGTGGGGATGGGACGGGCTCTCGTCGAGCCCGAGCACAGGCGCGAAACAGACATCGCTGCCCGCGAGCTGCGCGGCCCACTCGTCGCGGGTGCGCCGACGCACGACCCCCGCCACCTCGTCGCGGAGCGCGGGCCATCGTGCAGCGTCGAACTGCGCACCGAAGCGTCCGGCATCGAGCCCCAACTCGCGCAGCATCGCGGCATAGAACTGCGGCTCGATCGCCGCGAGGCTGATCCAGCGACCGTCGGCGCACTCGAACACGCCGTAGAAGTGCGCGCCGCCATCGAGCAGGTTCTCACCGCGACGGCCGGACCACATCCCGCCCCCGCGCAGGCCCCAGATGAAAGAGCCGAGCAGCGAGACGCCGTCGACCATCGCTGCGTCGACCACCTGACCGCGACCGCTGGACCGCGCCTCGAGGACCGCGGCGAGCACCCCGCAAGCGAGCAGCATGCCGCCACCGGCGAAGTCGCCGAGCAGGTTGAGCGGCGGGACGGGTCCGCTGTCACGGGTACCGATGGCATCGAGCAACCCGCTCAACGCGATGTAGTTGATGTCATGGCCCGGCGCCTGCGAGAGCGGCCCCTCCTGCCCCCAGCCCGTCACCCGCCCGTACACCAGGCGCGGGTTGAGCGCGAGGCATTCGTCAGGACCGAGGCCCATGCGTTCCATGACGCCGGGGCGGAACCCTTCGATCAGCGCATCGCTGCGCGCGACCAGACGACGGGCAGCGTCGAGCGCCGAAGGATCCTTGAGGTCGAGCGCGATGCTGCGGCGCCCGCGACCGAGGACCCGATGTCCGGGGTCGACAGGCGGGGCGTCATGCCGATCGATGCGGACCACCTGCGCGCCGAGATCGGCGAGCATCATCCCTGCGAAGGGCGCGGGACCGATCGCGGCGAACTCGAGCACCCGCACGGATGACAGTGGGCCGACCCCCACGGGGTCGCTGCTGGTGGACAAGAGGCCTCCCGCCGATCAGGCCGATGATCGGACGCCGCGCACACTACCCCAAACGGGAAGTCGCGTCCCGCTTTCCGTTCAGCGCGGACACAGCCCCGGCAACGCCCGCATCAACGCAGCGGTCTCACGGAACTGCCGCAGCGCCGACTCCGTAGGCGGCGCACCCTCGCCCGGCACGAACACCGAGAACACCGCCGCACCCGACGCATCATGGAACGACACGCCGAGCAAGCTGCCGCCGTCCTTGCCGGGGATGTCGAGCGCGTAGATGGCGGTGTACAGGTCCGGGCGCAGATGCCCCGCGATCCCGCCGCCGCGCCGCTCGAGGTTGAAGAACTTGCTGCGCGTGGAGGGCTTGCCGATGCCGACCGGTCCCTGGATCTCGATGACATCGGGGCCATGCATCACGAGCGCCACGGCGTTGTCCCAGCGCTCGAGGCTCTTCCAGACCGTCGCGAAATGGGTCGGTGCGATGCCGTGCGCCTGTGCGGGCGGCAAGGCGCTCGCCACCACCGACTCCGGCATCCCCACTTGCGCCGCGACGGCGGCGAGGGGCATCGGCGGCTTGCCGGCCATCGCGTCGCGCACGGCCGCAGCCTGCTCCACGGAGGCGCAGAGCGGCCCGGTCGCCGCGGTCGGCGCGTCTTGCGTGCGGCCCGGCGCGACGAGGGTCAGCGCCGCGAGAAAGCCGAGCAGCACTGCGGTCTTGGAGGGCGGGTCCGATATCATGCGCATCTCCTGAACCAACGACGGTCCAGCAAGTCTATCGTTTGCCACCAATCCCGAGGATCCGCCCATGTCGACCCGCCGCTTCGTCATCGCTCTCGCGCTCACCGCCACAGTGGCGGTCGGCTTGCAGCCCACCACGGTCGCACAACCCTCGACCGTCACCATCGAGAACCCCTGGACCCGCGCCACCGCGCCGGGACAAGCGGTGGCCGGTGGCTTCATGACGGTCATCAACACGACCGGCACCGAGGACCGTCTGCTGCGCGCGAGCAGCCCGGTGGCGAAAGAGGTCCAGATCCACAACACCACGATGGACGAGGGCGTGATGCGCATGCGGCCGATGGCCGACGGCGTCGCGATCCCCGCGGGCGGCCGCGTCGAGTTCAAGCCGCGCGCGCTGCATCTGATGTTCATGGGCCTGCAGGCCCCGATCGCCGCCGGCGCCACCGTTCCCGTGACGCTCGAGTTCGAGCGCGCCGGCAAGGTCGGCGCGACCTTCCGCGTCGAGGCCTTCGCCGCGGCACCCGCCGCGCCCGCCAAGCCGGCCACGGGCCACCACCACCACTGATGGAAGAAGCAAGACCAGTGACCCACGATCCGCTCCGCGCCCCACGGCGCCACCGCCTCGGCCCCGCGTTGCTCGTGGCCTGTCTGTCCGCGCTCGCCGCCTGCGCGCCGCCGCCCCCGCCCTTCAACGCCACCGAGGTGAAGGGCATCGACTACGGCCGCGGCCTCGGCATCCCCGACACCGAAGGCAGGATCCGTCGCCTGGAGGACTTCAAAGGCGAGGTGACGCTGGTGTTCTTCGGCTTCACGCGCTGCCCCGATGTCTGCCCGACCACGCTGATGCGGTTGCGCCAGGCACGCGCGGCGGTGGGACCGGACGCCGACAAGATCCGCGTGCTGCTGGTGAGCGTCGACCCCGAGCGCGACACGCCGGCGGTGCTCGGCGCCTATGTCAAAAATTTCGACCCCTCGTTCGTCGGCCTGCGGCCGGAACCGGCGGAGCTGCCGAAGGTGGTCAAGGCCTTCCACGCCATCGCCGAGAAGGTGCCGGTGGGCGACGCGGGCGAGTACACGGTCGACCACTCGGGGACGATCTATGTGTACGACCGCTCGAACCGCATGCGGCTCATCGCACAGCCCGACTTCGACATCGCGAAGTTCGCCGACGACCTGCGGCGGCTGGCGCGCGAAGACGCCTGAAGTCGGCTACTGGAGCAGCCGCCGCAGGAACTCGATGTCGTCGAAGGCATCGTTTCCGGCCGGGCCGTTGCGTACCACCGTCAGGCCACGGGACGGGATGACATAGAGGCGCTGATCGAAGGCGCCCGCCGCCATTACGAAGTCGTCCGGGATGCGCGGGTCGTCGATGATAGGCTTGATCTGACGGGTGAACTGGTTCTTGTTCGCCGCATCGATGGCGGCGGCGAGCGTGGGCGGCACCGGCCGCTTCAACCACCAATAGAAACCGTAGGCGGGATGCGCGGT
>CANHFH010000138.1 GCA_947459825.1 Pseudomonadota bacterium | reverse complement strand
GGGGACGCGGTAGCCGCCTTCCCACTGCGTGTTCTTCTCACCGCGGAACATCGTCGTGCCGCCGTCGGGCCAGGTGAAGGTCTCGGCACCGTTGTCGGTCGAGTACATCACGATGGTGTTCTCGTCGAGACCCATCTCCTTGAGGGCTGCGAGCAGCTGGCCCACATGGCCGTCGTGCTCGACCATGCCGTCGGCGTAGACGCCGAGACCGGTCTTGCCCGCCGAGGCCGCCTTGAGGTGGGTGAAGATGTGCATGCGGGTGGAGTTCCACCAGATGAAGAACGGCTTGTCGTCGTTCTTGGCGCGGCGCATGAAGTCGAGGGTCTTGACCATCACCTCATCGTCGATGGTCTCCATGCGCTTGCGCGTCAGCGGACCGGTGTCCTGGATGCGGCCATCGGCGAAGCTGTGGATGACGCCGCGCGGACCGAAGTTCTTCTTGAAGTTCGGATCCTTCGGATAGTCCGGGCTCTCCGGCTCTTCCTCGGCGTTCAGGTGGTACAGGTTGCCGAAGAACTCGTCGAAGCCGTGCTTCGTCGGCAGCATGTCGTCACGGTCGCCGAGGTGGTTCTTGCCGAACTGGCCGGTGCGGTAACCCTGGGCGCGCAGCAGCGTCGCGATCGTCGGGTCTTCCTTGCGCATGCCCTCCGGCGTGCCCGGGAGGCCGACCTTGGTGAGACCCGTGCGGATGGGCGACTGGCCCGTCACGAACGCCGCGCGACCGGCGGTGCAGCTCTGTTGGCCGTACCAGTCGGTGAACAGCGCACCGCTCTTGGCGATGCTGTCGATGTTCGGGGTGCGGTAGCCCATCATGCCTTGGTTGTAGGCGCTGATGTTGAAGCCGCCGATATCGTCGCCCCAGATCACGAGGATGTTGGGCTTCTTGGCGGGGCTGGCGGTCTGCGCCTGCGCGGGCAGGGCAAGCGCCAGAAGGACAAGCGCCAGAGCGCTGCGGATGAGGGTCATAAATACTCCCGGGACATGGCCGTGATGCGGCCTCTACATCCAAGGTACCCCCCGGCAGCCGGTCGTCACATTGGACGAAGGTTCAAGACGCCGTCCCGGTGGGGGTGACCCCGAGCCGCTGCGCCACGGACACCAGGGCCGCCACGGAGCGGATACCGAGCTTTTCCATGACCCGCGAACGGTGCACCTTGATGGTCTGTTCGGTGGTGCCGAGGTCCATGGCGATCATCTTGTTGAGGCGGCCGGCGATCACATGCCGCATGATCTCCCGCTCGCGGGGGGTCAGCGAGGCGAACCGCTGGCGCAGCTCCGCGGCCTCACGGACCTGCGCTGCACCGGCGCGGACCGCGGCCAGCAACTCCCCGGCCTTCACGGGCTTCGTCAGGAAATCGATGGCTCCCGCCTTCATGGCCTGCACGCTGCTGCGGATGTCGCCATGCCCGGTGAGGAAGACGATCGGCCAGCGCGTGGCGGCCGTGACCAACCGCTGCTGGGCCTCGAGGCCGTCGAGCCCCGACATCGCGAGGTCCATGACCACGCAGCCGTCGGCCTCGGCGGGCAGACGCGCGAGGAAATCGAGCGCCGAGGCGTGGCTCTCGACCTTGAAGCCCTCGGCCTGCAGCAGCCGCTCGAGGGCACGGCGCAGATCGGGTTCGTCGTCGACGAGGTAGACCTTGTCGGTCATCGTGCCTCCACCGCGCCCTGCGCGGGCCGATGGGCAGGGAAACGGAGTTCGAAGACCGCACCCCCGGCGGGATCGTTCCGCACCGAGATACGGCCCTCATGGGCTTGCACGATGGAGCGCGAGATCGCGAGTCCCATGCCGAGTCCCTCGGTCTTGGTGGTGAAGAACGGCGCGAAGATCTCCTCGGCGCCGGCCTTGAGGCCCGCGCCATTGTCGCAGACCTCGACGCACAGTTCAGCGCCCTCCTGCCGTGTCCGCAGCACCAGCCGGCGCATGCCCGCATCCCGCACGGCCAGCGCATCACAGGCGTTGTTGATGAGGTTGATGAGCACCTGCTCGAGCGACACGCGGTCGCCCCATAGGCGCGCGCCGGGCGCTCCGAGCTCGATCCGGGGCGCGACACCGCGGCGTCGCAGCTCACCCGCCATGAAGTCGAGGACCCCCGCCACGAGCGCGTCCAGCTCGAGCGGTTCGCGCATCGCAGGACCGCGACGCAGCATCGCGCGCAGACGCTTGACCACCGCATCTGCGCGCTCGTCGGCGGCGAGGATGTCGGCCATGATGGACCGCAGCTCGTCGAGGTCGGGCCGCGGCGATGCCAACAGACGCTGCGCTGCTTCGGTGTTGCTCATGATGGTGGCGAGCGGTTGGTTGATCTCGTGCGCGAGCGTGCCGGAGAGCTCGGCGAGCGTGTTGAGCCGCGCGAGATGCTCGAGCTCCACACGCTGCAGCGCACGCTCGTCCTCGGCCTGCTTGCGGGCGCTGATGTCCATGACCACGCCGCTGATGACCCTCGAGCCGACTTCACGCCCTGCGTAGGAGCTGCCTCGGGACGACACCCAGCGGATGCCGCCCGACCGGTCGCGGATGCGGTACATCGAGGTTGCTCACGCCGTCTTCCTCGCGTGCCGACTGCAGCACCCGTTCGACGCGGCGGCGGTCGTGCGGATGGATGACGGCGAGCAGGTCGTCGACCGCGACATCCGGGCGCACCGGGATGTCGAAGATGGCATAGGCACGCGGTGTCGCCCAGAACCGGCCGCTCACGGCGTCGAGGCTCCAAAGACCGGCGTCGGCGGCATCGGCCGCGAGCGACAGCCGACGCTCGGATTCCTGCAGGTCCTGCTTCAGCTCGGCGCCGCGCAGCAGGTCGATGCCGAGGTAGGCGGCCATCACGAACACCATCGGTACGAAGAACACGATGCCGATCAACGGTAGACGCAGGAACCCCCAATAGCTGGCGATCGCCAACGCCGAGTTGACGCCGACGTACAGCAGCAACCCGCCGCTGATGGTGAGGGCGCGGACACGGTCCCCCCGCCGCCACAGCTGGCGCGTGGCATCGGCGAGGAACAGCGCCAGCAGCAACAGCGCCGACTGCGAAAGCAGCAGCACCGGGCTCGGCGAGGCCTCCACGACCATCACCACCGGGTCGCCCAACAGATCGACGGTCCCGAGCGCTTCGATGCGCTGGTAGTTCATCGCCCCGCCCGTCAGGGCCCCGACGATCAGCGCGACCGTCCGCAACCCGATGCCGGTGAGGCCGAGCCAAAGCCGGCCGGCGTCGAGGTAGAAATGCGTGAAGGCGACGACGGCCGCGAACCCCGACCAGACGGGGAAGTGGTACCAGAACAGCAGCCGCTTGAACTCTTCGACGCTGGCCGCGCGGAACATCTGCAATTCCAGCACGCCCATCAGCGCCACCGAGAGGGCGAGCACCGCGAACGCCAGGTTGGCACGGGTGACGATCGCCTCGCGCCGTCGCAGCCAGACATGGGCGTGGATGCCGCCCAGCACGAGGCAGGCCACGGACATGGTCACCCAGAGGACATCGGTCAGTCGCAAGGCAGGCCCCGTTGCATCGACCGGATTGTAACCACGGTCCAGGACCGTAACATCGGGGCCATCAGCCCACCCCGCAATACCGCCATAGAGAACACCGCCATGAAGAAGACCGCCCAGTTCATCAAGGACACCTTGGTCGGAGGGGTGCTGTTCCTGCTGCCCGGCGCCCTGCTGCTATGGCTCGCCGACAAAGTCTTGCCGCTCGCGCGCCAACTCATGAAACCGGTGGAGAACCTGTTCCCGGGGCACCTCGTCGCACAGTTCGCGCTCGGCACCCTGCTCGCCGTGCTCGCGCTGCTGCTGGTCGCCTTCATCGCCGGGATGCTGGCGCGCACCGCGCCCGGCCAGAAACTCATCGGCTGGATCGAAGAATCGATCGTCGGCAGCCTTCCGCAGTACCGGATGGCGAAGTCCGTCCTCGAGGGCCGGGGCGCGGGCGATGGCGTCCCGGATGTGCGGCCGGTGCTGGTGCCCGCCGGAGAGGGCTGGCGGATCGGGATGAAGTTCGATTCCATCGAGGGCGGCTGGGCGAGCGTCTTCCTGCCCAATTCGCCGAAAGCCCAGACGGGCAGCATCGTGCTGCTGCCCGAGTCCTCGCTGCGGCCGCTAGCCCTGCCGATCGGCGAGACGACGCTGCTGCTGTCCCGTCTCGGCGGCGGCGCGGGCGCGGCGCTGCGCGGCGTGAAGCTCGACTAGAAGCCGAGGACCTTGTAGCCGATCTCGATGCCCCAGTCGGCCGGCCGGTCACCGCCGGCGAACAGGCTCGGCTTCACCGTGACGATGCCGACGCCGCCCAACGCGGGACCGGTGACGCGTCCGAAGGTCACGGCGAGGCTCAAAAATTCCTTGTCGTTCTCCCAATCGAAGTTGACCGCCGGGTCCACGGTGATGAGGTTGCGCGGGTCGGCGAGCTTCGGGACATAGTAGAAGTCGAAGGTGGTGGTGTTGACGTCGGCCCGCCGCGCCTGCCCCGACACGCTGTTGCTCTGCACCACCGCCGGCGCGAAGATCGCGCCCGTCGGCAGGAAGCGCGCGTAGATGAGCGTGCCTTTCAGCACGTTCTTGCCGGTGCCGAGCTCCGGGCGCGCGGCCGTATCGAACACCGCCTCGCCCTGGAACACCCAGCCGTGGGTGCGGGTCAGCCCGAAGACATGCGTCAGCATCAACGAGGCATCACCCAGATCGTGCCCGGAGTTCCCGCGCACATCGTTCATCTGCACAGGCACGCGCAGCCGCAGGCTGTAGTCGCTCTTGGCGCCGAACGGTTGCGTGTAATTGAGGCGGAGCACCCCGCTCTCGAACCCTCCGACGAGGTCGAGGTACTCGTAGGTCGGCTGCAGGATGGTCGTGAGCTTGGTGGGGTCCGTGCCGTTGTTGACGGGCTTGTCCTGCGCCTGCGCTGCGCAGCCCAAACCCGCCAACACGGCCACGCTGATCGCAGCCCAGCGCGACGTCATCGGATCTCTTCGATGTCCGGCAGGGCCCACTCCTTCTTGAAGTACGGCTCGGTCGGCGCGTACAGGCGGAAGTAGGTGAACCAGCCCTTGCCCGGCACGGTCTGCACGAAGTTCGTGTTCGCACCCGCGGGCTTCTTCGGCCCGAAGTAGAGGTCAACCGAACCGTCCGCGTTCACCACCAGCCCCTTCTTGCGCGAGGAGATGTCGGCGGCGCCCTGCGGCGACTGCAACGGCGCGCGGGTGGTGTTCTCGTACAGCGTGAACGACCAGAACTGCTTGACCGGGGCGTTCGGCGGCACGCGCAAGCGGTAGGACTTGGCGCCGTCCAGCCACGCGCCCGACTTGTCGCGCGCGGTCTCGAGGTACACCTGACCGAAGCCGACGATGCGGCCCTGCATGCCGGAGGTGTTGCCGATCGCCTCGTAGAACCAGGAGGCGCGCTCGTCGAGCTGCGAGAACATCGGCAGCTGCT
>CANHFH010000137.1 GCA_947459825.1 Pseudomonadota bacterium | reverse complement strand
GCGAACTCCGCCCAGTAGCCCATCATCTGACGGCTTAGCGCGAGACGGGCCGGCTCGTTGTCCTCGTCGAAGAGCAGGCTCGATTGCGGGCCGAGGTCGAAGTGACCGAGCACGAACGGGATCTCGAGACCGTGCGCCGCACCGATGATGCGCGACAGGTCGACCATGCCGTAGGCCTTCCCTTGCTCGTCCCAATCCCATCGGTAGGCGTAAGCGGGCGCGCCGTTGCGGGCGAGGATGCTGGCGAGGTCGTCGACGCCGTCCGCCTTCCAGAGCAGCGCCCGGTAACGCGCTTCGCGGTCGTAGGCGTCCGCGTCGCGCAGTCCTACCGGGATGCCGCCGAGCGTGCGCACATGCCGCGGGTCGAAGGCCATGAAGATCTTGTTCTCGTCGCGGTTGGAGCCGACGACCACCGGTACATCGATGTGGGTCGCGGGATCGGCGAGCAGGTCGCGCAGTTCGCCGGCGCGCAGCACGGCGCCGTCGCCGAACACGGTGGGGAAGGCCTGCCAGTCGCCATCGTCGCGACGGAACGCGGAGTACACCGTCCAAGGGTCGAGGCTGCGCAGGAACGCTGCCGCAGCCGCGGGCGTCATGTCGCGTGCCATGGTGTCCGCGGCGGCGGCGTCCGCGGCCTTGCCGCTGGTCACCAGCAGCCGGCGCAGCACACGGGCGTGGCCGGTCAGCGCATCCGGTTTCGGCGGCGGCGCGAGTCCATAGGCGTTGCTCTGCACGATGATGCGATGGAAAAGCCCCTCCGCCAGCGGCGAGACCAGCAAGGCGAGCGTGTTGGTCGCACCGGCGGATTCACCGAACACGGTGACATTGCCCGGGTCGCCGCCGAACGCGGCGGCGTTGCGCTGCACCCAGCGCAGCGCCGCGAGGTTGTCGAGGTTGCCGAAGTTTCCGGAGCGCTCCAGCGGGTCGTCGGTGGAGCCTTCCGGCGGCACGAACCAGCCGAACGGCCCTAACCGGTAGTTGACCATCACCACGAGCACGTTCTCGCGTGCTGCGAGCACGCCGCCCTCGTAGAACGCGGCGTGTCCCACCGTATTGCCGCCGCCATGGATCCATACCATCACCGGCAGACGCCGCTGGGAGAGTTGCGTCGCATCCAGCTTCGGCGCGTAGACATTGAGGTAGAGGCAGTCTTCGCTGCCTTGGCGCGAGCCAGCGCTGCCGACCCCGCCCAGCGGCGAGCCGTACTGGATGCAGGGCTCGCCGGGGAGCAAGGTGTTGCGGACGCCTTCCCAGGCCTTCACCGGCTGCGGCGGCCGCCAACGAAGATCGCCGACCGGGGGCGCGGCGAACGGGATGCCGAGCCAGGTATGACCGCCGAACGGGTTCGCGTAGCCCTGCACCGTACCGGAATCCAGCATGCGCAGCGTCGCGCTGTCGCCCGGAACGGTGTCAGCCTTGGGTTTAGGGGTGTTGCTGCAGCCCGCAGCGGCGATGGTGAGCAGCGCGAGCGCGCACAGGGCGCGTAGCGTCGACCGTGAGCCTTCCTTTGCCATCTCATCCCTCCGGTGGCGTCGACGGCGCCGATATCGACGCGCGACGGCGGAACGCTGGTGCCCCGGGCCGGAATCGAACCAGCACGGCCTTGCGGCCAACGGATTTTAAGTCCGCTGCGTCTACCAGTTTCGCCACCGGGGCGCCTGTCGGTCGCGTCGACGAGGCGGCAGGGTATCACTCCTTGTCAGGGTTTAGGCGCAGTCCCTTGACGGTGTTCTCGGCGACCTGCGGCGCGAAAGCGGGCTCCAGGCCTTTGCGTTTTCCACCGGCATGTTCCGGCACGCGGGGATGATGGCGACCGCGGGAGCCGGCACACCGCCGCACTATGGTAGTCTGCGACGGGCCAAAGACGGCGCCGCATCCGACCGCCACGCACCTTGCTCGAAGCCATCGACCTGACCGTCCATCGCGGTGACCGACGAGTGTTCGCCGGTCTGCGGTTCGCCGTCAGCGCAGGTCTTTGCCTGCAGGTGGTCGGTGACAACGGCGCGGGCAAGACCACGCTGCTGCGCACGCTCGCCGGGCTGCTCGAACCCGACGAGGGCGAGGTTCGCTGGAACGGTCAGCGGGTCGAGACCCGCTCCCTGGAGTTCCAGCGCGAGTTCGTCTATCTCGGCCACCAACCCCCGCTCAAGGATGACCTCACGGGTCGCGAGAACCTGCGGTTCGGGCTGGCCTTGCGTGGCACCGCGCCGGCGGGCGATGCCGGACGGGCCATCGATGCCGCGCTCGCGGAGGTCGGCGCGACGGCGCTCGGCGACCGATTGGTACGCAGTCTGTCGACGGGGCAGCGCCGACGCATCGCGCTCGCCGCGTTGCGGCTGACGGCAGCGCGCATCTGGTTGCTCGATGAACCGGTCACCAACCTCGACGCGGCAGGGCAGGCGGTGGTGGCCTCGATGGTCGCCTCGCAGTTGGACGCGGGCGGTATCGTCGTGGCGGCCACCCATCAGGACCTCGGTCTCGCGCCGGCGCGGTGTCCGCAGCTCGTGCTCGGGAGGCGCGCGTGATCGGCGCTGCGCTCGCCGTGCTCGCCCGTGACCTCCGGCTCGCCCTCCGGCGACCGGGGCAGGTGCTGCAGCCGCTCGCCTTCTTCGCGGTGGTGACGGTGCTGTTCCCGCTCGGCTACACCCCGGAGCTGGACAAATTGCGGCAGATCGCGCCGGGCGTCCTGTGGGTCGCGGCGCTGCTCGCGAGCCTGCTCTCGCTCGAAAGCCTGTTCCGCGAGGATGCACAGGACGGCACGCTGGAGCAGATCCTGCTCGCCGGTCAGCCGCTGGCGGCGCTCGCGCTGGCGAAGACCGCAGCGCACTGGCTGCTGACCGGGCTGCCGCTCACCCTGATGGCCCCCATGCTGGGCATCGCGCTCGGCGTGCCCGCCTCCGCGATGCCCGGCATTCTGTCATCATTGGCGCTCGGCACCGTGACGCTGAGCCTCGTGGGCGCGGTCGGCGCGGCGCTGACGCTGGGTGTCCGGCGGGGCGGGGTGCTGCTCGGGCTGCTGACGCTGCCGCTCACCGTCCCCACCTTGGTGTTCGGCGCGCGCGCGACGGAACTAGCGATCGCCGGCGAAGGTCCGAGCGGTGCGCTCTACCTGCTCGCCGCGCTCGCGGTGCTCGCGGTGACGTTGGCGCCGCTCGCAGTGGCCGCCGCCCTGCGCATCGGATCGGAGTGACGACGGCATGGACTGGACCTGGTTCCACAAATTCGGCTCGCCACCGCATGTCTACCGGTTGGCCGGTACGCTCACGCCCTGGTTCGCGTGGCCGGCCGGCATCCTCATCATCGCGGCCCTGTACGGCGGTCTCGTCCTCGCGCCGCCCGATTACCAGCAGGGCGATGGCTTCCGCATCATCTATGTCCACGCCCCGTCGGCGTGGCTGTCGACGATGGTCTACGCGGTGATGGCGAGCGCCGCCGCCGTCGGGCTCATCTGGCGCATGAAGGTCGCGCACGCGGTGGCCGCGAGCTGTGCCGGCGTCGGGGCGTCGTTCACCGCGGCCTCGCTCGTCACCGGCATGCTGTGGGGCGAGCCCATGTGGGGGACCTGGTGGGTGTGGGACCCGCGGCTCGTGGCGCAGCTCGTGCTGCTGTTCCTGTTCCTCGGTTACATCGGCCTGCGCTCGGCGATCGACGACCTCGGCCGCGCCGACCGCGCGAGCGCGGTGCTGGCGATCGTCGGCGTGGTCAACCTGCCGATCATCCGCTACTCGGTGGAGTGGTGGAACTCCATCCACCAGACGCCCTCGGTGATGAAGATGGACCGCCCGTCGATGCCGATGGACATGCTCGCGCCGTTGTTGATGATGCTGCTCGGCTTCACGCTGTTCTTCGTCGCTGTCCTGCTGGTGCGTCTGCGCGCCGAGGTGCTGCGTCGCGAGCGCGGCGCCGCCTGGGTCAAGGAGGTCGTGTCTTGAGCGAGTTCTTCCACATGGGCGGATACGCCGCCTATCTCTGGCCGGCCTATCTGCTCACCTTCGCCGTGCTGGGCTGGAACGTGCTGTCGGCGCGACGCGCGCTGCGCGAGGCGAGGGCGGAGGCCCGACGCCGTCTCACCGCCGATCGGGAGGATGGGGCATGACCCCTCGTCAGCGGCGTCTCGCTCTCGTCGTCGGCATCCTCTCCGGCGTGTCCGTCGCAGCGTTGCTCGCGATGCGCGCCTTCGAGGACAACGTGATGTTCTTCTTCGATCCGTCGCAGGTGGCGACCGGCGAGGCGCCGGTCGACAAGCGTTTCCGCTTGGGCGGCATGGTGCGGCCCGGTACGGTGCAGCGCACCCCGGGCAGCCTCGAGATGAGCTTCATCGTCACCGATTTCAAGCGCGATGTGCCGGTGCGCTACGAGGGCGTGGTGCCCGATCTCTTCCGCGAGAACCAGGGCGTCGTCGCGCACGGGCGTCTCGGCCAGGACGGCACCTTCGTCGCCGACGAGATCCTCGCCAAGCACGATGAGAACTACATGCCCCCCGAGGTGGCCCGCGCGATCAAAGAAAAACACGGCGGCGTGATGCCGGTGAACCCCGACCACAAGGGCGTCCCGCGCACATGATCGCCGAGCTCGGTCATTACGCCATGGTGCTGGCCTTGGTCGCTGCGGCGGCCCAGACGGTGTTCGGCCTGCTGGGCCCGACCGCCGGGCGCGGGCACTGGCTCGCCGCGGTACGCCCGGCAGCCATCGTGCAGTTCCTGCTGGCGACCTTGTCGCTCGCCGCGTTGATCACGGTCTTCGTGCAGAACGATTTCTCGGTCGAGTATGTCGCGGCGAACAGCAACAGCGCGCTGCCGGTGGGTTACCGGATCGCGGCGGTCTGGGGCGCCCATGAAGGTTCGCTCCTGCTCTGGTGCTGGATCCTCTGCGCGTGGATCCTCGCCGTGGCGTTGCTCTCCCGGCGTCTGCCGCCGGAGTTCGCGGGCAGGGTGCTCGGGGTGCTCGGCATCGTCAGCATCGGGTTCCTGTTGTTCACCATCGCCACCTCCAACCCCTTCGCGCGCCTCGACCCGGCGCCGCCGGATGGGCGCGACCTCAACCCCTTGCTGCAGGACCCTGCGCTCGCCGCCCACCCGCCGATGCTCTACGCGGGCTATGTCGGTCTGGCGGTGGCGTTCGCCTTCGCCTGTGCCGCGATGATCGAGGGCCGCCTCGACCAGGCTTGGGCACGCTGGATGCGGCCCTGGACCACCGTGGCCTGGGCTTTCCTCACGGTCGGCATCGCGCTCGGTTCGTGGTGGGCGTACTACGAGCTCGGATGGGGCGGCTACTGGTTCTGGGACCCGGTCGAGAACGCGTCGTTCATGCCGTGGCTCATCGCCACCGCGCTCATCCATTCGCTGGCGGTCACCGAGAAGCGCGGCCTCTTCAAGAGCTGGACGCTGCTGCTCGCCATCCTCGGGTTCTCGCTGTCGTTGCTCGGCGCCTT
>CANHFH010000136.1 GCA_947459825.1 Pseudomonadota bacterium | reverse complement strand
GGCTGCAGCAGGCCGCCGCGGATCGGGAAGCGCGCGTTGTCGAAATCGAGGAAGGGCAGCATGCGGCGCACATCCTTCGCATCGAGCAGCTCCGCATCCACTCCCTGTAGGCGCATGGCGTTGCCGCGCCGCACGTTGGCGTCGCGCTGTGCGTCGTTGTGGTGGAGGTTCAGCACGCCGCGCTGGCTGACCATCGCGTTGTAGTTGATGTCCTGCTCGAGGCCTTCCCAGAGCTTGAGCGACCACTCGTAGAACGGCGTGTTGCCGGGCAGCAGGTAGTTCGAGCGGATGATCGTGGTGTTGCGGCCGACATTGCCGCCGCCGATCCAGCCCTTCTCCAGCACCGCGATGTCGCGCAGACCGTACACCTTGGCGAGGTAGTAGGCGGTGGCGAGGCCGTGGCCGCCGCCGCCGACGATCACGGCGTCATAGGCGCTGCGCGGCGCCGCATCGCGCCACGCCGGCCGCCAGCCGCGGTTGCCGCGGAGCGCTTCAGCGAACAGTCGGAAGGCGGAATAGCGCACGTCGTGCCGGACGGGTCAGGGCTCTCCGCCGCCGATCGCCTCGCGGCGGCGAGCGATGTAGGCGTCGAGCGCTTCGAGGACGGCGGGGTCGAGCGCCGGCTGCTCGTATTCCTCGAGCGCGCGCTTCCAGATGTCGGTGGCGCGCTGCGTGGCGTCCTTGCCGCCGCCCAACTGCCAGTTCTCGTAGTTCTGCCAGTTGGAGACGAGCGGCTGGTAGAAGGCGTGCTCGTAGCGCGCCATGGTGTGCGGCGCACCGAAGAAATGCCCGCCCGGTGCGACCTGCTGCTGCGCCTCGAAGCCGAGCTCGGCTTCGTCGACGACGATCGGCTTCAGGAACTCGATCATCATCTGCAGCATCTCGACATCGAGCACCAGCTTCTCGAACGAGGCGACGAGGCCGCCTTCCTGCCAGCCGGCGGCGTGGTACACGAGGTTGCAGTGGCCGAGCACCGCGCCCCACAGCGACATCTCGGTCTCGTAGACGCCCTGGGCGTCGGCGACGTTGGAGGCGCTGGCGTTCGAGGTGCGGTAGGGCAGGCGATAGCGCCGCGCGAGCTGGCCGCTCGCGATGTTGGCCTTGGTGTTCTCGGGCGTGCCGAAAGCCGGCGCGCCGGAGCGCATGTCCACATTGGAGGTGAACGCGCCGTACATCACCGGTGCGCCGGGCCGCACCGCCTGCGCGAGGGTCAGGCCGAACAGGATCTCGGCGTTCTGCTGCGCGAGCGCGGCCGCGAGCGACACCTGCGCCATCGCGCCCATCAGCGTGAACGGCGTGATCACGACCGGCTGGCCGTGGCGGGCCATCATCATCAGGCCGTCGGCCATCGCTTCGTCGAAGCGCCGCGGGCTGTTCACCGAGATGATGGTGAGCACGCCGGGGCTGTCCGCCATCTGTTCGGGCGTAAGGCCGCGCGTGATCGCCATCATCTCGATGCCGTCGCGTGCGCGGCCCGCGCCGATGGCGGTGCAATGGAAGCTGAGGTCGGAATAGACCAGGTTGGTACGGTAGGTGTCGAGGTGGCGCGAGTTGGCGGGCAGCTCGATCGGCGCGCAGACCTGGTTGCCGATGATGTGGATGGCGTTGAAGTGCTGCGCGAGCTTGATGAAGTCGCGGTAGTCGGCGAGGTTGCCGGCGCGACGGCCGCGCTCGCAGTCGTGCACGAACGGCGGCCCGGCGACGAGACCGAAGGCCATGTCCCGCCCGCCCATCTGCAGCTGCTTGGCCGGATTGCGCGAGGTCAGCGTGAAGCGCTCGGGCGTGGTGGCGAGCGCGCGCTCGACGACGGCGCGGTCCAGCCTGACGGTGCCGGTCGTCTCGTCGACCTCGGCGCCGACCGCACGCATGGCGGCGCGCGCGGCGGGCGACATCAGTTCGATGCCGATCTCCTCGAGGATGCGCAGCGAGGTGAGGTGGATGGCCTCGATCTGGTCGGCCGAGAGGATCTCCATCGGCGCGTAGGGGTTGACCACCCGCGTCCACGGGAGCTGCGGAAGACGGGCTCCGCCGGTGCGGCGGCTGCGGCTGCCCGGCCTCATGGCCGCGCGGGGGTATCGGAAGGCATGCCTAAAACTGCTTCAGATGCGACATCGTTGTTTGCGTCCAGCCGACATCCGGGCAGGAAATCCCGTCATCCCCGCTTGCCCGCCCAGCGCTGCATCGTCGGCCGCACCCGGAGGAACCCCCGGTAGGCGATCTCCATCAGCGACGCCATGCCGGGCAGCCGTCCGAGGCGTGCCAACCAGCGCCAATAGGGCAGCCGTTCCCAGAGGGCGATGAACGCACGGGCGCCGATCTCGATACGGCCATCGGCATGCTGCACATGGAAGCGGGCGAGGAGGTCGGCCTGTGACAGACCGGCGGGCAGCGGCGCCGGCAGCGCCGCCGACCGATCGCTGATATCGCGGAACTCGAGCGGCTCGGTCGGCGTCAGGCCGCGGTAGACGCCGATCTCGCGACGGCACAGCGGACAAGCACCGTCGTAGAGCACAGTGAGGCCGTCGGGGGTGGTGCAGGTCGCTTGCGGGTCGGGTCGGTCCACGCCCGGATATTGGCATGAGACGAGAGTGCGGTCGCGATATCCTCATCCCTATGAACGCTTGGGTCTACCTCGGTCTCGCCATCGCGCTCGAGATCACCGGCACCTTCCTGCTGAAGCTCTCCCACGGCTTCGAGCGCTGGCATTGGGGCGCGCTCTCCATCGCCTGCTACACGGCCTGTTTCTGGGCGCTGGCGCCGGCCATGAAGGTGCTGCCGGTCGGCGTCGCGTATGCGATCTGGGCCGGTGTGGGCATCGTCGCGGCCGCCGCCATCGGCATGTTCGCGTTCGATGAGAAGCTGGGCGCCATTCAATATGTGTGCATCGCCCTGGTGTTGATCGGCGCCGTGGGGTTGCGGCTCACCACCCGCGCGTAGCATCCTCCCGGCAGGGGGAGGGTTGATGACCACGCCGAAAGAGGACGAGCCGGCCGACCGCGGCGCCGCAGGCACGCGCGTCGGCATCTGGGAACTCGCGCCCGGCATCGAGCGCTCCAACTTCTACGCGCTGCTCGGCACCGCGTTCTTCTCGATCGGCCTGCTGACGCTGGTCGGCAACCTGCGGCCTTACCTCTTCAACTCGATGCTCGACATCCCGGACGACATCCAGGGTCGGGTGAGCGCGTCGATGGATGTGGTGAGCGAGATCCCGGCGCTGCTGCTGTCGGGGCTCATCGGCGCGGCGTCGGACCGGCTGGGACGCCGCATCATCTACGGCATGGGCTTCGCGATCCTTGCGGTCGGCTACGCACTGTTCCCGTTCGCGCGCTTCGACTGGACGCTCTACGCGATGGTCTTCATCACCGCCTGCGGCGCCTCGCTCGTCGCAGCGATGCTGTCGGCGGTGATCGCCGACTATCCGCGGGAGACCTCGCGCGGCAAGCTGGTCGGCATCTGCTTCTTCTTGAACGGCCTCGGCGTCGCATCGCTGGTCGGCCTCGCCTCGCAGCTGCCGAAGATCTTCCTCGCCCAGGGCATGACGCCCATCGAGGCCGGCCGCGCGGCCTACTGGGCGGTGGCGGTGCTGTGTCTCATCCCGATGGTGATCGTGCTGCGCGGCCTGCCGCGCCGCGCGCCGGGACAGCTCGAGGAGCGTGAGCCCTTGCTTGCCACGCTGCGGGTCGGCATCGCGGCCGCGCGCGACCTTCGTGTGCGGCTCGCCTATGCCTCCGCCACCGTATCGCGCGCATCGCTCTCCATCATCAGCGCGTTCTTCTTCTTATGGATGGTGCAGGCCGGCAAGGAGCAGGGCATGTCGCCCGCCGAGGCCATGCAGCGCAGCGGCGGCATCTTCGTCGTCATCCAGATCACCGCGACGCTCTGGGCCGTGACGGTCATCAGCTTCATCGACCGCATCGACCGAGTGCTGTTCATGGCGGTCGCCTCGGCGCTCGCCTGCTTCGGCTATGTCTGGTTCGGGCTGCAGGACGATCCGTTCCGGCCGGCGATGTATGTGGCGGCGGTGTTCCTCGGCGTCGGCGAGATGAGCGGCATCCTCGCCTCGCAGGCGCTGGTCGGTCAGGTGGCGCCGGTGCGCGGCCGCGGCGCCGTGATCGGCGTGTTCACGCTCTGCGGCTCGGTCGGGATATTTTTGGCCGCCATCGTCGGCGGCACGCTGTTCGACATATGGCGGCCGTCCGCGCCCTACATCCTCACCGGCTGCCTCAGCGGCCTGCTGTGTCTGATGGCGGTGTATGTGTGGGGCAGGGGGCGCGCTGCGGCCGCCGCTGCCGTCTGACCAGAGCGGATTTCCAGCGAACCAGCGAGAAACGCGGCGTGCTCATCGGCCGACCGTGGGTCATCCTTCCGTGCCATCGGCGGTCGGAGATCAGGCCATGCCCCTCGCGCGCATTCGTGGCTATAATGGCCATATGAAAAAGGCCAGTATTTCGGAGTTGAAGGACAAGTTGAGCGCGCTCATCGACGGCGTGCAGCGCGGGGCGCCGCTGTTGATCGTCGATCGCGGTCGACCGGTGGCGCGCTTGGAGCCGGTCAGCGGCATCACCGAAGGCGGTGATCCCGAAGGTCAGCTGGCGCGGCTCGAACGCGCCGGTGTGCTGCGCCGTGGTCGGGGTGTCCTGTCGCCGGAGTTCCTCAAGCGCGAACTGCCGGGTCCTATCGCCGGCGCTTCGGCCGTCGCGGCTCTGCTCGAGGAGCGTCGGGAAGGGCGATGAAGTTCTGGGACTCGTCGGCGCTGCTGCCACTCATCGTCAGCGAGGCGACGACGGCGTCAGCCCGCGCCTCGCTCACCGCGGATCCCGTGATGATCGTATGGTGGGGGACGCGTATCGAGTGCGCGTCGGCGCTCGCGCGGCTGGAGCGCGACGGCGCCTTGGACGCGGTCGGCGCATCCCGTGCCTTCGACAACCTCGCGACGCTGGCGTCTGCATGGCACGAGGTCGATGCCGGCGACATGCTGCGCGAGTGCGCGATCCGTCTGCTGCGCGTGCACCCGTTGCGTGCTGCCGACGCGGTGCAGCTCGCCGCTGCGGTCATCGCCGCGGAGATGCGGCCCACCTCGCTGGAGTTGGTGACGGCCGATCGCCGCCTCGCGGACGCCGCGCGGAAGGAAGGGTTTGCGGTGGTCGATCTCGCCTAGCGCAGCCGCCGCGCTAGCGCGCCGGCTCCACCGACACCGCCAGCGCCTCGGTGAAGGTGACGACCACTTCGTCGCCCGCCTTCAGCTTCTTGGCGAAGGCCTGCGCTTCCGGCGTCTCGAGTTCCACGGTGCGCACGCGCTTGTCCGGGCCATAGAACCGCACTTCGTTGGTCTTGCTGTCGACCGACACGATGGTCACCGGCAGCGTGGTGCGCGTGCCGATGGCGGCGCCCGGGCGGTCGCCGGGGTCGGCCACGCCGTCGGCGAGCGCGATGGAGGCTTCGGTGGAGTCGCCCGGCTTGCGCATCGCAGCGCCGATGGTCTCGTAGTAGCGCACGACGACATCGTCGCCCACCTT
>CANHFH010000135.1 GCA_947459825.1 Pseudomonadota bacterium | reverse complement strand
GCGACGATGGCCGAGATCGAGAAGCTCCACCAGACCCCATCCGCGCCCCAGTGGTCGACGCTGTACCAGGCAAGGGGGGCGCGGACCACGAGCAGCGCCAGTGCCAGGATGAGGAGCGGGGCGATCACGGCCCCGGCCGCCCGGACCACGCCCGACAGGACCATCGACACCCCGAACAAGGGGAACGACCAGAGGATGATGTGGTTCACATGCACGGCGATATCGACCGCGGGGCTGCCGGCGGGCAGGAACAGCCCCACTCCGCGCCGTTCGGCGAGGTAGAGCAGCACCACGAGCCCGCCCGTGAGCAGGAAGTTGAACAGCACGCCCACCTTGGCGATGGTCCCGACCCGGTCCCAATGGCCGGCGCCGATGTTCTGCGCCGCCATCGACGACACCGCGGCGCCGAGCGCGAGCGCCGGCATCTGCACATAGTTCCAGAGCTGCATGTCGGCCGCGAAGGCCGCCGCGGTGGTCGAACCGAAGCCGTTGACGATGCCGAGGAAGAGCACGGCGCTGGTCGACAGCACCATCATCTGCAGACCCATCGGTATGCCCTTGCCGACGAGCGTGCGGACGATGCCCCAGTCGATGCGCAGCAGCTGCCGCTCGTCGGCGTGCAGCGCGAGCGGATGCTTCACGCCGTAGACATGCCGCATGAGCAGGCCGAGCGCCACGCACTGCGCGACCAGCGTGGCGAGCGCGGAGCCGGCGATGCCGAGCGGCGGCACAGGCCCCCATCCGAAGATGAAGAGCGGATTGAGCACGATGTCGAGCACCACCGACACGGCGAGGAAGCGGAACGGGGTGCGTGAATCCCCGGCGCCCCGCAGCGCGGCGCTGACGAAGAAGAACGCGTTCGACGCGGGCAGCGCAAGGAACAGCACGCGCAGGTAGTCGATGCCGTAGGCGCGTGCGTCCTCTGGCGTGCCCATCCAATGCAGGATGGCGGGCGCGAGCAGGAAGCCGAGCGCCGCGAGCAACAGCGAGACCACGAAGAAGAATGTGGCGCTGCTGCCGACCACGCGCTTCGCTTCGGCGGTCTCGCCCGCACCTACCGCACGGCCGATCATGATGGTCGCCGCCATGGTGAGGCCGAACACCGCGCCGAACAGCAGGAACACGACGATGTTGCCGTTGTTGGCGCCGGTGAGCGCCGCCGGCCCGAGATACTTGCCGATCCATATGGCGTTGATGGAGCCGTTGACCGACTGCATCACGTTGCCGAGCAGGATGGGCAGCGCGAACGTGAACAGCGTGCGCGGGATCGAACCGGTGGTGAGCTTGGCCTGGTGTTTCAAGTGCGGCGCTGGCGGAAGAAATCGGAGAGCAGCGTACCGCACTCCTCCGCCAAGACGCCGCCGAAGACATCCACGCGGTGGTTGAGCCCCGCGATGTTGAACACATCGGTGAGGCTGCCCGCCGCCCCGGCCTTCGGGTCCCAGGCCCCGAAAACGACGCGCGACACCCGCGCGTGGACCAGCGCCGCCGCACACATGATGCAGGGCTCGAGCGTCACATAGAGCGTGGTCCCCGCCAGACGGTAATCGCCGACCTCGGCGCCTGCGGCGCGCAGCGCCTGGATCTCGGCATGCGCCGTCGGGTCATGGGTGCCGATCGGGCAGTTGGCGCCCTCGCCCAAGACCTGGTCGCCGCGCACCAGGAGCGCACCGACCGGCACCTCGCCGCGCGTGGCGGCTGCGCTCGCGAGGGCGAGCGCGCGGCGCATGAACTCGGCGTCAGTGGGCATCAGCGCGGCTGCAGGGCGGCGAGCGCCGGGTCGTCGGGGCTGACGGCGTACCAGAGGGACAGCGCCTCGCGCGCACCCGTCTCGTCGCCGCCCTCGCTGCGCCATTGAGCGAGCGTGAGCAGCAGGTCGCGGTCCGGGACACGGCGTGCCGCATCGGCGAGCACCCGCATCGCTTCGTCGCGTCGACCGGCATCATGCAGCGCGAGCGCATGAAGGTAAGCATAGCGCGCCTCGGTGGGGGCGGCGCGCGACGCCGCCGCGAACTCGGCGATGGCGGCGGGTTTTCGACCCTGCCGGACCAGCGACAGCCCGAGGCCCTCATGCAACGCAGGCGCACCCGGTGCTGCACGCAGGCCGTCGCGCAGGACGCGGTCCGCCTCGTCCTCGCGACCCTGGCCGCGGTAGAGGTCGGCGAGGTTCACGCGCGCCGGCACGAAGCGCGGGTCGGTCTCGATGGCGCGCTTGAACGACGCCTCGGCGCCGGTCGCATCGCCGCGCTGCAGCAGCAGGTTGCCGAGATTGAGTCGCGCCTCGGGGCGGCTGAGGTCGTGGCGCAGCGACGCTTCGTACTCCCTGATCGCGGCGTCGAACGCCGGACGCGCCGCGGTATCGAGCTGTGCGGCCGCCGGCAGCAGCAGGCGCGCAGCCTCCATGCGCACCGCGCGCACGCGGTCGGTGAGCCGTGGCACAAGCAACGCCGGCCGAGCCTCGACCGGCAGCGCCTCGAGACGCGTCACCGCCACATGGCGGGTGAGATCGTCCTGGTCGCCCAAGGCGCGCTGCAGCGCCCCGTCGGCGAGCGGACTCGGGTAGCGCGCGAGGAGCTCGAGCGCGGTGGCGCGCACCATCGCCGGTTGCTTCGGGTCGTCCACCAAGCCCTGCAGACCGCGCGCCGCGCCGGGCAGACCGCGCCGTGCAGCGTGCAGCGTCGGCGCGATGTTCGGCCGCGAACGCCACGCCGTGCCATGCCAGCGGTCGAGCGCGCCGGCGGCCCACCCGGCCCCCTCGCGTTCGTGGCAGCTGCCGCAGGCGTTCGGCGCTCCCGTGGATGCCGTCAGGTCCGGCCGCGGGATCTTGAACCCATGGTCGCGGCGCGGATCGTTGACCATGTAGGTGGTCGCCGGCATGTGGCAGTCGACGCACTGCGATCCTGCCTTGCCGGACTCATGACGGTGGTGCTCGACGACGGCGTACTTGGCGGGCGCATGGCACTGCGCGCAGGTGGCATCGCCCGGCAGCCGCATCTTCTGGGTGTGCGGGTCGTGGCAGTCGCCGCAGGTGACGCCGGCCTCGTGCATCTTGCTCTGGCGGAAGGACCCCCAGATGAACACCTCGTCCTGCTGTTGGCCATCGGGATGGTAGAGGCCCTCGCGCAGCGTCACCGGCAGGAAATGGTCGAGCAAGCGATCGCCGGCACGCCAGCCTTCAGCGAACTGGCTGCGCCGCGAGTGGCAGCGTGCGCAGGTCTCCATCTCGTCGTCAGTGGTGCGCGGCGCGCTGCGGCGCGCGTTGCCTGTGGCGGGGTCGATGACCCACGCGACATCGCGGCGTTCGTGGAGGGCGACCGTCAGGCCATGCGCAGCGCCGGCCGGTGCGCCGGAACGCCTGCCGTCGCCGCCCTTGCCGCCGGGCTTGCCACCGCGTTGGGTCGCCACATGCGCCGAACCGGGTCCGTGGCAGGACTCGCAGCCGACCGACACCTCGGCGTAGCGGGTGTCGTAAGCGCCTGTCGCGTCGTCGTAGCCCTTGCGGACATCCGTCGAGTGGCAGTCCGCGCACATGAAGTTCCAGTTCTGCGCGCGCTGCGTCCAGTGCAGTTCGTCGCGATGGTCGAGCACTTCTTTGGGGTACTGGCGGAACCAGCGCTGTCCGCCAGCCTCTTTCGTCCGCGTGTCCCAGGTGACCGACACCGCCTGCAGGCGGCCGCCCGGCAACTCGACGAGGTACTGCTGCTGCGGCTCCACACCGAATGTGTACCTCACCTCGAAGTCGGTGAGCTTGCCGTCGGGTCCATCGGTGCGGATGAAGAACTTGCCGTCGCGCTGGAAGAACTTCGAGGTGACGCCGTCGCGGGTGTAGGTCGCGCCCGAGAAATCGCCCAACACGGTCTGCGGTGTGGCGTGCTGCATGGCGCGCTCGTGCTGCGAGCCCTTCCAGGCCGCGTGCTCGGCGCGGTGGCATTCGGCGCAGGCAGCGCTGCCGACGAAGGTCGCGGAGGCGCGCAGTGTGGCGAGGTCGGCCGCGGCGGCGTGACCGGCCGCGGCGGAGACGCTGCCCGCGTCCGCGACGCCGTCACGCCGCGACGCGAGCCACCACCACGCGCCCGCTGCCAGCGCGAGCACGAGGAAACCGACCGCGACGAGCAGCGGCGTCCGGGAGCGGGTCTCAGCGCTTGGGGGCGGGATAGACGGCGTTCCAGTCGTTCTTGATGCTGAGGATCAGCCAGCCCCGCTGCGGGCCCTCGTCGAGGCCGCGGCGCAGCTTGCCGACATGCGAGTCCCGATCATACGCGAACTCCCGGGCAGCGTCGTCGTGGTGGACGATCGCCGCGAGCCGCGGACCGGCGCCCGCGGTGGTCCACTCCAGCATCTCGAAGTCGCCGTCGGAGTTGCCGAAGGCAGCGATCGGCCGCCGGCCGATGAATTTGTTGATGGCGAGCGGCTTGCCCGCCTTGTCGTCGATGAAGTCGAGCTTCGGCTCGCGGACGATCACGGGCTTGCCGTCGCGCAGCTCGTACTTCGTGGCGATGGTCGAGCCGATCACCTGCTCGGGCGGCACGCCGTAGACCTCTTCGGCGAACACGCGCATGAACTCGATGCCGCCGCCCGAGACGATGTAGGTCTTGAAGCCGTTGGCGCGCAGGTAGGCGAGCAGTTCCAGCATCGGCTGGAACACGAGCTCGGTGTAGGGACGCTTGAGCGTCGGGTGCCGCGCCGTCTTCACCCACTGCCGCACGCTTGCCGCGAACTCCTCGGTGGTACTGCCGGCGTGGGTCGCCATGACGAGCTCCATGAGACCGCGTTCGCCGGTCGCAGCGACGGCCTTCAGGTCGCCTTCGAGCACGCCCTGGAACGGCTGCCTGGTCTTCCACTCCGGGTGCTGCGGCGCGAGCGCCTTCACCCGGTCGATGGCGAAGGCGAGCTGGAAGTAGGCCGGCTGCTCCGACCACAGCGTGCCGTCATTGTCGAACACGGCGATGCGCTCGGCGGGAGGGACATAACTGCGGCTGCGCGGGTCGGTGACGCCCTGCACGAAGGCGACGATGCGCGCCTTGGCGGCGCCGTCGTTCCACGACGGCAGCGCCTCGGCGGCCGGTGCGACCGGTGCGGCGAGGCCGAGCGCCAGCAGCAAGGCGGCGGTGAGGGTACGGAACATGTTCATGGTCTTCATCGGACGATCCTCCAAAGAAAGGGGCCGCGACCTTCAGCAGGACGCGGCCCCGCACACTGGAACCGGTGTCTCGATGGGCGCGTCAGCGCCCGCTGCTGCTCATCACGGATTCCATGACGCGGTCGAGGTTGAAGCTGCCCGGCTTCTGGCGCGGCGGGAACTCCTTGAAGGACTGGAGCCACTTGGCGACATAGGCACCGGACGGCGCGATCATGTACATCCGCTCGAGGTACCAGCGCTGGTAACCGATCGCGTTCTCCTCCTCGGCACGCTCGAAGGGATCCATGCGCAGGTTGGTGATCTTCGGGGCGCGCAGCGGGACGAACGGCTCCTGCCACACCTTGAGACCCTCGGCCTGCTGCTCGAGGAAGGTGATCTTC
>CANHFH010000134.1 GCA_947459825.1 Pseudomonadota bacterium | reverse complement strand
GGACGGTGTTCTCCAATGTGTCCGCGTCGACGCCCATCCGTCCGGCGAGTTCGGCGATCGTCCTGCCGTGCAGCAGATAGCCGTTGCGCAGGAACGGGCCGATGCGGCCGGGGGAGGCCGGTACGCGCCCGAGGCCGTACTTGCGCAGCGACCCATGGCTCGCGACCACATAGGCCTCTGCATCTCGGCGTCCGTCGCGCTCGGCCGCGGCCAGCATCGCGCGCAGGAAGTCGTGGTAGTCGGAGGCTTCGTTCACGAAGCGTCGTCCGTCCGGACCGACGACGATCACGCCGGGCTTGGCCCGATCGCCGAAGTGGGGGAATGCGCCATCGCCATTCCGCCCGAGCGGCACCGCCGACATCGGCGCCCAGGCCGCAGGTTCGGCGATCGTGTCGTCCAACACCCCGCCGCAGGCGAGCGCGAGGTCGAGTCCGGAACCGTCGTTGGTCGTGGGCAGCGCGGTCAGATGCGATCGGCCGGAGCGGACATGGGCGAAGTGCCGCTGTCGCATCGCAGCGCTGCCCGAGAAGCTGCCGCTCGCGAGGACCACCGCGCGCCGACACGCGATCCGGCGCGTCGCGCCGTCCACCGCGATCGTCGCGCCGGTGACGCGTCCGTCCTCGATGAGCAGCTGCGTGACCTTGCAGCCGAGCAGCATCGACACCCGCCGCTCGAGCAGCGAGCAGACCAGGCGTCCCACCAGTGCGTTGCCCATGACCATGCGCGTGCCGCGCGCATGGCCCGTGAGCCGGTCACGCGCGTGTCGCGCGAGCATCTTCGCCACATGCACGAACGAGCGTGGCGAGCGGGCCACGTTGTAGAGGTGGGGGAAGTCCTCGCGGCCGATCGCCATGCCGCCGAAGATCGTGCCGGTGGCCAACGGCGCGCGGATCGAGGCGAAGTGGCGACCGAGCTTGCGACCATCGAAGGGCAGCGCGCCGAGCGTGCGGACGCCGTTCTTGGCGCCGGGCGCACCGCTGCGGTAGTCGACCACATGCGCGAGGGCCTCGTACTCGACCTCGCTGTGGTCCTCGAGGAAGGCGAGCGCCTCGGCGGCGTGGCGGACGAAGGCCTCCGCACGCGGGATCTCCAGACCGGGGCCGATGGCGGCACGCAGGTAGTCGAGCGCTTCGGCGTGGCTGTCCGAGGCGCCGCCGCCGTTCTGGCGGTTGAGGGGGATCCAGACCTCGCCGCCCGAGAGGGCGCTGGTACCGCCGAGGACATCGGCGTGCTCGCAGACGACCACATCGAGCCCGAGCGCGGCCGCGGTCAGGGCGGTCGACAGTCCTGCGGCGCCCGATCCGACGACCAACACATCACATTCTTCCGGGGCGCTGCGCATCGCCGATGCACTGTATTAATCTTGTCTACATCGTGTCAACATGATTTCGGCGCCGTTTCGCGCCGTGGAATCCGCAGCGCACGGAGATGGTCGATGGTGAAGGTCGTCTGGTTCCTGAAGAAAGCCGATCATCTCTCCATGGAGGAGTTCCGCCGCTGGTGGTTGGACGGGCACGCGCCGATGATCCGCGAGAAACTCGGTGATCTGCTCCACCGCTACATCGTCGATATCCGCACCGACCGCGACGATCTGCCGGCCGCCGCGGGCACCCCTTGCGAGTGGGACGGCATCGCAGAGGAGTGGTTCGAGAGCGAGGAGATCGCGCGTCGTGCGCTGTCCTTGCCCTCGGCGCCCGAGACCCGCGCGGATGTCATGGCCCATGTGAGCCGCATGGCGCGGATGGTGGTCACCGAGCATCCCATCGTCGATCGCGGCTGACCTCGGCGGCAGGCTCGATGTCCGGTCCGACGCCTGAGATCAACGCGCGCGCCAGCCGTCTCCGATGACGACATCGACGTAGCCGGCGACCTCCGACAGATAGACATCCGTGGCCTCGTCGCCGCTGGCCTCCAGCAGAACGGTCGCCGGGAACAGCTTGAGCGTGTTGCCGGTCTGCCCCCTCTCGGCGAGGAGCGCCACCGGCGTGAGCTCGAGTCCCGTGACGAGCGTCCGGCGCATACCGCCGAGCATCCCGGTCGACAGCCGCAGACGGGCGACCAGGCTCGCGACGTTCGAGGGGTGCGAGATCAGCGAGGTGAGATTGCCGAGGCTATAGAGGATCGGCACCGTGCGTGAGGGGTCGCTCTCAGGCCGGTAGATCTCCACCGGCTGCGCGACATGGGGATGATGGCCGATCACGGCGTCCGCGCCGGCTTCGGCGAAGCGGTGCGCCCAGCGCAGCTGGTCGGGATGCGGGTAGAGCTCGAACTCGAGCCCCCAATGCAGCGAGACGAGCACGAGGTCGCAGCCCGCCTCGCGGCAGGCGCGCACCTGCGCCTCGATGCCGGAGACATCCGGATCCGGCATCAGATGCATCGGCGTCATGTTGACGATCCACGGCTTGTCCGCCGGGAAAGGCTTGAAGTTGACGCTGAAGGTGTGGGCGACCCAGCCGATCCGCAGCCCCGCGATCTCGGTGATGCGCGGCCGCATCGCGTCGGTCTCGGTCTCGTTCACCCCGACCTGTTCGATCCCGTCGGCGCGCAACTGCGCGATCGTGGTGCGGATGCCTTCTTCGCCGCAATCCAGGATGTGGTTGTTGGCGAGCTGCACGATGTCGTAGCGCCGACCGCGATGGCCGATGATCGTCTGGTACTGCCGCGGCGTGAGGTTGATCTTCGGCGTCTCGTCCTCGGTGAAGGTGGTCGCTGCGATCTCGCCCGCGGTGAGTGTCGACTCGAGGTTCGCGTAGGCGATGTCGACCCCGAAGATCAGGTCGGACACCTCTTCGTAGAAGCGGTCCTGGGCATCATCGAGGCCCTTGGTGCACATCAGGTCGCCGGACAGGCTCATGCTGCGCTCCGACATCGGCTCGAAGCCGTCGGGTGTGAGGTCGAAGCGGGTGCGACGGAACGGTTCGAGACGCTCTTCGATGTCGCTGCCGGGCATGGCGCGGACGATCGGGTTCCAGGACTTGTAGGTCCAGTAGGCGAGCGGCAGCGCAGCTTTCGTGATGTGGATGTCCTCCGGCGTGCGCCAACGACCGGCTGCGACCGCTGCCTCGGTGATGCGCTCGATCTCGGCGCCGAGCTCACCTCCGAAGGCGATGAACGACCGCGGATCCGGCGGCAGGGGTGCACGAGCGAGGGTGCGCGGGCGGGGAGCGTTCATCGGAATACCTCGCGCGTCCGCGTCACGAACCCCATCAGGCGATCGACGACGGCCTGTTTCCATGCCGGGTCGTCGACGTAGAAGACATCTTTGAGCCGCTGCTTGATGCGGGCGGCCTCGGGCGAGTCCGTCCGACCGCGTGCCACGAGCCAGGTCTCCGCGCGCAGCGCCTCCAGCGTCTCGGGGATGGTGTAGGTGCCGTATTCGAGCCCGATCATCGTCAGCTTCCCCGGGCCGAGCTCCGCGTGCGCCGCGTGCACCAGCGTGCCGCCGATCTGTGCCGAGACGGAGGTCCCTGCGCCGGTCCACTTGATCTGGTCTCCGAACATCGAGACTGCCCGACGGTGCTCGTCCTCCGAGGCGACGCACAGCGCTTCGCCGACGCCCCACGGGCCGAGTCCGGTGTGCAGGTCGATGGCGACGATCTCTTCCGCGCGCGCGCAATGCTCGCGCAGGATGCGTCGCCAGGTGAGGTTGGACCAGGCGGGTGCCTGACCACCGTAGAACAGGCCGTCAGGGTGGTTGTACTGTCCGCCGGTCATGGCTTCCTGGAACGCGCGCATGCCCCGTTCCTGCTGGTAGCGCGTGATCTCGCGGTCCGCTTCCTCGCGTGCCGGACCGTCCCAGGACTCGGGCACGAGCCAGCCGTGGATCTCGTCATAGCCGGGATTCGCGGGTGCCCGGCTGTGATCGATGAAATTGCGGTTGAGGTCGATGTTGTCCTCGTTGGTCCGCCGCAGGTGGGCGAAGCCGTAGGGGTTCACGGCATGGACGAGCAGCACCGCGGCGTCCGCCGGCATCCCGCCGAGCGCCCCGGAGGCGAGCAGGGCGGCCTGCGCGCCCGAGCCGCAGAACCCCTCCACGCCGTGCGTGCCGGAGCTGATGATCAGCAATCGGGAGGCCGCGGCCGGACCCGACCATGCGACATCGCAGGCCAGCTCGCCACCGTCCGGCGCCCGGCGCGCCGGGTGTACAAAGGAGGTGGTGGAGAAGCCGGCGGCTTGCGTGAGCGCGAGGAATCGGGCTCGCCCGTCGGCGTAGTCGCGCGGGAAAAACTCGTCGACTCGTTGCATACAGTGAGACTAGCGACCGGTGGGTGCTCCGTCAAACGGGCGGCGACCTACGAGTCGACATGGTGTACAAAGCAAGTATACTGGAACGGTCGCGCGGGCCCGGGCTCGCGCTCTGGCGGCCGAGGATGATGGGGACCCGACACAGCATCGCAGCGGAGGCGCGGCCCGGCACCGATATGTTCCTGTCGGGTCTCGCGCCGTTGCTGGACGGTCACGGCTTGCTGACCGAACCCGCATTGCTCGAGCGGCACAGCCGCGATTGGGCCGGCAAGGAGCGTTGCCCACCGATCGCGGTCGCAAGGCCCCGCACCACCGCCGAGGTGGCTGCGGTGCTCAGGTATTGTCACGCCCGAGCATGGCCCGTGGTCGTGCAGGGCGGACTGACCGGCCTCGTGGGCGGTGCGACGCCGCGGCCGGGCGAACTCGCCTTGTCCCTCGAACGGATGACCGGCGTCGAAGCGTTCGATGCCACCGCGTCGGTCATGATCGTCGCCGCCGGGACGACGCTCGCGGCGGTGCAGGACACGGCGATCGGTGAGGGGCTCTGCTTCGCGCTCGACCTGCCGTCGCGCGGCAGCTGCACCATCGGCGGCAACATCGCCACCAACGCGGGCGGCAACCGGGTGATGCGCTACGGGATGACCCGGAACCTCGTCCTCGGTCTCGAGGCGGTGCTTGCCGACGGCACCGTGCTCACTTCGCTCAACACGGTCCTGAAGGACAACGCCGGCTACGACCTCAAGCAGCTCTTCATCGGCACCGAGGGGACGCTCGGTGTGGTGACGCGCGCTTCGCTGCGCCTCTACCCGGAGCCGCGCGAACGCATGACCGCCTTGGTCGCGATCGGCAGCTACGCCGACCTGCTGTCGCTGCTCGGTTCGTTGCGACGACGCCTTGGCCCGCGCCTTTCGGCGTTCGAGGCGATGTGGGACAGCTATCTCGAGTGCGCGCTGTCCGTGTTGGGCCTGCCGCGACCGTTCGGAACCCGTCATCCCTACTACGCGCTCATCGAGGTCGAACTGCTCGACGAGCGGTCCGATCGGGAGGCGACCGAAGCCGTGCTCACCGAGGCGCTGTCGAGCGGCGGGGTCACCGATGCCATCGTGGCGTCCTCGGGGGCCGAGGCCGCCCGGCTTTGGCATATCCGTGAATCGGCGGGCGAGATGCTAGGCAAGCTGGCGCCCACCGCTGCACATGATGTCTCGTTGCCGATCGGGCTGATGGAGTCCTATGCCGCGACGGTGCGCGATCGTTGCAACGCGGAGCTCGGCGTCCGCG
>CANHFH010000133.1 GCA_947459825.1 Pseudomonadota bacterium | reverse complement strand
GCCTGCGCGGGGATGGGCGCGTAGAGCGGCGTCTCGTCCGGGCCACCCGCACCGATCTTCCAGCCGCCGATGGCATCACCCAAGGCCGCGACCACCCGTCGCTGGATCGCGTACCCCATCGCATCATCGGCCGGCCGACACGCCTCGGGCAGACGATCGAGGTGCCGACGCTCGCGACGCGCCGCGACCAGGAGTCCCGCGGCGCTGGCGATGGCGTCGTTCAGGGGGCCTCCCCCTCCGCAGCAGGCGATGCATCGGGCACCGCTGCCCCCGGGCGCCGGCTGCGACGACCGCGGGCCGCACCGGCCTGCGCCGCAGATTCTTTGGGCGCCGGCAGCGTCACCACCTTGGAGAGCTCGGGGTTCGGGAAGCGCTTGTGCGGGATCGCCATGGCCTCCACGAAGTGCGCCTGGAAGCGCGGCTCGATGGCGGTCTCGATCTTCTCGACGCGCCGCACCACCTGCTCGATGGTCGCACGCGAGGTCTCATCCAGCAGTGCGATGCGCGCACCGGTACCCGCCGCGTTGCCGGCCGCGGCCACCTGCGTGAGGTCGCAGTCGGGGATCATGCCGAGCACCATCGCGTACTTGGTGTCGATGTGCGCGCCGAAGGCGCCGGCGAGACGGATGCGCTCGACCCGCTCGACGCCGAGCTCCTCCATCAGCAGCCGCACGCCCGCGTAGAGCGCCGCCTTGGCGAGCTGGATCGCACGCACATCGGTCTGGGTGATGGCGAGCGTCACCGCCCCGCGATGCAGCACATACGAGAAGGTGCGGTCGGCCGGGATGATGCGGTCGCTACGGGCCGCGAGCGCACCGTCGACCACGCCGTCCTGGTTGATGACGCCCGAGAGGTACATCTCGGCGATCACCTCGATGATCCCCGAGCCGCAGATGCCGGTGACGCCGGTCTTCTGCGTCGCCTCCGCGAAGCCAGGATCGTCGGACCAGAGGTCGGAGCCGATCACCTTGAAGCGCGGCTCCAGCGTCTCGGGGTCGATACGCACGCGCTCGATGGCACCCGGTGCGGCACGCTGGCCGCAGCTGATCTGCGCGCCCTCGAAGGCGGGACCGGTGGGACTCGAGCAGGCGAGCAGGCGCTGGCGGTTGCCGAGCACGATCTCGGCGTTGGTGCCGACATCGACCAGCAGCGTGACCGGATCACCGAGGTCCGGCCGCTCGGCGAGGATCATGCCGGCGGTGTCGGCGCCGACATGGCCCGCGATGCAGGGCAACACGTACACCCGCGCGTTCGGATGCACATCGATGCCGAGCGCGCTCGCCGGCTGCTCGATGGCCTGGTCCGTGGCGAGCGCGAACGGCGCGCCACCGAGTTCGGTCGGGTCGAGGCCGAGCACGAGGTGATGCATGATCGGGTTGCCGACCAGCGTGATCTCGAGGATCTCCTGCGGCTCGGCGCCCGCGTCGCGCGCCACATCGGCGGCGAGTTCGCTGAGCGCCGCGCGCACCGCGACGGTCATCTGCTCCGCGCCGCCCGGGTTCATCATGGCGTACGAGACCCGGCTCATGAGGTCTTCGCCGAAGCGGATCTGCGGGTTCATCATGCCGGAGGAGGCCACGACCTCACCGGTCGCGAGGTCGCAGAGGTGCGCGGCGATGGTCGTCGAGCCGACATCCACCGCCATGCCGAGCGCGCGCTCGTGGAAGCCCGGCCACAGGCCGATGATCTGCTTGCCACCGTGCACCGCCGCAGTGACCTTCCAGGCGCCGGCGCGCAGCGTGCTCTGCAGCGCACGCAGCACATTGAGTTCGATGCCGAGCCCGGTGAGCTGCCACTCGCGCTCCAGCGCCTCGAGCAGGCGACGCAGGTCGCCCGACGGGTCGTGCATGTCCGGCTCGCGGACCTCCACATAGTGCAGGCGCACCAACGGATTGAGGTCGATCTCGCGCACCTCGGCAGCCTTGCGCACCACCTGACGATGCACCTGGCTCGCCGGCGGCACATCGACCACCACATCGGCGCAGACCTTCGCCTGGCAGGAGAGCCTTTGGCCGGGCCTGAGAACCTTGCGGCGCGTGCTGCGTGCTTCGACCTCGCCCGGCGCGGTGACGCTGGCCTCGCCCGAGCGCACGCCGTGCTTGGCGAACTCGCCCTCGGCGACCACCACCTGACAGCGGCCGCAGATGCCGCGACCGCCGCACACCGAATCGATGTCGACGCCGAGCTCGCGCGCCGCCTGCAGCAGCGGGGTGCCGAGCGCGAACCGCCCGCGCTTGCCCGCGGGGAGGAAGACCACCAATGCGTCGGTCTGGCTCAAGATCCGTTCTCCTCCAGCCCGGGCTTCAAGCCGCGCCGCCGCCACCCTCGGCCGCAGCACGGCGCCGCGCCCCGCCCTCACGGCGGCCCCGGGCTGCCGGGTTGTCGCCCGCCGCCCCCGGCGGCGGCGGCTCACGGAACTTGCGGATCCAGCGCGCGCAGTCGGGGTCGTGACCCATCATGACATCCGCACCCATGCAGGCGCGCACGGTGTCGCCGTGCAGCGGGTTGGTGATCGCCGAGGTCATGCCCGACGCGATCGCCATGGTCAGGAAGGCGGCGTTGATGCCGTCGCGGTTCGGCAGACCGAAGCTGACGTTGGACGCGCCGCAGGTGGTGTTCACCTTGAGCTCGTCACGCAGCCGGCGCACGAGCCGCATCACCTGCACGCCCGCCTGGTTGATGGCACCGATCGGCATGACGAGCGGATCGACCACCACATCGCTGCGCGGGATGCCGTAGTCGGCGGCGCGCTCGACGATCTTCTTGGCGACGGCGAAGCGCACATCGGGGTCCTCGGAGATGCCGGTCTCGTCGTTCGAGATGGCGACGACCGCCGCGCCGTATTTCTTGACGAGCGGCAGCACCTGTTCGAGACGCTCCTCTTCGCCCGTCACCGAGTTCACGAGCGCCTTGCCCTTGTAGACGGAGAGACCCGACTCGAGCGCAGCGACGATGGAAGAATCGATGGACAGCGGCACATCGGTGATCGACTGCACGATCTTCACGGCCTCGGCGAGGATCGCGGGCTCGTCGGCGAGCGGGATGCCGGCGTTGACATCGAGCATGTGAGCACCCGCCTCGACCTGCGCGAGCGCGTCCGAGATCACGCGCGTGTAGTCGCCCGCGGCCATCTCGGCCGCGAGGATCTTGCGCCCCGTCGGGTTGATGCGCTCGCCGATGATGACGAACGGCCGGTCGAAGCCGATGACGACCTCTTTGGTCGCGGAGCTGATGATCGTGTCGGTCATGATGCCACCTTGTCCTGTGTGTCCGTGCCTTGCGGCGTCTGCCGGTCGCGTCCCGGGTACCACGGGACGCGCCCTTCCAGCACGCCCGATCGGTCGATGATCTCCGCCACCGTCTCTTCCTGGCGGTAGGCCATGACATGCACGCCGTGCACGCCCTTCATGGCCCTCGCCTCCTGGATGAGCTCGATGCAGATGTTCCGTCCCTCGCGCGCCGCGTCCTGCGCCCCGCGCAGCCGCTCGATGAGCGCATCGGGGATGTGGATGCCGGGCACGTTCTGCCGCATCCACTCGGCGGCCTTGGCGGAGCGCAGCGGGCCCACGCCGATCAGCAGGAACACGCGGTCAAGCCCGCCGAGGTCCTCCAGCCGCTGCAGGAACGCGCGCAGCAAGGGCATGTCGTAGCAGTACTGCGTCTGTATGAACTGCGCGCCGGCCTCGATCTTCTTGATGAGACGCATCGCGCGCCAGTCGTGCGGCAGCGCCGAGGGGTTCTCGGCGGCGCCGAGGAACACCCGCGGCGCCGTGGTGAGCTTGCGGCCGCTCTGGAATCGCTGCTCGTCGCGCAAGGTGCGCGCGATGCCGAGCAGCGACAGGCTGTCGAGGTCGAACACCGGCTTCGCCTGCGGATGGTCGCCCGCCTGCACGCCGTCGCCCGTCAGGCAGAGGATGTTGCAGACACCCATCGCCGCCGCGCCCAGGATGTCGCCCTGGATGCCGATGCGGTTACGGTCGCGGCAGGAGATCTGCATGATCGGTGCGTAGCCCGCCCGGGTCAGCAACGAGCAGACGCCCATGCTCGACATGTGGCAGTTGGCGCCGCTGCCATCGGTGGCGTTGATCGCGTCCACATAGCCGTCGAAGATGCGCGCCCGCGCGTACACGTCGTCGGCGTTGGCCGAATCCGGCGGCGCGAGCTCCGCGGTGACCGCGAAGGCGCCGGCGCGCAGCACACGCTCGAAGCGGCCGGGCGAGACATGCCCCGGCAGCATGGGCAGCGGATCCCCCGGCAGAGGCTCGTCGCCGAATCTCATCGCGCCGACTCTTCGCCGAGGCGCTGACGCACGGCGCGCAGCCACGACGAGCGTCCTTCGAGACGGCGATCGACGGCGAACTGCACCTTCTGCAACGACACGACGCCGTCCGGGATGCGCTGGCTGCCTTCCCACGCGGCGACCCACACGCACTTCATGTCGGGCAGCACCTCGCAGTTGCCGTCCGCGCGCACGCCACCGCAGGGACCGTTGCGCAGCTGCTTCGGGCAGTTCATGGGGCAGGACATGCCGGTGGAACTCAGCACGCACTGACCGCACATCTTGCAGTCGAACAGGAAGCCCTTCGTGCCGCGCTCGAGCATCGCCATCGGCCGCTCGAGGCGCTCATCGCCGACCCGCCGCATCAACGGACGCAGAGCGGTCAGGATGTCCTCCAACAGGCGGTACACGCGGTTCAGACCGCGCGCATGCCGTACCGACCAGAGGCGTACGCGGTACATGTCAGGCTCCGGTGTCGCTCGGCGGAGCGGGCGGCGCGGCGAGCCCCTTGGCGCGGATCAAGCGGTCGAGGTCCTCGTCGCTGTAGCGCGCCTCGATGGCGGCTGCCGCTGCCGCGGCCTCGGCCTGCAGATCCTCGCCGCAGGGCGTGGGCGCGCTGCGGGTCCACTCGGCGATGTAGGCGTCGGAGCTGCCCTTGCCTGCGCGCATCGCGGCACGGTCGACGGCTTCCTGGAAGCGCGCGGACAGCATGATCTTCGAGGTCTCGCGACCGCGCTTGACCACGACCTGCGACGGGATGTCGCGCCAAGAGATGATGATCAGGCTGGCCATCAGTGCGGTGACTCCTGTACGACGATGGGCGTGGCGGAAGACGGCTTGGCGACGAACCGCCGCAGGCTCGACTCCAGTCCGCCGTAACCGGTGTGACGGAAGTGGTACTCGAGACCGAGCCGCTGCGCGATCGCCTCGGCGGCCGCGGCGTTGTCGGCATCCGCGCGCTGCCCGAGGTAGACGAGGCGGCGGTAGTTGCCGAAGTACTGCGGCTGCAGCTCCGGATGGCGGTCGAGGCCGAGACCGCGGAACACCAGACGGTCGAAATGCCGCACCAGGAAGTCGGTGAGGAAGAAACTTCCGGGCTCGGCGTCCGCGAGCTCCGCGAAGGTCTCGGGACCGGCGAAGAACTGGTAGCAGTGCACGCCGTCGATGCGCTCCACGCCCATCTCGCGCAGCACGGCATCGAGCGCACCCGTGGTGCCGCAATCGGCATACGCGACGAAGATGTCGTCGTAATCAGCGCGGTG